>JAQGMS010000167.1 GCA_028292245.1 Ramlibacter sp.
CGGCGTCCAGAACAGGCCGATCACCGCCCCTGCCACGACGATACCGATCACCACGAGGCCGATCACCGCTTGGGGGGACAGGGAGCGCTTCATTCCGCGAGCACTCGTGGATCGAACAGGGGATAGCACAGGTCGACCAGCAGATTGATGACGACGTAGATCACCGCGACCAGCAGGAGACAGCCCTGGATCACGGGATAGTCGCGCGCGAAGATGGCGTCCACCAGCAGCCGGCCCAGGCCGGGAACGCTGAAGACGGTTTCCACCACCGCCACACCGCCGAGCAGGTTGCCGAGCACCAGGCCCAGGAGCGTCCAGGTCGGACCGAATGAATTCTTGAACGCGTGGTGCAGCAGCACCGCGGATTCGGACAGGCCCTTGGCGCGCGCGTGCGTGATGTAGTCCAGGCGCAGCACCTCGAGCGTGCTGGCTCGCGCCATGCGGATCAACACGCCGATCTCGTGCAGGAAGAGCGTCATGACCGGCATCGCGAGGTACAGCAGGCCGGATTTCCAGTCACTCCAGACCGAGACATAGCCAACCACCGGCAGCCACCCCAGCTTCAGCCCGAAGAACAGCAACAGCAGCAGGCCGAGCCAGAACGTGGGGATCGACACCAGCAGCGTGGCGGTGCCGACCAGCATCAGGTCGGGCAGCCGGTTCTGCTTCCAGGCGGCGATCATTCCAGCCGGCACGGCGACCAGGGTGGCCAGGAAAACGGCGACCAGAACAATCTGCGCGCTGACCAGGAAGCGGCTCCACACCAGGTGCATGACCGGCTCGGCGGTGGTGATGGACAGGCCCAGGTCGCCCTGCAACGCATGGCCGGCCCAGAGGCCGAACTGCACCCACCAGGTCTGGTCAAGGCCCAGGCGAGCGCGCAGCTCGCCCAGGCGCACCGGGTCGGCGAGGTCGCCCAGAAGCAGTTGGGCCGGGTCGCCCGGAATCAGGCGGATCAGCACGAACACCGCCACCGCCACGATCAGCAGGGTCGGCAGGGCCATCGCGACACGGGACAGCACGAAGCGCAGCATCGTGGGCCTTCCCGTTTCAGGCCCGCAGGCGGCGGAGCTGGGCGGCGAAGAAGTCCTGCACCTTGTCCACGCAGGCCAGGCCGTTGTGCGGCACGTTGTCCACCAGGTCCAGGTGCACTTGCACGCCCGCCGCCTCGAAGGACTTGCGCAGGGTTTGCAGCCTCTCCGGCCGGGTGCGCCCGGCGTCGTTGGCACCGGGCATGAAGAACTTGCCACCGGGCTGGTGGGTGATTTCCCAGGTTTCGATGTCGGCCTTGCCCGCCACCATGTGGACCGGCAGGGCCTTCAGCGCATCCAGGTTCAGCGGCTGGCCGAAGCGGCCGGCAAAGTCGCGCACGCCGACCCACCAGTCCTGGTTGAAATCCAGCAAGGTGACCGAACCCGGCGCGCCGATCGACAACGCCCACAGGCGTTCCGGATGCAGCAGGCCGAAGCGGTTGACGAACTGGCCGCCGCCGGAAAAGCCGAACAGCGCGAACCGCGAAAAATCGGCGCCGAACTTGCCGGCGACTTCATCCACCATGTCCAGCAGGATCCGGTCGTAGCGGATGTCGCCTTCCCGCAGGTGCTTGAAGCCGTCGCGGTTGCCGTCGCCTTGCGGACCGGCGGGGAACAGCGGGCACAGCACGATGCAGTCGTTCCATCTCGCAAATTGCGCGAACGCATCGCGGTACTCGGTGAAGGCCCGGCCGGTGCCGTGCACCACCACCACCAGGGCCTTCGCATGCTGTTCGTTGCCGGTGGGCGGCGGCGCGTAGGTGCAGTAAGAAAAGCGCGGGTCGCTGCGCGACGCGAAGATGGTGCTGTGTCCCAGGTCGTAGATGGCTTGCGCGCGCTGTGCGGCGAAAGAGGGCAATGCTGCGGGGCTATCGGTCGGCGCGGGTAAATCGGGCATGGATCTTCATTCGAGTCTGCGGGTGCCGGCAGATTGTTCTCCATGCAATCAAAAAAATATATCCATATTTCTTTTCACAACCCAAAAGGTATTATTTAGCTTCCCATGAGCACCATCCGATTTCTCCGCACCGTCCTGGCCGTGGCGCAAGAGGGCTCCTATTCGGGGGCCGCGCAGCGCGTCGCCCTCACGCAGGCGGCCGTCGGTCTGCAGATGCGGGCACTGGAAGCCGAGCTGAAGACCCAGCTTTTCGAGCGCTCGGGGCGCGGCGTGCTGTTGACGGCAGCCGGGCGCGCGTTGATCGCCCGCGCCGAAAAGATGATCGATTGCTACGAGCAGTTGCACCAAGGCCTGGAAGAGGAAAGCGAGATCGCCGGCACGGTGACCGTGGGTTCGACGGTGTCGGCCATGGGCCTGTTGTCGAACACGGTGGTGGCCATGAAGCCGCGCTATCCGCGCCTGAATGTGCGGCTGGTGGTGCAGGAGTCCAGCGGCCTGGCCAAGAGCGTCGTGGCCGGGGCGCTGGACGCCGCCGTGATGGTCGAAGGCACGCCGCTGGAACGCCAGGGCTTGCTGTGGACGCCGCTCTACAAGGAGCCGCTCACGGTGGTTGCCAGTTCATTGGTGGCCGGGCCGGGCAGCGACATCAAGAAGCTGCTGCGTGAAAACCCGTTCTTGCGCTTCGATCGCCGCACGCCCAGCGGCATGCGCATCGAGCAGACCTTGCGCAAGCTGGGCCTGATGCCGCGGGACATTCTGGAACTGAGTTCGGTGTCCAGCATCGTCGACCTGGTGCGCCAGAACGTTGGCGTCACCATGGTTCCGCATTGGCGAAATGCCGACTGGGTCAACGACCCGGCCCTGTGCGTCCTGCCCTTGCCCGGACGTCCCGCGACGCGGCTGATCGGGATGCTGCAGCGGAGTCAGCGCGAGATCATCACGACGGCGATCCGCCTGCAACTGATCGAGCTGCTGACCAGGAGGACGCCGTCCCAGACGAAAAGCGGCGGCAGTGCGGCGAAGCGCGCTTGAAACTCACGGTGAGCCTAGAACCCGAACACCTTCACCGCATTTCCGGACCGCACCGCGTTCATCTGCTCCTGCGGCAACTGCGCCGTATTCGCAAACGCGCCCTTCGTGTCGTGCACCCAATGCGGCCAGTCGGTGCCGAACATCACGTGATCGGCGCCGACGATCTCGATCAGGTATTTCAGCGGCCGCAGGTCGTACGTGATGCTGTCGTAGTAGATATGCCGCAGGTAATCGGTCGGCTTGCGCTTCATCTGCCGGCGTGACGGCAGTTCCACTTCGTCGCCTTTCTCGAACCGTCCCACCAGGTAAGGCAGCGTGCCGCCGCCGTGCGAGGCGATCACCTTCATGTTCGGGTACTGGTCGAAGAAGCCTTCGAAGATCATCCGCGTGATGGCCAGCGTGGTGTCGAACATGAAGCCGACCGACCAGCTCAAGTCGAACTTGGTCATGTCCATCATGTCCACGCCCGGCGGGTCGGTGGGGTGCACCAGCACCGGCAGCGCGCGCCTGTCGATCTCAGCCCAGATCGGCGCGAACATCGGCTCGGTGAGGCTCATGCCCGCCACGTTGGCCAGCACCATCACGCCCACCGCGCCCTTGGCGCAGGTGCGCTCCAGCTCCTCGATGGCGCGCTGCGGGTATTCCCAGGGCAGCGACGTGAACCAGCGGATGCGGTCCGGGTAGCGGCTCTGCGCGTCGGCCACGTTGTCGTTGGCCTCGCGGGCGGCGCGGCAACTCACTTCCTCGCCGCCCCAGTACACGTTGGGGCAGGTGAGCGACACCACCGACACGTCGATGCCGGCCTTGTCCATGTGCTCGATCCGCAGCGCCCAGTCGAAGTGGCCTTTTTGCGGCAGCACCACCGGCGTGTTGCCGCGGAAGATTTCCTTTTGCCCGTCCGGCCGCGTCTGGATGTTGTAGATGCCGCCTTCCTTTTTCAGCAGTTCGAGCCACCGGGTGGTGAACATGTGGGTGTGGACGTCGATGACGGTCATGGGGACTGCTCCTTCGTTTTGGTACTTTTGTCTCTGCCCGGGTCCGCCCTGATGGCGAGTTGGCATGCATACCGATAAATTTAACCGGTTACTGAAGGAACCCATGAAACGCCGCCAATTCACCGCCCTCGCCACCGCCGCTCTCGGCGCGCCCGCCGTCCTGGCGCAGGAACGCACGATGAAGATCTGGATCGGCTTTCCGCCCGGCGGATCGGCCGACACCATCGCCCGGGTACTCGCCGAGAAGATGAAGGTGTCGCTCGGCCAGAACGTGATGGTCGACAACAAGCCCGGCGCCGCCGGCCGGCTGATCTTGGGCGAGCTCAAGCGCATGCCGCCGGACGGCCAGAACCTGGTGCTGTCGCCAAGCGGCGCGATGGTGATCGCGCCCTGGCTGTACACCAACCTGCCGTACGACCCGATCAAGGACTTCACGCCGATCTCCCGCCTCGTCACGTTCGATTTCGCCGTGACGGCGGGGCCCGGCGCGCCGGCCGGCGACCTGCGGTCGGTGCTGGCCTGGATGAAGGCCAACCCCGACAAGGCCAACTACGCCACCTCCGGCGCCGGCACGGTGCCGCATTTCGCAGGCATGCTTTTGAGCCAGGCCGCCGGCGTGCCGCTGACGCACATCGCGTACAAGGGCGGCGCGCCCGCCGCGCAGGACCTGATCGGCGGGCAGGTGCCGCTGATGGTCGACACGGCGTCCGAAACGCTGGAATACCACAAGGCCGGCAAGGTGCGCATCCTGGCCGTGACCGGCGAGGCACGCAACCGCGCGCTGCCGGATGTGCCGACGCTGAGAGAACTCGGCATCAACAGCACCGCCGACGCTTTCTTCGGCCTGTACGGCCCGCCGGGAATGCCGGCCGACCTGGTGGCGCGCATCGATCGCGCGGTGGCCGAGGCGCTGAGGGCGCCGGACATCCAAGACCGCATCTACGGCTTCGGCCTCGTGCCCAACCATGCGCCCGGCCCGCAGCTGGCGGTCACGCAGGCCGAGCACCTGAAGAAGTGGGAGACGCCGATCAAGGCCTCGGGGTTCAAGGCGGAATAAGAGGCCGTCGTGCCGGCGTGAGGAGTTGTCATGCCGGGCTTGACCCGGCATCCATGTTGGCGCCGGGCCACAATTGGCCCATGCTCACTCTCTTCGGCCAGACGGCCTCGCTGCCCGAAATCCTGGCCTTTGTCACGGGCCTGGCCTCGGTGTGGCTCACGCGCAGCATGCACGTCGCCAACTGGCCGGTGGGCATCGTCAGCGTGCTGTGCTTTGTCGTCGTGTTCCTCGATGCCAAGCTCTACGCCGATGCGCTGTTGCAGCTGGCGTTCGTGGCCCTGGGTTTCTACGGCTGGTGGCGCTGGTCGCGGCCGACCGCGGGCGCGCATGAGGTCTCAGTGTCGAACGCGCCGCTGGCCGAAATCGGCGCATCCCTTGCTGTATGCGCCTTGGCCACCTGGGGCTGCGCGATGGTCCTGCGCCACGGCACCGATAGCCCGGCGCCGTGGGCTGACGCAGCGGTGTCCGCGCTCAGCCTGCTTGCTACCTGGGCCCAGGCGCGTGGGCGCGTGGAGTGTTGGTTCGCCTGGATCGTGGTGGACCTGATCGCCATCCCACTCTATTGGAGCCGATCGCTGGCGCTCACGGCGGCGCTCTATGTGCTGTTCCTGCTGCTGTGCGTCGCGGGCTTGGCGGCGTGGCAACGGCGGCTGCCTGCGAGGGGGCAGCCGGCATGACGGCGCACGGCCTCGTCATCGGCAAGTTCTATCCGCCGCATGCGGGCCATACGCTGCTGGTGGACACGGCGGCGGTGCAGTGCGGCCGCGTCACTGTGGTCGTGATGGCGGCGAGCCATGAGTCCATCGCACTGGACACACGCGTTGGCTGGTTGCGCGAAATCCACGGTGGCCACACGAACGTGACGGTCACCGGCATCATGGACGACGTGCGTATCGACTATCACGATGCACAGGTGTGGGACGAGCATGTGGAACTGATGAGGCGGGCGCTGGCGGCAGTGAACGCGCCGCCGGTCACCGCGGTTTTCACTGCCGAAACATATGGCGTGGAACTGGCACGCCGCTTCGACGCCGTGTCCGTCACGCTGGATCCCGCCCGCACGCTTGCGCCAGTTTCGGCGACGGCGGTGCGCGCCGACGTCGCGGGCCAGTGGCTGCAACTGGCGCCGCCGGTGCGGCGCGATCTCGCGTTGCGCGTGGTCGTGGTGGGCGCCGAATCGACCGGGACGACCACGCTGTCGCAGGCGCTCGCACAGCGGTTGCGCGCCAGGGGCGGCGCCTGGGGCCTGACGCGCTGGGTACCGGAGTACGGTCGGGAGTACAGCGTCCAGAAGCTGGCGAACGCAGCGGCGCAAGCGCAATTGCAAGGCGACGAACCGCCCGGCTTCGCCACACTGCCCTGGCAGGCCGAGGAGTTTGCACACATCTCCGCGACGCAGCGCGTGCTGGAGCGCGAGCAGGCCGCGCTCGGCGGGCCGCTGCTGGTCTGCGACACCGATGCGTTCGCCACCAGCGTGTGGCAGGAGCGCTACGTGGGGGTGTCGACACCCGAGGTGGCAGCCATCGGACACCCGCGCGCCGACCTCTACCTGGTGACACATCACGAAGGCGTCCCGTTCGCGCAGGACGGTCTGCGTGACGGCGAAGCCGTTCGCGAGTGGATGACGAAGCGCTTCCGTGAGCGGCTGGATGGCGAGGCACTGCTACATGCGGTGCTCACCGGGTCGCACGAGGCGCGCCTGGAACAGGCGATGGCCGCTATTGAAGCGCTGGAGCGCCGAGCCTGGAAGTTCGCCGCGCCATGGGTTGATGCGATGGCATAGTCGCGTGTCCATGCGCCTGTTTCCACTGCTGGCCGCCGTTGCCTTGCCCGTCACCGGCCATTCGCAAACATCACTGGCCCCCGTGCTCGTCACCGCGCCGCGCGCGCCGGCCGGGATGTCGGTGCTTGGCACAGCGGTGAGTCCCGATGAGGCACCGGCCGCGGTCACGGTGATCGACCGGCAGGCGCTGCAAGTGCCGGGCACGCACAGCCTGGCCGGCGCGCTGGCGCGCGACCCGGCCATCGGCGAGAGCTACGCCACCACAGGCTACTACGAGAACTTCAACCTGCGCGGCTTCCTGCTGGACCTGGGAAGTTCGTATCGCATCAATGGCTTCGTCGTTCCGGGCGAACTGCACATCGCCCTGGACAACAAGGAGGCTATCGAGGTGCTGAAGGGTGTGAGCACCCTGGCCGGTGGCATGGTCGGTGCGGGCGGCGCCGTCAACTTCCTGGCCAAGCGGCCCGCCGATGTGCGCAGCGTTCGCATCGAGTGGGGCTCGCGCGGCGGCTCGTACGTCGGCGTGGACCTCGGCGCCGCGGTATCGGACACGCGGCCCGTCGGAATTCGGGTCAACCTCGCGCACGAAGAGATGCGGCCCGCCGCGCCCCGCGCCCAAGGCCATCGCGACTTGGCGTCGCTGGCGCTCGATGCCCGCATAGGCGGCTGGGATCTGATGGGCGACGCCGAGCACGGGCGGCGTGCCCAGCCGGCCGTGCCCGGCTTCCAGCTACTCGGCGGCACGGTGCTGCCGGATGCGGCCGACGTTTCCGCCAACATCAACCAGCAGCCCTGGAGCCGGCCTGTGCGCAATGAGGCGACGCTGCTGGCATTGCGCGCGAACCGGTCATTCAACGCCACTTCGCGCATTGAGCTGGGTGTGAGCGATACGCGCGCCCGCATCGACGACAGCCTGGCGTTCCCGTTCGGCTGCAACGGCGCGCCGTACCAGTACTTCTGCGCCGACGGCGGCTACGTGCTGTACGACTACCGCGCCTTCGAACTGCGGCGCACGCAGCACTGGAAGGCGATCTGGTCGGGTGAGGCCGAAATTTCGACGGTCCGTCACGCGTTCACGCTCGGCGCCGAACGCATCGCGCGCAAGGTCGAACAGAACCAGCTGTACTCGACCACGATTTACGACGATGCGGGCCGCGGGTTGAGCGGCAACCTGTATGCGCCGTGGGTTCCGTTGCCGGCGCCCGATCCGGCACCCGCCGATCTGCCGACACGCACCACCACGAAGTCGGCTGTGTTCGTCGCCGATCGGGTGACGCTGGGCGACTGGCGCCTGCATCTCGGCTTGCGGATGGTGCGTATCGAACAGCGGCCCGCGGCCACGGTGCAGCGGCCGCAACATGCGCTGCCCCAGGCGGCTCTTGTGTGGCTGCCGCGCGCAGGCGAGCGCTGGTGGCTTGGGGCCGCGCGTGGCGTCGAGTTCGGCAGCGAGGCACCGCTGGTCGCGCAGAACGCCGGCGAGATGCTGCCGGCGCGCCGCACGACGCAAATCGAACTGGGCTGGACGCGGCAGTGGAGCGTGCAGCAGTCCCTCTCGGTGGTGCTCTTCCAGATGCGGCGACCGTACGAATTCACCGATCCGATCGGCAGCTCCTGGGCCGGGTTGGGCTCGTATCGCCAGGCCGGCTGGCAGCGGCACGTCGGTGCGGAGGCGGAGGGGAAGTCACTGGTAGGCCGACATTTGCAGTTGTCGGGCAACATCGCGCTGCTGCGTGCCCGGGCTATTGGAACCGGCGTCGCCGACTATGAAAACGTGCAGATGCAGAACGTGCCACGTGTGCGCTCGAACGTCTTCGCGAGCTACGCGATCCCCGGTGCGCGCGATGTCGCGGTTGACTTCCGGTGGCTGCATGTGGGCGCGCGCAACGCGCGGCGCGACGCGCTCGCGTCGGCGCCGGGGTACGACCGCATCGACGCGGGAGTGACCTGGGCCTTTCAGGCGTCCGGCGCGCGGCGAACCAAGCTGATGCTGGGCGTGCAGAACCTCACCAACCGCCGCTATTGGCGCGACGTAGGCGAGGCTTACAGCGCCGACCTGCTGTTCCCTGGCGCGCCGCGCAGCATGACCCTGGGCCTGCTGGTTGAGGCATGGTGACGCACCACCGTGGATTTCGGGTCAAGCCCGCAATGACAGCTCGTTAGACCTTCCCGGTCAACCTGCGCGCGGTTTCCAGCACGGCCTTCGCATACCGCTCCTCATACCGATGGCTTGGCATGGTGAGCGTCACCGCGGCCGCAATGCCGCCATCCGCATGAAACACCGGCGCTGAAATACCGGCCACTTCGGCCAGCCGGTCACCTGTCGCCGCATGGAAGCCGCGCTCGCGGATCGCAGCCAGCAGCTTGCGCTCGGCAGCGCTGCCCATCTTTCCGCGCTCCGGGTCGAACGCCGACAGCACGCGCCCGCCGGTGCCACGGTTGAGCGGCAGGACGTCGCCGGCGCGGATGTGGTCGCGCACCGGGTGCGGCGAATCCACGCGGTAGAGGCACAGCCGCACCGCGTCGGCGCCCTGGCCCTGGCGAACGTGATAGGCCGCGCTCTCACCGGTCGCTTTCACCAGCTTGCGCAATTCGGGCAGCACCACGCGGTCGAGCGAGAACGACGCTGCGTAGATCGCGTGCAGCCGCGCCACTTCGTTGCCGAGCGCAAAGCGCCCGTCTTCCAGGCGCTGCAACAGGCCCGCGTGTTCGAGTGACGCCAGCAGGCGCAAGGCGGTGCTCTTGTACAGCCGGGTGCGCTCCGCCAGCTCGGCCAGGGGAAGGGCAGTGTCGCCTTCGCGGAAGGCGCCGAGCAGCGACAGCGCGCGGTCCACCGCGGCGGCGCCACCGGGGGCGGCATCGGCATCGGCAACGGATTCGGTGTGGGCTTTGCGAGGCATGTTGACACCGCGGCGCGAATGCGCCAATATTTCATCAGAAAGAATATCGTTCTATCGTACAGAATTGACTGAATAGGTCAAGACCCCCATGAGAAATACCAAAACACCCGCCGTGCTGATCAGCGAGGTCGGCCCGCGCGACGGCCTGCAGTCCGTCGATGCCGTCATGGCGACCGCCGACAAGTTCAAATGGATCACCGCCCTGCATGCCGCGGGCTTGCGCGAGATCGAGGTCGGCTCTTTCGTGCCGGCCAAACTGCTGCCGCAGATGGCGGGCACGGCCGACGTGGTCCGGCATGCGCTGACCTTGCCGGGCCTCACGGTGATGGCGCTGGTACCCAACCTGCGCGGCGCGCAGGCGGCGCTGGCCGCGGGCGTGCACAAGTTGACGATCCCGGTGTCGGCGAGCGCCGCGCATTCGCTGGCCAACGTGCGCAAGACCCGCGAGGAGATGGTTGCCGAGGTGCGCAACATCGTGGCGCTGCGCAACGAGATCGCACCGTCGGTGAAGATCGAGGCGAACATGTCCACGGCGTTCGGCTGCACGATCCAGGGCGAAGTGAAAGAGGACGACGTGGTCTGGCTGGCCACGCAGGTGATAGCGGCGGGCGCCGATGAATCGGGCCTGTCCGACACCACCGGCATGGCCAACCCGGCGCAGGTGCGGCGCCTGTTCAACAAGGTGCGCGCCGCCATCGGCGACAAGACCGGCGCCGCGCACATGCACAACACCCGCGGCCTGGGGCTGGCCAATTGCCTGGCCGCCTACGACGTCGGCGTTCGCACCTTCGACGCATCGCTCGGCGGGCTGGGCGGCTGCCCGTACGCGCCGGGCGCTTCGGGCAACGTGGTCACCGAAGACCTGGTCTTCATGTTCGAGGCCATGGGCGTGCCCACCGGCATCGACATCGGCAAGCTCATCGCGGCCCGCGCGCCGCTCATCGCCGGCCTGCCGGGCGAGCCGGTCTACGGCATGACGCCCGAAGCGGGCCTGCCCAAGGGCTTCGTGCCGGCGCGCTCGACGGAAGCCGCCGATGTCTGAGTCCACATTGCCGCTGGCCGGCGTGCGGGTGGTCGAGTTCACCCACATGGTGATGGGCCCGACCTGCGGCCTCATCCTCGGCGACCTGGGCGCCGACGTCATCAAGGTCGAGCCGGTGGCCGGCGACAGCACGCGCCGCCTGAGGGGCTCGGGCGGCGGCTTCTTTCCGCTCTTCAACCGCAACAAGAAGAGCATCGCGCTCGACCTGCAGCGGCCGGAGGGCCGCGAGATCGCGCTGAAGCTGATCGCCGGCGCCGACGTGCTCAGCGAGAACTTCAAGCCCGGCACGATGAAGAAGCTGGGGCTGGACCACGCCTCGCTGGCGCGGCTCAACGAGCGGCTGGTCTACGTGAGCCACAAGGGCTTCCTGCCCGGCCCCTACGACCAGCGGACCGCGCTCGACGAGGTGGTGCAGATGATGGGCGGCCTCGCCTACATGACCGGCCGCCCGGGCGACCCGCTGCGCGCCGGCGCCTCGGTCAACGACATCATGGGCGGCATGTTCGGCGCCATCGGGGCCATGGCCGCGCTGATGCAGCGCGCCCGCACCGGCCGCGGCCAGGAGGTGCAGAGCGCGCTGTTCGAGAACAACGTGTTTCTCGTCGCGCAGCACATGATGCAGTACGCCGTGACGGGCAAGCCCGCCGCGCCGATGCCCGGGCGCATCTCCGCGTGGGGCATCTACGACGTGTTCACCGTGAAGGATGGCGAGCAGATATTTCTGGCCGCGGTGAGCGACGCGCAGTGGAAGCCCTTCTGCGCTGCGCGGGGCTTCGCCGATCTGAAGGCCGACCCGGC
>JAQGMS010000545.1 GCA_028292245.1 Ramlibacter sp.
GGCGTCGCGGCGCGTGATCTCGGCGAAGCGCGTGTGCGACAGCGAGTCCAGCGACACGTTGATGCGCCGCAGCCCCGCGGCGACCAGCGGGGCGGCGAGCCGGTCAAGCAGCACGCCATTCGTGGTCAGTGAGAGGTCCTGCACACCCGGGGTGGCGGCCAGCAGGCCAACCAGCCCGGGTAGGTCGCGGCGCACCAGCGGCTCACCGCCGGTCAGCCGCACCTCACCGACACCCATGGCGGCCATGATCGCCACGAGCCGGTGAATCTCCTCGAAGCTGAGGACGTCGGGCTTGGGCAGCCACGGAAGGCCCTCGGCGGGCATGCAGTAGCGGCAGCGGAAGTTGCAGCGGTCGGTGACCGAGACGCGGACGCTGCGGATCTCGCGGCCCCATCCGTCGCGCAGTGGCGCGAGGGCCGTCGCCGACCTGGTCGGCGACGGCTGTGTGGGCCGGGCCATGAGGTTCAGACGCCGGGCGGCAGGGTGACGGAGACGAACTCCTTGGCCTTGGAGTCCGGGTTGCCGGCAGAGCCTGGGGCGCTGATCGCGTGGCCCTCTCGGGATTTCAGGGAGTACGCCGGCGCCTTTGTGGCGGTGATCGGCGCGCGGTTGAGCTTGCGCAGGGCGGCGCGAGCGTTCTTGAAGAACGCGCCGTTGGACGTCTGCTGGCCTTCGGGGCCGCCGGCGACGAGGTTGTTGGCGTAGTACTGCGGCATGCCCGACGAGTTCTTGTCGGTGTAGCCCTGCCAGCCGAAGATCGCCGAGATCACGCCCGGCGGGACTTCGTCGGAGACGTTGACGACGCCTTCGGTGCGCGAGTACTGGTTGTGGACTTCGGCCCAGTCGCCGTCCCTGAGTCCGGCCTTCTTGGCGTCCTTGGGGTTGATGACCAGCTCCATGTAGGGCTGGCTGTGGGCCGACAGGTCGTGGAGGTAGCGGAAGGTGTAGCCCGACTGCCAGACGGTCTGGTAGCGGATCGTGGTGACGAAGAAGGGATACTGCTGGTTGGGCTTGACCACCTCGGGCAGGAAGGCGAGCGGGTCGGCGTCGGTCCACTGCTGGTCGTGGGCGACGAAGCGGGCCTTGCCGTCGTCGGTGGCGAACTTGTCGGTGTACATCCGCTCTGTGCCGATCAGCGTGTTGCCCTGCCGGGTGATGGGTTCCTGGATGCCGTTGGTGCCCAATGCCGCGAGTTGCGCGGGGGTGACCTGGTCGATGCCGACGGCCTTGCCCTCCTTGGTCTGGCGCATCGCGTTGAAGACGTCCTCCCACGAGTTGAAGTTGTACTCGTTGGCGTCGACGAGGCCGTGACGCTTGGCCAGCGCCTGGCCGAGCCTGGTGAAGATGAGGTACTCGGGCAGCACTTCCCCGGGGGCGTCGTAGAACTTCTGGTTGACGCGCAGTCGTCGTTCGAGGTTCTCGCGCGTGTAGGTGTACTCGCCCCAGGCCGCTGCCGGCAGCACGACGTCGGCGACCGTTGTCGTGTCCTGCGGGCGCATGTTGACGTCGACGATGAACGGCACCTTCTTGGTGAACTCCGTCAGCTGGTGGGCCTGCTGCTGCATGCGCAGCGGGTTGGCGACGGCGAAGATCAGTAGGCCGATGGTGCCCTTCTGGAGCTCCTGCCAGAGGTTGCGCCGTTCGTTGCCCGGCGCGGGGTGGGGCCAGTCGAAGTCGTACATGTAGGCGCTTTGGTGGCCGCCCTGGCGGCCGAAGACCTGGCCCGGCCGGCCGATGCTGCCCAGCAGCAGGGCCAGGTTGGCGTAGGTGTTCATCACCGCTTCGTTCTGGGTGCCCGACCAGATGACGCCCTTCTCAAAGAGGATCGACGTCTTGTGCGGGACGCCGAGCAGGGCCGCGGCCGCGCGCACCGTCTTGGCCGGGATGCCCGTGACCTTCTGGGTGTTCTCGGGCGTGTACTTGTCCTGCGAAACCGTGGCCACCAGTTGCTGGTAGCTGGCGGGATCGACGCGCGCGTCGATGAACGCCTGGTCATGCTTGCCGGTGGCGAGGATCACGTTCATCAGCGAGTTGACCAGCACCACGTCGGTGTTGGGCTTGAGCTGGAGGTGCACGCCGCCGGTGTCGATCGCGTTTTTGGCCGAGATCGTGCGGCGCGGGTCGATGACGACCTGCTTGTGCTTCTTGGAGAAGATCCGGTTGTAGAAGACCGTTCCGGTCACGTAGCTGTTGGCCCCCGACAGCAGCACCGTGTCGGCCATCTCGAAGTCCTTGTAGGAGTACAAGAGCGTGTTGGCCGAACCGAAGTTGTCGGCGATGCTGGGGTGCTCGGAGTTCCATTTCGGGCGGTTGTGGATCGCGCGGACCGCCACGCCGGCGTCGGTGCCGAGCGCCGGGTTGTAGAGCCCTCTGGGTGAAGGGGCGAAGAACAGCTTGGTCGTCGCGAAGTTCATCTCCGGCGAGAGATGGTCGGCCGCCCACAGCCCGATCGATGGCGGGCCGCCCTGGTCGAGCTGGGCCTTCATCGCGTCGGCGACGCGGTTGAGTGCTTCGTCCCAGCTGACTCGGCGCAGCGGGCCGCCGCGCGTGGTGCGCATCTGCGGGTACAGGTTGCGTTCGGTCGGGTCGCTCAGCGGATGCTTGCGCTTGGTGTAGACCGTCAGCGCGTTGGTGCCACC
>JAQGMS010000424.1 GCA_028292245.1 Ramlibacter sp.
AGGCGAACATCCGCGTCCCTTCCGAACGCTTTTCCATATCGGGAATACTGCCTGTCGGGCACGAACCCATATCGATGGCGAAGTAGCATGGCGTGGAAAAGTTGTAGTAATGCCAGCGGTCGACCATCCCTTTCATCTTGCCGAATTTGGCAAACAGCGGGATTGGCGGTCCGTTTCGGATCCAGCGCCAAACGACGATTTCGTTATTACCATATTCATTTTTGACCGGAACCGTGGCTCCCGCTGGCGTGCCCAACGTGGTCGTATGGACAAACGTTACATGGGCCGGATCAAGCAGATTGTCGCAGAGGCTGAGATAATTACATTCAATCCGAAGAGTCTCACCCTGTACTACATGCCACGCGCCGTCGTCGTATTGCGAAAGATGAAATATCTTGTTCGTGTCGGCGTTTTTCGGGTCACCCATGTAGAGCCAGACGAGACCGTATTTCACCTCGAGCGGATATGCGCGAACCAGGGCGTTGCCCGGGATGATGTCTTGTCCAGGAATCGAGACACACTTTCCTTTGCAATCGAACGTCATGCCATGATAGCCGCACTCGATATTATCGCCCTTCAGCTTTCCAAGCGACAGCGGAGCCCGCCGGTGCGGGCATGCATCTCGCAGGGCAGCAATTGTGCCGTTCTCGAGTCGGTATATCACGATGGGCTCACCGAGCACGACATGAGGCGCCAACTCTCGCCCAACCTGATCTGCCCAAACGACGGGATACCATGCTTCTTTTATGTACTTCATGTTCGACTCCGGTGCTGCATCGACTTGGTTGAAGGTCTCTCGGAAGCCCTAGTGGTAATAAGCACCACCGTCCACGACCAGCGTCTGTCCAGTAATAAAGGCAGCGTGCGGTCCAGCAAAAAAGCAGATGGCACCGACCACATCGTTGGGAAGCATGTCTCGCTTCAGAGCCCGACTGCGAACTGAAAAGCCGGAGACGGCACTGGCAAGTTCCGGATTCCTGTCTACGCCATCGCTTAGCGTAAATCCCGGTGCAACGCTGTTGACGAGGATCCCATGCTCGCCAAGTTCGGTGGCAAGCGTTCGCGTCATCGATACGATCGCTCCCTTCGAGGCGACGTAGTGCAGCATTCCGGGGTTGCCTTTAAATGCGACTCCCGAAGAGATGTTGATGATCCGTCCGGCCTGCTGCTTCTTAAAGGTGGGGAGAACGGCCCTGCAACAGAGAAACTGACCGATGACGTTGACATCGATCATCCTCCGCCAGTCGGCGACCGTCAGTTGCTCGAACGGCTTCAATGTGAGGGTCGAATAGATTGCAGCGTTATTGAGAAGGATGTCGATGCGACCGAATTCCTTGATAGCAGTGTCGGCCATGCGCTGGGTGTCTTCTTCGCTCGACACGTCGATGTCCGCATGCGCCGCCTTCCACCCTCTCTTGCGGAGTTTTTCGGCCGCAGCCGAGCCGTCCTTCATGTCTGCGATCAGGATCGACGCACCCTGCGCGGCGAGAGCCTCGCAAGCTGCAAATCCGATACCCATCGCGCCCCCCGTGACTACCGCAACTTTTCCAACTAGGTCCATGTCTTAACTTCCTGTTTTGAACAGCCCGGGCGGAACGACGTAAACGCCCCGGCCGATCGGAGCGGCGGCACCCTCGCGATCGACAATCGCGAGATTGATGATCGGACCGGTGTCCATTTCAATGACCTGGGAGACATCCACGATCCCAGTATCGACATCCAATATGCGCTGGTGACGTGTTCGCACATCGTCCGGCAGTACGTCGGCCCACTCTTTGATGAGGTTAGGCGCGAACCGTAGGGATTGCCCGCCCAGGCCGCAGATGTCGATCAGCGCACTATCGCCAATAGCGCCCAGGCAGAACTCAACTCTGTCCTTCTTGAAGATCGAGCCGGAAGGCGAGGGAGCCGGAACGGTGAGCCAGGCCTTTGCGCCGCGTGGACGCCACCCGAAATCAAGACCGTTGCCGCCGATTGCCTCGATGAGACTCCCGCTGCTTCTGAGCTTCCATCCTGCCCAAGCCATCCAGATTCCGAGCGCGAACCCCGGGTTGCCGAGCAAATCGTTCCGCAGGGGTTCCGGAATATCGCCCAGAGCATCAACGAAGAGGAGATTGCCGGCGGCGGTGATCGCATGGCACTCGTCGCCACGAACCAATGCCGCATTCGTCAATTCCTCGACGGGAGGCAGGCGTGCCAAGCGCGGATTGATGATGGCGGCCGCTTGCGAGCACCAGTCGCGGGCGCGTTTGATGCATTCGGGCGAGTCAGATCCAAATCTCAGCGCGGGCGGTGGGCCTTCGCTCATGGGAGAATGGAATACATTGGATCCTTCGCCCACTTCGAGGCACCACATTGTCGGGGCAACGACCATCGCCAACGGCACGGCGATCCCGTGATCTTGGGCCGGCGCAAGCGATAGATCGTCAGTTTCGAGCAGGCTTCGGGCTTCCGGAACGTCGTTCGCCCAGCCCGCGATTACGGCAGCCTGAGCGGCCGCGTTTGTAACGGCTTCGGGCCTCCCTCGACGATAGGGAGGGCCAGCATGAAAAAGCGTTCGCAATGGAAGATCCGGCCGCGCTTCCTGCAGGAGCACGAGGCGACGAAACCGGGCTTTGGAACTCGCCATTCTGTTTCCAGCCGTCCGAGGAAGCGCGATCACGCTTCTCGGGTATACCCCAAAATCATTCTATTAATAGCATGATAGATATATCTGGCAACTGCCAGCCCTTATACGCGGCAGATT
>JAQGMS010000358.1 GCA_028292245.1 Ramlibacter sp.
CTGTGGCTGCTTCCTTCCGGACCTGACCAGGTTCACTACCATGCAATGCGGGGCGGCCCGCCGTAGTCAAAAACCAAGGCGTAAGTATGCCTGCTCTCACGCTCCACCGCCAGTCTCGGCGTGGGGCGGTAGTGTCTCAGTTTGATATGTAACAGCCCAAAAGCAAAAAACCCGCCGAAGCGGGTTTTTTGATCGATTTCAAGCCTAGCTATGCGGCTTTTCTGTACTGCTCGGCAATCAATTGATGGCCGTATTCGATGCTAGCGTCGGTATGACGCTCAAACTCTTTTAGCAATTCCAAAGCATAGGTCATCAGCGAACGGATTTCTTCCGTCCCTAATTTGTCGCCCGCCCGATGCTTGGCGGAAAGCATTTCGAATTCGGTTTTCATAGTAGTTTCCCTCGTAGCTATTAAATTTTCGCCTGGTTACTTAGGGACGCCCTTGCCTTTTCAAAGTCCTTTGCGTCACCACTCTTTGCCGCATTCAATAGCAGCTTCAGCAACAGTATCTGCTGCTGAGCGTTAATCATGATCCTGATAGTACCATGCCCATCTGCGCTGTTCTCTAGAGCGGAAACAATCAGTGTGCAGACTTCATTGAACGCCGTCAATGCGTTCAGCCGCGCTTCAACGGAAGGCTTCGGGTGCATCAAAATTCCTGCCAACCCATGCAATTCACATTCCGTTAATACCTTGTCGATGTTAAGACAGACTTCATTCCATATTGTTGCAGCTTGCTCATCCAGCGACTGTGGATTATTTGACACATCCTCTCCGCTATATTCGACCAAAATCATGAAAAATCAACACCTTTCGAGGTGCGGATTTTAGGGTCAATAATCGGTTTGATGCAAGTGATTGATTTTATGAATGAAATCTAAGCAGCAAGGGCCGCGATTTCCTCCAGAGTCCAAATATGCTTCGCCACGCCCGCTTCCATCGCGGGCGTCACGCGCAGCGTCTTGTGGATCCGCCCGAAGTTGTAATACATGTAGTGCAGCCCTAGCGCGTGAGCGTGGTTCTCGATCTTCTTTGAGAATCCATTGCTGAGGCGCGCGAAGCGCTTCATGCTCATGCGCATCGTAAGGTTCTGGCGCTCTACGTAGCTCGTAGAGACGTGCTGCGGGTCAGGGACGCCGCAAACGGTGCCGGTGATGACGCCAGTGCACTGAGCGGGACTGTAGCGGCGTTCCTGCTCATTGCCGCCAGCATCGCCATACAGCTTCACCAACATGCTGTAATCCACGTCGAGGCCGAAGACGTTTTCCACTGCGCTCAGATAGGCTTTGTGGCCATCGCTCGTAAGCTGCACGCGGTTTGCCAAGCGCCAAGCGAGGTCGGCGATAAAGACGTTGGCGTATTCCGCATCGCGTGTGCCGACAAGCCAGCTCGGGACTAGCTTGGTGTCGGCGTCGATCGCAACCCAGGTGTAGACGTCACCACGACCAAGACCGCGAATGTTCGGCGGCGTGTTCTTCTGCTTCGAGTAGCAGAAGGACCAGATTTCATCGACCTGGATGCGCTTGCAGGGCAGGTTCCGCAGCACTTCATTCTGATACAGGCCGCAGGCCGTCCCCACGTCCACGAGCAGCTTGGTGACCGTGTTGATGCTCACGCCGCACATGCGGGTGGTGGCGCGAAGGCTGTTCCCTTCTACGAGGCATCCGAGGATTCTGGCGCGGTCCTGCAGGCTCAAGCGGTTCATGCTCACCTCCAATGTGAACATTATGCTTGAGCGGGTAGGCATATGTCAAGTATGGAATATTTTTGGAATTTTCTTGACACTCCGCTGCGGAAGCGTATAACGGAAGCTCTGCATTTCCAGGACGCGGAAGATGATCGGTCAACAAGATGCGCTCCAAATCCTCGATTCCCACGCCGAGGCGTTGTACTCCATTCCGATGGAGGCTTGGGACCAGTATCACGCCGAGACGCCGCAGAGCCTTCTCGTCCACTACTGCGCTCGAACCCGCGCGAGTGCTGTCCATAACCTTATGGTCGCCAATGCCGCTCGATACGTCGCGAAGTGCGGTAACGCCGTGCAGATGTTTGAACGGCGCCAGATGGTGGGCCTTGCAATTGACGGCCTCGCGATCCGGTTTAAGAAGGCGGACGAGGACAGTCGATCAAAGAACCAGCCAACGCTCCAGGTTCAGAGATTTCGAAACCAAGTGCCGGTCATAGGAGTGCCTGCCACACATAACCTCGAGCTTGTGTACGTTCTTAACGAGCACGAGACAGAAATGCTCGAGGTCCGAGTTGCGCACCCGAGCGGCGACAACATTGCATGGTGGTTCCGGTTGCGCGGTGGTCGTGCAGAGCCTGGGGTTTTCGATATATTCCAGCCGCAGCCGCACGCGCCAATAGCGCCGGCGAAGATTGGCCCCAAAAAGACGGGCGAAGTTATTCCCCTGCGTAAGGAAGATGGCAATAAGGATGATAAAAGTTAATGGTGACATGCTCATTCTTGCGAGGGAGTTTAGGGAGGTCACGCAGAAGGAACTAGCGGACCGAACTCAAGTCGCGCAATCGACCATCGCAAAGATTGAGGGCGGCATAAAGCGGGACGTCAGCGAAGAGTTGGCGGACCGCCTGGCTCGGGAGCTGCGCTTTTCCGTGGACTTCCTGTGCCAAGAGGAAGAATTATTGTCCTATGGATCGAGCGCCTATTTCTATCGCAAGCGCGCGACCATGCCGGCACCTGAAAGAAGGCGGATACATAGTGTCGTCAACATGCTGCGGATCGCTATCCGCAAGTTTGTAAAACTGATCGATATTGATCCGAGTCGAGTGCTCCCGCAACTGGACGTCGAGGAATACGGCCAAGACGCGGCAAAGGTGGCGAAAGCGGTGCGCGTTATGTGGGCGCTGCCAGATGGCCCCATACGAGACCTGACTGCGCTGATAGAGAGCGCGGGCGTCTTGGTAGTGCCATGCGATTTTTCGTCCAGACTATTCGATGCCACGAGCCTTCGGCTGTCGGATATGCCGCCGTTGATTTTCATCAACGCGAGCTTACCGGGTGATCGCTGGCGCTACACCCTCGCTCACGAACTAGCCCATCTTGTCATGCATACGGTGCCACACGAGCGCATGGAGGAAGAGGCCGACACGTTCGCGGCAGAATTGCTGACGCCTGCCGAGGAAATAAAACCCCAACTTCTGCAGGTTAAATTAACGAGAAACTATGACAGCCCGTACGTGCTTCGTGATCTGGCGAAGCTCAAGCTATTCTGGCGCGTTTCGTTCCAAATGCTGATATACAGGGCACGGCACCTGAACGTCATTTCTAAGGATGAGGCGAGGCGAGCTTATATCTCAATGGCCCCGCAGCGCATGGTTGAAGCCGTGCCAATCGAGCGTGAGGCATCGAATAGCCTCGGTCGTGTGGTGGCTGCTGTCAGGGATGATCTTCGATTCGGCTGGGATGGTCTGCGAACTCTACTCAACTGGCCCGAGGACGTTACAGAGAAACTTTTAGCTTCTTCCCCTTCTGCGGCGCCGAAGCTGAGGCTGGTTCAGTCTTAGCCTTGGACCATCTGGAAACCGCCGCCTTCTTCGCTATGGCGGCGCGTTCTTCGGCCGTAAGCTTTTTGGCGCGCGCAGCTCCGCCCCTACTGCCGCCTAATCTGCCGAGTTCAACGGCGGCAGGATTCTTCGTAGAGGACTTGTCATCAGGCGCCTCGCCAGTCGATAAATCCACGATCCGCTTGGCGAGCTGGTTTGTGTCTCTCGGGCGCTTAGGGGTAGCCATGTTGCGATTTTAGCAACGCGTTGCCTATATCGCACCAACTCTTACACTCAAAGTGATACGGGCCTTCCGGCACCGTTACATTTCAAACTGAGACACTACCCGTGGGGCCGGCGGCTTTACAAGGCCGATGTTTAATGCTTCCATTCAAAGCATAACCCGCACGCGCGCGCATCGGATACCCAACGGATGCGCAGCCGCTTTTCACCCGACAAGCCAGGCCGCAGGAGGATCCCATGTCGTCGAGCATCGAATCAGTGCTGCAGGAAAACCGGGTGTTCCCGCCGAGCCCCGAGTTCGTCCGGCAGGCGAACATCCCGGGCATGGCCGCTTACCAA
>JAQGMS010000225.1 GCA_028292245.1 Ramlibacter sp.
GTGACCCCGACCGAGATCAAGCTCGGCGCCTCGGCCGTCCTGAGCGGCCCGCTGGGAGCGCAGACCAGCGACTATGGAGTCGGCTCGCGCCTGTACTTCGACGCCGTCAACGCCGCCGGCGGCGTCAACGGCCGCAAGATCAGCTACACCACGCTCGACGACGGCTTCGACGCCAAGAGGGCCGTCGAAAACACCCGCAAGCTGATCGACGAGCACGGTGTCTTCATGATCTACAACAACACGGGCACGGCGCAGACCGCCGCGATCCTGCCGCTGCTGGAAGAGTCCAAGACGATCGTGTTCGGCCCGGTCACCGGCGCATCGACCTTCCGCGACAAGTTCAATCCCTACGTGTTCCACGTGCGCGCGAGCTACGCCAACGAAGCCAGGCGCCTGGTTTCCCAGCTGAAGCAGACCGGCATCACCCGTGTCGCCGTTTTCTACCAGGACGACGGGCTGGGCAAGACCTTGCTGGCCGAACTGAAGAACGCTTCGGCCATCGAAGGCATCCCGTTCGTCGCCGAGATCAAGGTGGACCCCAAGCAGCCCGACTTTTCAGCGGCCGCCGCCGCCACGGCGAAAGCGCAACCCCAAGCCGTGATCCTGGGCACCGCGGGCACCACTTTCACCAATTACGTGAAGGCCGTGCTGCAGACGCCCGCCAAGCCCGGCTTCTATGGCTTTTCAGTGGCCAGCCAGGACGTGATCAACCGCGAACTGAGCGACAAGGCGCGCGGCATCATCCTGGCGCAGATCATGCCGTCGCTGCGCAACAGCACCATCCCGGCGGTGTCTGAATACCTCAGGCTGCTGCGTGAACGCTCCGGCGAGGCCGTGCCTTCGGCTTCGCAGTTCGAAGGCTTCGTGCACGCCAAATTGCTGGTGGAAGGCCTGCGCCGGGCCGGGCGCGACCTCACCACCCAGTCGTTCATCAAGGCGATGGAAGGGGCGGGCGACATCAACTTCGGCCGCTTCATCGCCAAGTATTCGCCGCAGTCCCACAACGGCTCGACCTATGTCGAGCTCGCGATCATGGACAACCTCGGCCAGCTGCGCTATTGAAATCCCGTCGACGAGGCGCGCGATGGAAGAACTTTTCAATCATCCGGCGGTTCAGGCTGCCGCGCTGCCCTTCGCTGTGGCGCTCATAGCGGCGGCGCTGTTGCGCAACACGCGGCAACTGGGCCTGGCGATCGCGGCTGCGTTTCTATGTGCCGTGGCGCTGACCATGGGGTTCGGGTTCGAGTCGATGACCTCGGCCTGGAAGCTCGTGCTGGTCGGCATCGCGGCCGCGGCCTCGGGCGCTGTCTTGCAAAGCATGGTCGCCCAGCCGCGATGGGCGCATCGCGCCATCATCGCCGCGGCGGCGGCCGTCGCCGTGCTCTGGGTTCTGCAGCGCATCCTCATGCAGCGCGATGCCACCACCGCGATCCTTGCCGGCGCAGGTGCGGCGGCGTACTGCGTTGCGCTGCTGGCCGGCGGCGAGCGCGTCAGCCGCGATCCGGTGTGCGCAGCTGCCGTGGCCCTGGTGATGGGATTGGGTTCCGCGGCCTTGGCCTTGCTCGGCGCCTCGGCTCAACTGGCGCAATTGGGGATCGCCCTGGGCGCCGGTGCCGGTGCGGTCCTGCTGGTGCAGATGCTGGCGGGCCCCGGCGGGCCCGCGGCTTGGACACTGGGCCTGTGCGCGCAGGTGACTGCCGCGTTGGTGGGGTTGTTGGCCGTGGCCACAGGGTCGCTGCCCTGGTATTGCCTGTTGCCGCTTCCGTTGCTTGCGTGGTCGGCGCGGATGGCGCGCGGCGATTCACGCCCGGTCTGGCAAAGGGCGGTGCTGAGCGTGCTGTTCGCAATGGTGCCCGCATTGCTGGCTGTGGCGCTCGCGTGGTTCGCGGGCGGCGATCCGGCCGCATGAGTTTTCGCTGTTTCTTTTTTCTTCCAACCTGAGGAGCTTTCCATGATCCGTCATTCATTCGCCGTTCTCGCCTGCGTGGCGCCCCTGTCCGCACTGGCGGCGCCGCAGACCTACGTCATCGACCCGGTTCACTCGTTTCCCAACTTCAGGGTCAATCACCTCGGCATGGCCTCGATCATGGGGCGCTTCGAGAAGATGACCGGCAAGGTCGTGCTCGACCAGGCGGCACGGACCGGATCCCTCGAAGTGAAGATTCCGACGGCAACGGTGTCCACCGGCGACGGCAAGCGCGCCGACGGCACCCGCTCGCGCGACGACCACCTGCGCACGGCGGACTTCTTCAACAGCGCCGAGTTTCCCGACATGACCTACAAGTCGACCAAGTTCAATTTCAACGGCGACGCCCTGGAGAGCATCGACGGCAACCTGACGCTGCTGGGCGTGAGCAAGCCGGTCAAGCTCACCGTCTCCTCCTTCAAGTGCGGCCCGCATCCGTTCACCAAGAAGCCGATGTGCGGCGCCGACGCGGAAGGCACGATCAAGCGCACGGACTTCGGCGTGAAGTTCGGCGTGCCGGCGATCTCCGACGAAGTGAAGCTGACGATCGGCGTCGAGGCCTATCCCGAGTAAGCGCGAAGAACTCGCAATGCAAAAGGGGGACGGCGCCGCGAGGTGCCGTCCCCTTCTTGCATGGGAGCGTCTTATGACTCCGCGGTGAACCCCACCTGCTTGATCAGGCGGCGCCATTCCTCGGCATCGGCGGCGAGCAACTCGGCCAGCGCCGGCGCCGTGGAGGGTTGGATCTCCAGCCCGAACTGCTTGCCGTACTCGACGACCTCCGGGTTCGTCAACGCCGGCTGCAGGTAGGCCGAGGCGCGGCGAATGGTTTCGGGCTTGGCCTTGCCGGGCAGGAAGAAGCCGTACCACTCGCGCACCGTCAGCGGATACCCCGCTTCACGCAGAGTCGGCACCGTGGGCAGGAACGCCGAGCGGCCTTTGCCCGAAATCGCCAGCACGCGCAGCTTGCCGGTCTTGGCGTATTGCAGGAAGTCGCCGATCGGGCCGCAGAACGCGGAAATCTGGCCGCCCAGCAGGTCGGTCACGCCGGGCGCCGCGCCGCGGTAGGGAATGTGCTTGAGCTCGACGCCGGTGAACTTGCCGAGCAGCACGCCGATCATGTGCGGCATCGAGCCGGCGCCCGGGCTGCCGAAGTTGGCCTTCGCCGGATCGGCCTTGGCCCAGGCCAGGAAGTCCTTCAGCGTCTTCACGCTGTCCGGAACGCCGGGCCCCACCGCCAGGCCGTGGTTGATGTAGGCGCCCACGGAAACGGGCGCCACGTCTTCCAATTTGTATTGCAATTTGGGATAGGTGAACGGATAGATCGACAGCATCGACGAAGGCGTCAGCAGCAAGGCGCTGCCATCGGGGTTGGAATCCTTCACGGTGATGATGCCGATCTGGCCGGCCGCGCCCGGCTTGTTTTCCACCACGACGTTGGCGGCGTAGTTGCCGCGCAATTTGTCCGCGACCCGGCGGGCCAGCGCGTCGACGGTGCCGCCGGCGGGAAAGCCCAGGACGATCTTGGCGACGTCGGGGCCGGATTGGGCGAGGCCGGCGAGCGGCAGGCCGAGGGTGGCCAGGCCGGCCGAGGCCTGGACGAATTGGCGGCGGGTTGTCATGGCAATGTCTCCTTTTGGTGGTGGGGGGGGAAAGCTGTCTCAGCGGGGCGCCATGCGCAGCGCGCCGTCCAGGCGAATCACTTCGCCGTTCAGGTGGCCGTTGGTGACGACATGGGCGGCGAGCTGCGCAAACTCTTGCGGCCTGCCCAGGCGCGGCGGGAAGGGGATCGAAGCGGCCAGCGATGCCTGCACCGCCTGCGGCAACTGCTTCATCAGCGGCGTGGCGAACAGGCCCGGTGCCAGGGTGCAGACGCGGATGCCGTACTGCGCCAGGTCACGCGCCATCGGCAACGTCATGCCGACCAGCCCGCCTTTCGAAGCGCTGTACGCCTGCTGGCCGACCTGCCCGTCGAACGCGGCGACCGAAGCGGTGAACAGCATCACGCCGCGCTCGCCGTCTTCCAGCGGCGGCAGCTTGGCGCATTGCGCGGCGAACAGGCGGCTGGCGTTGTAGCTGCCGATCAGGTTGACCGCGATCACCCTGGAGAAATCCTCCAGCGGCGCCGGGCTGCCGTCTTTCTGCACGATGCGCTTGGCCGTGCCGATGCCGGCGATGTTCATCAGGATACGCGCCGGACCGTGCGCCGCCGCCGCCCGCTCCAATGCGGCCGCCATGCTTTCGGTGTTGGTGATGTCGGCCTGGCAAGCCACACCTCCAATGTCGGCCGCGACCTTTTGCGCCTGCTCCAGGTTGAGGTCGAGCACGGCAACCTTGGCGCCCAGCCGCGCCAGTTCGCGCGCGACAGCTTCGCCCAGGCCCGAGGCGCCGCCGGTGACGAGCGCGGCGTGTCCTTCGATGTTCATGCCTTGTTTCCTTGGGGTTTGATGGTGAAAGGCAGCGCGTCGCCGTGCATCGCGCCGGCCAGCGCCGCCCTGTGCTTGAGCACGGCACGCTGGTTGACGGAGCCCTTGTCGGTGATCTCGCCCTTGTCGATGGAGGCCGGCTCGTGCATCAGGTGGGCGCGCGCAATGCGGGTGGCGCTGCCGGTGGCATGAGCGGCGAGCTCATCGAGGACGGCCTGGAAGTGCGACTGGACCGGCGCGCTTTCCAGCACTTGCTGCAGCCTCGCGTCGGCGCCCAGGCCGGCGAGATCGCGGCAAGCCGCCGTCGGGAAGATCAGGGCCCCCACTTCCTTGCCGTTGATGCCGGTGAGCACCGCGTCCTGCACGTACGGAGCACCGGCCGCGATGATCTTCGCGCGCAGCGGCCCGACGCTGACGAAGGTGCCGGTCGACAGCTTGAAGTCTTCGGCGATGCGCCCGTCGAACTTCAGGCCCCGGTGCAGGTCGTTGACGTCGATCCACTGCACGGCGTCGCCGGAGCGAAAGAATCCTTCTTCGTCGAACGACTCGCGGGTGGCTTGCGGATTGCGCCAATACCCGGGTGTGATGTTGGGACCGCGATAGCGCACCTCGGTCTTGCCGTCGATGGGCACGAGTTTGAGTTCCAGGCCGGGAGTGGGCACACCGATATGTCCGGCCTTCACGTCGGGGCTGTTGATGGCCAGCGCAAAGGGTGACGATTCCGTCATTCCCAGGCCGGTGTTCATCACGATCCGTTCACCGACCTCGCGCTCCGCGCTTTCGAACAGCGAATCCAGCACCGGCTGCGACAGGGCCGCTCCGGCAAAGAAGAACATCTTGACGCGGCTGAGGAGGTTCCCGCGCAGCACGTCGTCCGTCTTCATCAGCTCGGCGATGACTTCGAAGCCGGTCGGCACGTTGAAGTACAGCGTCGGCGCGATTTCGCGCAGGTTGCGGATCGTTTCGGCCATTCCGGCCGGCGTCGGCTTGCCCTCGTCGATGTAGAGCGTGCCGCCGTTGTAGACGACCATGCCGAAGTTGTGGTTGCCGCCGAAGGTGTGGTTCCAGGGCAGCCAATCCACCAGCACCGGCGGCTCCTGCGCCAGCACCGGCATCGACTGGCGCATCTGCTGCTGGTTGGCGCACCACATGCGCTGCGTCATGGTGACGGCCTTGGGCAATTGGGTCGAGCCCGAGGTGAACAGGAACTTGACGATCGTGTCCGGGCCGCTGCCGTGATACGCCTCGTCGACGGCGGCGCTGGGCGCCGTGGCCAGCAGGTTGGCGAACTTGCGGGAGGCTCGGCCGGCGACTTCGCCGGATGCCAGCACAAGCTCGGTGTCCGCAGTTACCGTTGCCGCGATGGCCTTGCCATATCGCTGGCCGTCGCTGGCGAACACCAGGCCCGGCGTCAGGGTTTCCAGCACGTGGCGCAGCTTCGCGTAGTCCTGGCTCACGGTGGAGTACGCCGGCGACACCGAGCAATGCGGGATGCCAACATAGAGGCACGCCAGCACCAGCTGCGCATGATCGAGATCGTTCTCGCTCAGGATCACCACGGGGCGTTCGGCACTCAAGCCCAATTGCAGCAGCGCCTGTCCGATGCGGCGCGCCGATTGCAGGGCCTGGGAATAGCTGATGTGCCGCCAGTCGCCGCGCGTTCCGTCCGCATTGCGCACGCGCTGCGCTATCCAGGTTCGCTCGGGCGACACTTCCGCCCAAAGCCGCAGCCGGTCCATCAAGCGGCGCGCGCAGGGCTCCAGCGGTTGCTCCGCTTCGACGTAAATCACGCCGCGCGCAGCCTCCCGCATTTTGACGCGCGTCACGCCGAACTTCAGGGGCCGGTATTTCGGCGGTTTGCCGCTGGTTCTCATTGTTGTCTCCTCGGGGTCCTTGTCATGCGGGTGTCGCGGCGCGCTCGACCTTGGCGGCGCGGCCTTCCAGGAAGGCGCGCACCCGGGATTTCGCTTCGGGCGCCGACTGGGCCACCGCGGCCATCAGGGCCTCGGTCATCAGGCCGTGGTCGGCGCTCTGGTCGGCGATGCGTGGCAGCACGTGCGTGAGCGCGAAGTTGGTCGCAGGGGCGTTCAGGGCGATCTTTTCGGCCAGTTCCACGGCCTTGGCCAAGGCCTGGCCCTCCGGCACCAGGTATTGCGCGAAGCCGGCGCGCTCGCCGTCCTGGGCGTTGTAGACGCGCCCGGTCAGCATCATGTCGGTCATGCGCGCGACCCCCACCAGGCGCGGCACGCGCACGGAGCCGCCGCCGCCCACGAAGATGCCGCGCGAGCCTTCCGGCAGGGCGTAGAAGGTGGACTCGTCGGCCACGCGGATGTGGCAGGCGCTGGCCAGCTCCAGGCCGCCGCCGACGACGGCGCCATGCAGCGCCGCGACCACCGGCACCGTGCCGAATTGCAGCGCATCCAGCGCCTTGTGCCACATGCGGGAGTGGTGCATGCCCTGCACCGCGTCGCGCTCGCCCAGCTCGCTCAGGTCCAGGCCGGCGCAGAAGTGCTCGCCGTCGCCATCGACGACCGCGGCCTTGACATCCGGGGTGAAGCTTTCGAAGACCTCGCGCAGCGCCAGCACCAGCGCGTCGTTGAGGGCATTGCGCTTGGCCGCGCGGGTGAGCCGTACCACGGCCACCGGGCCGCGGATGTCCAGCGAGATGTCTGCGGAAATTTGGGTCGCCGGCATGCGGGAGCTCCTTGCCTGATCGGGCGAAATTAGTTATATAACAGAAGTAAGTGGTTATATCCTACAACTAAATCCCGGACACCACAAGCGGGGAGGTACAGAAAAGATGAGCTGGGTGCTGTCGTATTTATCCATTCTTCATATAACTAAATGGCATAGGCCGACTGATTGCTAATATGGCTGCATGAAATTCCCTTCCACCACCGCAACCATTTCGGGCCTCCTGCTCGCCGCAATCGCATTTCCTGCCGCGCTGGCTCAAACCCCGCCTGCCAAGGTCGTCACGCGCGACGAGCTTCGGGTCTGCATGAATTCCGAAGCCGCACTGGCCGCCCAACGCAAGGCGCTGGAGGCGCGCAATGGCCAGAACACCGCCGAAACGGACGCGATCCGGGCCGAGCAGCAACAGCTGGCCGAAGAGCAGAAACTGATCCGCGAAGAAGAGACGGCCAAGATGGAGAGGTTCGTCAATCGCCGGGTGAAGCCGCACAACGTTCGCGTCCAGGCCGCCAAGGCGAGCGCCGAGGCGTTCCGCGCGGACCTGGAGGCGTTGAACAAGGGGCTGCTCGCCCACAACGAAAAATGCGGCGGCATCTCGTTCAAGGCCGAAGACAAGGAAGCGATCCTGAAGGAGCGCGAGCCGGCGAAGAACTGAAGCGCCGGACCCCCGCCGCCGTCCGCCGTCGTTCGCTCCCCCGGGAGCGTGACTCGTCGGGACACCCTTGAACGGGCAGCGGTTAGCAGCCAGACTGCTGCCTATGTCCGACGCCTCCTCTTCATCATCACTTTCTCCCGTGCCGGGAAGCCTGAACAGCGTCCTGGCCTGGCCCCGCGTGCGGTTCACGCTGCTCGTCGCGCTGGCCTTCGGCTTGATGCACATGGGATCGGCCACGGCGCCGCTGCCGGTATGGATCGCGCGCACCACGATCGTCGCGCTGCTGGCGATGCTGGCTTTCGGCCTGTTCGAGCGCTGGCCCGCGCGGCTGCCGGGCTGGCTGCCGAGGTGGGTGCTGCAGCTGGTGGGCGTGGTGGCGGTGGTGCCCTTTGCCACCATCTTTGCGTTCGGGCTGAGCGGCGCTGGAAGCTTCCACGCGATGATGGCCGATCCGGCGCAGCGCGCCGCCTTCTATTCCCTGCTCGGCCCGGCGTTGATGTTCGGCCCCTGGATCGCCTTCGGCGCGATGGTGCGGCAGCGCGACGCGCTGGCCCGCGACCAGGCGCTGACCTTCCAGCTCGAGCGCAGCGAGCTCGAGCGCAAGGCCGTCGACGCCCGCCTGCGCCTGCTGCAGACGCAAGTGCAGCCGCACTTCCTGTTCAATACCCTGGCCAACGTGCGAGCCTTGGTCAACGCCGGCTCGCCGCAAGCTCCCGCCGTGCTGGACAGCCTGATCGCGTACCTGCGCGCCTCGGTGCCCAACCTGAGCGAGACGGACAGCACGGTGGCGCGCGAGGTGCAACTGGTGCGTGCCTACCTGGAACTGATGCACATGCGCATGCCGGACCGCCTGCATTTCTCGGTGCATGCCGACGAGGCGGCGCTGGGCCTGCGCTGCCCGCCCGTGACGCTCATGACGCTGGTGGAAAACTCGGTGCGCCATGGCATCGACCCGAGTGAAGAGGGCGGGCGCATCGACGTCAGCGTGATGGTGCGCGAGGGGCGGTGCATCGCACGCGTCATGGACACCGGCGTGGGCCTGCAGGAAACCGGGCGCGCCGGCGGTACCGGCCTGGACACGTTGCGCGAGCGCATGCAACTGGCCTTCGGCGATGCGCAGTTGCGGCTGACCGCGAACGCGCCGCACGGCGTCTGCGCCGAGCTCGAGTTTCCGGCCCAGCGGAGCGGGGCATGACCCCGCCGCGCTACACCGCCCTGGTTGCCGACGACGAGCCGTTGCTGCGCGACGAGCTGGCGCGGATGCTGGGCCAGGCCTGGCCCGAGCTGGCCGTGGTGGCGCAAGCGCGCAACGGACGGCAGGCGGTGGAAATGTTCGAAGCGCAACGGCCCGACATCTGCTTCCTGGACGTGCACATGCCCGGCGTGTCCGGCGTCGAGGCGGCGCGGCAGATCGGCAACCGCGCCCACCTGGTGTTCGTGACGGCCTTCGAGCAGTACGCGCTGCAGGCGTTCGAGCAGGGCGCGCTGGACTACATCGTCAAGCCGGTCGACGCGGCTCGGCTGGCCACGACCGTGGCCCGCCTGCAAGAGCGCCTGCGCGCCGCCACGCCGTCCCAAGTCACCGAGGAGCTGCTGCAGCAATTGACGGCCCACCTGCAGTCCGGGCCCGGCGCCGTTGCGGCGCCGTTGCGGTGGCTGCGCGCCAGCGCCGGCGGCACCGTGCGCCTGATCCACGTCGATGAGGTCGACTTCCTGCGATCCGACGAGAAATACACGCTCATCGCCTGGCGCGGCGACGACGGCAAGCCCGCCGAGGCGCTGATCAGCGTTCCGCTGAAGACTTTGATCACCCAGCTCGACAGCGCGCAATTCGCGCAGGTGCACCGCTCGGTGGTGGTGAACCTGCGCGCGATCAGCCACGTGACGCGCGGCGAAAACGAGACCGCCAGCGTGCACCTGAAGGGCCGCGGCGAAGTGCTGCCGGTCAGCCGCAGTTACCTGCACCTGTTCCGGCAGATGTGAGCGGCCAAGGACCTGGCGGTACCATCGCGCACCGGCCCGCGAGGGCCTGCCGGAACCCGCAATGCTCGACGCCGTCACGCTTGACCAACTCAGGACCTTCATCGCAGCCGCGGACGAAGGCAGCTTTTCCGCAGCGGGGCGCAAACTGAAGAGGGCGCAGTCGGTCGTCAGCCAGACCCTGGCCAACCTCGAGAACCAACTGGACACGCAGCTGTTCGAGCGGACCGGCCGCTATCCCAGGCTCACCGCGCAGGGCGTGGCGCTGCTGCAAGAGGCGCGCAGGGTGCTCGAGCACATGGACGGATTCAAGGCCAGGGCCAAGACCATGGCGGCAGGCTTGGAGCCGGAGCTTTCCATCGTGGTGGACGTGATGTTCCCGATGGACGTGCTGACCGAGACCGTGGGCCTGTTTCGCTGCGCGTTTCCCGACACGCCACTGCGGCTCTACGTGGAAGCGCTGGGCGCCGTGGTGCAGCCGGTGCAATCGGGCCATTGCAGCATCGGCATCATCGGCACGCTGCCCGAGGTTCCCGAAGAGATGTCCTCGGAGCCGCTCCTGAGCTTTCCCATGGTGACGGTGGTGTCGCCCAGCCATCCGCTGGCGCAGCTCAGGAAGACCATCACGATGAAGGAAGTGGCGAACCACGTGCAATTGGTGCTGACCGACCGCAGCACGCTGACCGAAGGCCAATCGTTCGGCGTCTTCTCCCCGTTGACCTGGAAGCTGGCCGACCTGGGCGCCAAGCACGCGTTCCTCAAAGCCGGCTTCGGCTGGGGCAACATGCCGCTGCCGATGGTCGCAGCCGACCTGGCTTCGGGTGCGCTGAGCCGCATCCAGCTCAAGGCTTTTGAAAACCTGGACGCGACGATGCGGATGCGCGCCGTCTTTCGCAAGAGCGACCCGCCGGGGCCGGCGGGTCGCTGGTTCCTCGACCAGCTCCAGAGCCGGCGGGCCTGAGGCGGCCGGCTATCCGATCCGGCCGGCCTCGCGCAGCCGTTCGCCGATGCGCGCGATCTGCGCCTCGCCCTTGTTCAGCGCGTCCTGGCTGGTGTGCACCGAGTAGTACCCCAGCACCAGCGGATAGGGGTGTCTTGCCGCCGACCCGAGCGCGAAGCCGGTGTCGGTTTCGGCCGTGAACTCGATGGTCGCGTCCGAGTCTTCGTAGACGGCCAGCGTCTTGTCCAGCACATGGCCGGAAGAACGGACGGCGCCCTCCAGCGCATAGGCCCATGCCACGGTGTGCCCCGGCGTCGGGGTGTAGCGCCAGCGCTCGCCTTGCTTCAGGTTCACGTACAAATAGGTGGCGGAACCGGGCGCGGAGATCGGGCTCACCACACCGCCGTATTGGCCCAGCAGCACTCGCACCGGCCCGACCTGCGGCACGTCCTCTGGCGCAACGTACTGGGTGTCGGGCGCGGCGTTCTCGAAGCGCGGCGGCATGGCCATCCACAATTGCAGGCCCCGAACGCGATCCGCGCCGACGGCGGCTCCGTCGTGCCATGCGCCACCGGAAGCGCGCATCCACTCCAGGCCACCGGCTTGCAGCACGCCGGACTTGCCGATGGTGTCCTCGTACGAAATCTGGCCCTGTACCAACAGAGTCAGTGTCGCGATGCCCGAGTGGGGGTGCATGCCGTTCATCGGCTTGCCGGTCGGCTGCATGTCGAAGTGGTCGAGGAAGACGAACGGCTTGATCAGTTCGCCCACGTCGGAGGGGCTCACCAGCCGCACGATCGGGCCCGCGCCGCGGCCGCGCGTGAGGTGCATGATGGCGCGCGGCCGTCCTGCCGGCGTCGCCAGCAGCAGTTCCGGCGCGGTGAGGGTCGCGGTGGCGCTCATGATGCGGCCCTCGCGTTCTTCAGGGCGGTTGTCCACCAGGCCAGGTCGTCGAGCATGGCCGTGGCGGCTTGCGCCAGGTGGGGATAGTCGTCGAACGACTTGCCTTGCTGCCAGACACCCAGGAATTCGATCATGCCGATGTGCACGGCGTTGCGAACGGGCGCCATCTGCAGCTCGACCGTCACCAGCCGCAACTGCTCGATGGCGCGGGTCGCACCGACGCCGCCGTAACCGACGAAAGCGACCGGCTTGCGGTTGAATTCCTTGTAGGCGCTGTCCAGCGCATTCTTCAGGACCGCAGGCGCGCCGTGGTTGTACTCGGCCGTGACCACGATCAAGCCGTCGAGCTGGGCCAGCTTGCGAGCCCAGCGCTGGGCCTGCTCGTTCTTCGGCGGCGCATAGACGGGCGACGCGGCCTCATCGAAGAAGGGCATCGGGTAGTCGCGCAGGTCCAGCACCTCGAAGTCGAGGTCCTCGCGTTGGGCGGCAATGCCGTGGATCCAGGCGGCGGGCTTCTCGCCGAAACGGCCCTGGCGGGTGGTTCCGAGGACGATGCCGATATTGGGTTTGCTCATGAAAGTTCTCCTGTTCGCGTTGGCGTAGGAGAACTGTAGGGACGCGGAGCCTATCGCGGAAGCCTATATTTCTAGATGAAAAGCATCCAATCCGACGATGGATGGCTTCCCGCTGTTCAGCTGCCTGCCGTATGGTATTTCAGCCGTGTGACCCGGTCCATGTTCGTTCCCTCCAAGCGGATCAGCCGCGTCGGCCCGGCCCGGCTGGGAGAGTGCAGGTCGCCCTCGTTGTAGACGTGCGCGACGCCGGGCGTGAGCTTGTACTTGCGTGTCTTGCGCACCTTGCCCGGCTGGTCCGCCGTGGCGGGCTCCACCAGGGCGTAGTCGCTCATCGCGGTCTCGCCTTCAGCTTGCCCATAGATCGCCCACGAAGGACCGTGGTCGTGCGGTGCACTCTCCTTGGGTCCCCGGTAGTTGTGCGCGAGGATGCAAAAGCCCAGTTGCGGGTCCTCGTAGACGATCTTGCGCTCGGGCGACGCATCGTCGAATTGCGCGGCGACGAACTCCTTGTCCTTCAGCGCCTCCTGCAGCAGCGCCGCAACCTTGTTGCGGCCGGCGGGATTGTCCTCGCGTTCGAGGATTTCGCGGCAGCGCGCCGCGAACGAGGCAAGGGTGTGTGACATGAAGTTCTCCTGTATTGCTGGGGAAGGTAAATCAACCGCCGGCCAGGTTTTCCCGGACGCGCTGCAGGAGCGAAAGCAGCTGCTGCTTTTCGGCGGCGCTCAGGCCCGAAACGGCCTTGGCGCCGAGCCGCTTGCCCTGCTGCCGCAGGCCGCGCTGCACGGTCTGCCCGGCGGCGGACAGCGACAGCCTGACATTGCGGCGGTCGGCCTCGTCGACCTCGGCCGTGAGTAGGCCGCGATCGCGCAGGCCGCCGATCAGGCGTGCCATCTGGGCCTTGTCGCGGCCGCTGTGCTGTGCCAGGTCGCTCTGCGTCGCGCCGGGATGATGGCCGAAGAAGCCCAGCACCTTGCCTTCCATGTGGGTGATCTCATGCGGGCCGTCGCGCAACAGCCGGTATTGCAGCGAGCGATAGTCGTGCATCACACGGTGCACGAGTTCCAGCACGTCGTCTTCCACCGGAAGGCCGCCTGAATGGTTGACAATGTCTTCTGTCTTGCGCATAATGGATGACATTATCCACTAATAGGGGCGCAGCGCAATGAGCACGATCTCCACCGGTACCCGCGTCCAGCGGGTACGCCATGAAACCAGGCGCCGCGAGGTCGAAGTCGTGCGCGTCGAAGACCTCGGCCCGCATTTCCGTAGCGTGACGTTCGGCGGCGAATCGCTGGCCGGCTTCACCAGCCTTTCGTTCGACGACCACGTCAAGTTCATCCTGCCGGGAAACGATGCCGGCCCCGTGATGCGCGACTACACGCCGCGCCGCTACGACGCGGACAAGCGCGAGCTGACGATCGAGTTCGCGCTGCATGGCGACGGCCCGGCCGCCGACTGGGCTGCCCGGGCCACGGTCGGGCAGCGCGCCACCATCGGCGGGCCGCGGGGATCCTTCATCATCCCCACGGACTACGAATGGCACCTTTTCGTGGGGGACGAGACCGCCCTGCCGGCCATCGCCAGGCGCCTGGAAGAGCTGCCTGCTGGTGCGCGGGCGATCGTCGTGGGTCAGGTGGATGACGCGGGCGACCGCCGTGTCTTCGAAAGCTCCGTGAACCTCACCTTGAAATGGCTGGGCAGCACGGAAGAGCTGGTGGAGGCGGTGCGCTTACTGGAATTGCCGGCCGGGGAGGGCTATGCGTGGTGCGCCGGCGAGGCCCGTGTGATGGCGACGGTGCGCCGGATGCTGGTGGAGGAAAAGGGGCACGACAGACATGCGATCCGGGCCGCGGCTTACTGGAAGCAGGGCGCGACGGCCCACCATGAAAACCTGGAATCGGACTAGTGCAGGCTGGGGCGCAGTGCCGGGACAGCCAGTTCACGGCCGACCATCGCCCGGGCGTACAGGTAGTTGTTGCGAGCACGGTCGCTCAGGCTATCGAGATCGACCTGGCCCGTGGGGTCGCAGGGAAACGCATACCCGCGTCCGTTGTCGAACAGGGATTGGAAGCGAAGTTCGAATTGGGTCTGTGTCGAGTCGATCATTTGGGTTCTCCAAGTAGCGCGGGCGTCGGCCTTTGCATGCCTTGAATATCGGCGAAAGACCGGTCTTGTTCAGTCAGCGCACATCGGCAGAGGCCCTCGGCTGGGACCGATGCCGGTGGCTCGCGCGCACCTACAGGCCGTAGGACGCCGCGCCAAAAAAAAACGCCCCGCGAGAGGGGGCGTTCCAGGCAGTAGGTTGGGGTCACGGCATCACAACCTCGTGACGCCGGCGATCGTTCCCACCAGCTTTCCATCGATGTACAGCGCGCCCTCGGGGGCGCCGGAATCGCGGTAGATGGCGTGGAACTCCACCACGCAAGGTGCCGCGGGCACGGCTTCCGCCACGCTCAGGCGGGCGGCCAGCCGGGTCAGCACATTGCTGGCGGTCTGCAAAGTGGCGGCGAGCAAGTACAGCAGCGTCGCGCTCACGGGACGGGCTGCATCTGAAGCGGCCCAACTCAAGGTCTTGGTCATCGAAATCTCCAGGGAAGGTCTTTCCTGAAACTGGGGCCACAAACAAAACGGCCCGGGGACAAAAGCCACCGGGCCGTTCGCGCCACCTGCCAGAAATCAGCAGGGTGGAGGCGCGGCGCCCCGGGGGATGTGTGCACGCGATGCGCGTCGGCCATTGCCACTGCGAATACGCATAGCGTCCACTGCGCGAGAGCAGCGGACGGCGAACAGCGGATTCAGGGTTAGGGTGGACATGAAAAGCGGCGGGTTGGGTTGAGGGCTCGGCGTCATCGACTTGTTGCTGTCGACTTGACCAGATGATAAACAATTGATTATCTGGCCGGCAAGTGAAATCTGTCACCTCGATCGCGGCTTGTATCGCCACCGCCACAAGACGGAGCTGTCAGCGCTTGCGCTTGAGCGGCGCGACGCCCTTTTGGGAACGCTGCCACAGGTTGCGCGTGTCGTCGTCGTTCATGGCGGGCGGGCCCCCGGCTTTGGTAGCCGGCACCGCCGCGGCGGCCGGCATCAGCACTTCGCCGAGCAGGTCGAGCAAACGCGTGCGCGCGCGCTGCGGGTGGCGCCGGTAGTAAGTGAGCACCAGCCCGACGATGAAACGCTCGTCGTCGTCCTGTGGCGGCGGGTTTTCCCCAATGGAGGCCGGCGCACTGCGCCCGGTTTGGGCGGCACCCTTGGCCGGGATGGTGTGGGGCTGGTCCATCCAGCCGACCGGCTTGTGGCTGAGCTGTTCGAACTGGCGGGCCAGCCGCTCGCCGATCTGGCGTGAGCGGCTCTTGATCTGGCTCCAGTAGCTGGGCTGGATCTGCAGCCGCTGCGCGAAGCGGCGCTCCAGGCCCCACATCGTGGCGGCGTCCGGGTCCTTGACGGTGCTGCGGACGAACTCCTCGAACAGCGCAAGCGCGTTGTCCAGGCGGAGCTGGGCGACGTCGCGGGCGGCGGTGTTCATGGATGCCCATGATAAAGGATCCTTGATCAGGGCCCAAGTCAGCGCAGCACGACCGGATTGGACAGAATCCCCACCCGCTCGATTTCGCACTCCACGACGTCACCGGAGCGCAGGTAGCGGCCATCGGCGACGCCGCAGCCGGACGGCGTGCCCGTCGAGATCACATCACCCGGGTACAACGTCATCGCACGGGAGATGTTGGCGACCAGCTCCGGAATCTTGAAGATCATCTGCTGTGTCGAGGCGCTTTGCCGCACTTCGCCGTTGACGCGGCAGATGACCTGCAGCGGATAGGGGTCGGGAATCTCGTCGTCCAGGACGATCGCAGGGCCCAGGGGGCACGAGGCATCCAGGCTCTTGCCCTGGATCCAGTTCTGCCCGTAGCGGGGCGTCAGGGTCGGAGCGGCATGGTTCGCCTGCAGGCCGCGGTAGCTGATGTCGTTGCAGATGGTGTAGCCGGCCACATGGGCGTAGGCGTCCTCGGCCGCGATGTCGCGGCCCTCCCGGCCGATGATCACGGCGAGTTCGATCTCATAGTCGACCAGTTCCGAAAAGCTGTGCCCGCAGACGGGGTCGCCATGCGCGACAGTGGTGCCGGGCAATTTGCTGAAGAAGAACGGCTGCTCCGGCGGGATCAATTTGCCTTCCGCGCCGTGATCCATGTAGTTGACGACGTGGGCCAGAATCTTGGAGCCCGCTTCGATCGGTGCCAGCAATTTGATCGATGCCAGCGGCATGGCGCGCGAGCGGCCCATCTCCGCCAGTTTTTTCGCCGCCTCCCGGGCCGCGTTGCCGGCCGCGAGGAAGAGCCGCAGGTCCCGGAACAGCGGTGCCAGCCAATCCATGCCCTGTTCGCAGGCGGCCACAGCGAGATCGACGACACGGTCGCCTTCGATCAGGCAAACGTGGGGCCCGGCCACCGTGGCCATACGTGCTACTTTCATTCCAACTCCTTGGTGAATAACTTTTGTCGGCGCGCCGCGGGGCGGGCGCCGTGAACCGATCAGGCGACGAGTTCGCGCATCACGGCGTACAGGCCCGGCTGGCGCTCGAAGCCGATCCCGGGCGATTCGGGCAACCGCGCGTGGCCATCGGCAATGGCCACTTCGTCGTTGAAGCCGCTGAAGATCCCGAAGGTGTCCGGATACGACTCGCAGGCGCCCAGGCCGAGGCCGCCCGCCAGGTGCAGGCACATCAGGTTGCCGCCGTGCGGGTACATCGAGCGGCGCGAGAAGCCGTGCTTTTGCGCGACGTCCAGCACCTTCAGGTACTCGGTGATGCCGAAGGCCAGCGGCGGATCGATCTGGATGATGTCGCGGTCGGCCCGGAAGCCCGCGTATGTGAGGAAGTGATCGAGCTCGAGCGCGCAAGCCATGTTTTCCCCGGTGGCCAGCGGGCCTCCGTAGGCTTGCGCCAGGGCCGACCAGGTGCGGTATTCGAGCGAGTCGCAAGGCTCCTCGTACCAGCGCAGCCGGTAGGGCGCGATGGCTTTTGCGTACTCCAGTGCGGCTTCATGATCGAAGGAGCAACTTGCGTCAACCGCCAGGTTGGCGCCGTCTCCCATGACGCTCAGGATGGCTTCGATCCGCTTGCAATCCTCGGCGACGGAGAGCCCTCCCACCTTCATCTTCACCATCCGGTAGCCCGCGCTGCGATGGCGTTCCATCTCGGCCTTGAGGTCATCGGCGGTCTGGCCGGGAAAGTACCAGCCTCCACCGACGTAGGTGGACACCCGGGCTTGAACTGCTCCGCCGTTGTAGCGGTCGGCGAGCAGCCGATGCAGCGGCTGCTCCGCGATCTTGGCGACCAGGTCCCACACCGCGACATCCACGGTGCCCATCGGAATGCAGCGCTCGGCATAGCCGCCGCGCCGCTCACGGTGCTGCCCGCAAGCCATGACGGCCAGCGGGTCGAAGTTGCTGCCCGTGGCGTCGAGAAGGCTGTCCGGTTTGGCCGCGAGGATGCGGGGCGCGATGCGGTCGCGAATCTGTTCTCCGCAGGCGTAGCGGCCGAAGGAATTGAAGGCATAGCCGACCAGCGGCTTTCCTTCGCGGATCACGTCAGAGACCACGGCCACCACGGTCGTGGTCATCTGGCTGAAGTCGGACCTGGCGTTGGACAGGCCGGTTCGCAGCGGGACCGAGCGCTCGACGATGCGGGTGATGCGCATGTCAGTTCGCGGTGGCGCCGGAGGCCTTGACGGCGGCGCCGAACTTGGCCATCTGCTGTTCCAGGAACACGTTGGCCTGCGGCGCTGCAACGACGTTGCGCTCGAAAGCGTTTTCCGCCAGCTTGGCCTGCATCTCCGGGCCGTCCATCGCCTTGACGATGGCATTCACGAGCTTGTCGTGAACTTCCTTGGGCAATCCCTTCGGCGCGGCCACGACCCACAACGACACCGCGTCCACATTCGGGTAGCCGGCCTCGGCGAACGAAGGCACGTTCGGGAACAGCGGGGAGCGCTTGTTGCCAGTGACGGCGATCGGGGCCAGCACGCCGGTCTGGACCTGCTGGGTGACCAGCCCGGGCAGCGTGAACATCATGTCCACCTGCCCGCCCAGCAAGTCGGTCGTGGCCGGCCCCGCGCCCTTGTAGGGCACGTGCAGGAGCTTGATGCCGGCGGCGGTCTTGAAGGTCTCGCCGTGCAGGTGGATCACGGTGCCCGCGCCGGCGGAGGCGAAGCTGAGTTGGTCCGGGTTCGCCTTGGCCTGCGCCACCAGCTCCGCCACGGTCCTGGGCTTCACCCGTTTGGCGTTCACGACCAGGATGCCGCTCGCGGTTGCGACGACCGACAGGAAGTCGAAGTCCTTCAAGCTGTTGTACGGCAACTTGGCATAGAGGCTGGGGTTGATCGCGAACGCGGTATCCAGCAGTACGAGCGTATAGCCGTCCGGCGCGGCCCGCGCGACCATGCTGGTGCCGATGGTGCTGCCCGCGCCTCCATTGTTTTCGATCACCACCTGCTGGCCCAATGCGGTGCCCAGGCGCTGCGCCAGCATCCGCCCCAGCAGGTCGGTGCTGCCGCCGGCACCGTAGGGAACGATCATGCGGATCGGCCGATTCGGGAAGTCTTCGCCGGCCGCGCTCGCGGCCAGGGGGAATAGCGCCATGGCGAGGCACGCGGTGAGGCAAAGGCGGCGCAGCGGAGAAAGCATGGGGTGTTCCTGGATGGGGGTGCGGAAAAAGGCTAGACCGTTCCCAGATCGAGGAACGTGATCACCGAGGGATTGCCGACCGGGGCGTATTGCCCGGTGAAGGCCAGGCCGCCGGTGGTGCGGTTGACGCGGAACACGGTCACGGCGTCGCCACGCTGGTTGCACGAATAGAGGAACTTGCCGGTGGGATCGAAATTGAAACTGCGCGGGTAGTCGCCGCGGGTCCATTCCTCGCCCCTGTAGGTGAGAGTTCCCGTCGCGCTGACCGAGAAATAGGCGATGCTGTCATGCAGCCGGTTGGCCGCGTAGACGTGTCGTCCGTCGGACGACACCAGGATTCCGGACGCGAAACTGCTCCCCGCGAATCCGGGCGGAAGGCTCGACAGGGTCTGCCGCGGCGCGAGCCGGCCTTGCGCCGCGTCGTAGTCGAACAGCACGATGTTCGATCCCTCCTCCTGCAGGGAATACAGCCAGCGACTGTTCGGATGAAAGGCGAAGTGACGCGAGCCGTCACCGGGCGGCAGGGCGAAGAACGCCGGGTCATTCGGGACCAGCGAGCCCGCGCTCTCGTCGAATTTCCAAAGGAGGATCTGGTCGGTGCCCAAATCCATGGAAATCACGAACCGCCCCGAACGATCGGGCTGGATCATGTGCGCGTGCGGAAAATCGTGCCCGCTGACGGCGAAGCTGCCGGGCGGCGCGTTGGTCGCGCGCTTCGGGCCTACCCGGCCGGTGTTCTTCTTCACATCGCTCGCGGGTTCCAGCCGGCCGTCGGGCAGGATCGGCAATACCGCCACCGAACCGCCGGCATAGTTGGCGACCAGCGCGTACCGGCCGGAGGGATGAATGCTGATGTACGTGGGGCCCGCACCGCCGGAGGGAACGGTGTTGAGCAGCGTAAGCTGCCCGTCGGTGCGGTTGACGGCAAAAGCGCTGATGGAGCCCGAGCCCGCGGCATCGGCCTTGTCGGTCGCGTTCGTCGAATAGGCGCGAGTTCCGGCGGCGTTGAAAACGAGGCAGCTCGGGCTTGTGCCCTGTTCGAAAATCCCGGCCAGCGTCAGGGCTCCGGTAGCGCGATCGACACGGAAACTGTGGATGCCGCGTCCATTGCCCGGGGGCAGATCGACCTTGCCCGGCGGGGCGTCCACCGGCGGTGAACTGTAGGTGCTGACATACGCCATCAGCGGCCCGCGCGCGGCGGGGGCCTGCGCCGCGAGCAGGGAACCCAAGGTCGAACCGGTCGCGGCGAGTGTCGCCGTGCCTTTCAGAATCGAACGCCGGGTCAGGGCGGAAAGAATTGGGGCGGTGGGCGGAGTGGGCATGAGCGGCGTGGTTGGAGCGTTGTAGGAGTCGGTGAGAGGGTCCGTGGTTCGCGCAACGCCTGGTTGCTGCGTGGGAAAAGTGTAGGGACCGTCCAGCGCCACAGCCATGGACTGGCTTGGGCACAAATAGGACTATCTTGACCCGCCCTATCGCTGCTTGTCGCTCCTGTACGCGCTCGGGGTCACGCCCCGCAGTTGCCTGAACCGCCGCGAAAAGTACGCCTCGTCCTGGAAGCCGACGCTGGCCGCAATGTCGCCCACGGCCCGCCGCGAGGTGAGAAGCAGCCGGCAGGCCAGATCGATGCGCTGTGCCGTGAGGATGTCGCCGAAAGTGCGCCCGGTCTCCCGCTTGAGCAGGTGCGCCAGGTAGTTGGGGGACAGGAACGCCGCCGCAGCCGCGTCGGCCAATGTGATGGGTTCCTTCAGGTGCTCGCGGATATACCGGCTGGCCCGGGCAAGCGAGGCACGTCGGCTGCCCTGCAGGATGTTCTTGTCGGCCAGTGCGCGCAGCTGCGCCTCGTAGCGGCGGCAGACCACGCCGATCAGCCGGAACAGGTCCGCCCGTATGAATTCTTCCGCGTAGAAGCCGCCTGCCCGGTGCTCCACCTGCATTCGCAGGCAGAGCTGGCGCACGGCATCCAGCTCGTCGGGTGGCAGGCGGAAATCGATGTACTCCTGGAACAGGAAGGGCGCCAGTTCCGGCATGGCCCTCAAGGAAAGGTCCTCGAGTTCCGGTGCGTTCAGCCGAAATTCGGGCCGCAGGAATTCGGGCTTGTAGTTGATGACGAAGAACTCGGCCGCATCGACGTGGTGGACCCGGTGCACTCGCAGCGGCATGACGAAGCTGATACTGCCCGGCACGATCTGCTGGGTCGTGGCGCCAAGCACATGTTGAGTCGTACCGGAGATATTCAGGTGTATCTGAAAATACTCATGCCGGTGCAACGGAGGCTGCCCCACGTCGGTGGACTGGTCGCGGATCCAGAACCCCCCAGGTGGCAAGAACGCGTCGTTGAGGTTGGTCGGGGTGGCGGCGACGGTTGGTTTTCCAGGCATGGTTTGGCCAAGGCAGGCGATTCATGATACTGACCAACGTGGGGAATCCCCGCAGCCGGCGCCTGGCGCCGCTGCCCATAATGACTCCCTCCCTGTGCACGCTGAAACAACGAAAGGTTCCACATGAAGCCAACACATCTGCGCACCCTTGTCATGGGCGGTATCGCCGCCGCGGCCCTGGCCGGCTGCGCCGGCATGTTCGCGCCGGCGGTGCCCACCACGTTCTTCATCACCAGCGCCAATCCGGGCCGCGGCGGTGACCTGGGCGGCCTGGCCGGCGCCGACGCCGTTTGCGAGCGGCTGGCCTCCGCCGCCGGCGCGGGCGGCAGGAACTGGCGGGCCTACTTGAGCACGCAGGCTTCCGGCGGCGCCACCGCCGTCAATGCCAGAGATCGCATCGGCACCGGGCCGTGGGTCAGTTCGAAGGGTGTGGTCATCGCGCGCAACCTGGCCGAGCTGCACGGCGCCAACAACCTGAACAAGGAAACAGCGCTGACGGAAAGCGGAGCCGTGGTGCCCGGCACCGGCGACCCGGTGAACACGCATGACATCATGACCGGCTCCCTGCCCGACGGCACGGCAATGCCGCCCGGCCGCGACGCCACGTGCAGCAACTGGACCAGTGGCAGCACGGGCGGCGCCATGGTGGGCCACCACAACCGCGGCGGGATCAACCCCGACCCGGTCGCCAACGTATCCTGGAACTCGTCGCACCTCACGCCAGGTTGCGACATGCCGTCGCTGGCACGCGTTGGTGGCGCGGGATTGCTGTACTGCTTCGCCGCCAAGTAGACCCCGGCGAACCGGCTACGAGCGCATCTGCCTCAGCCACCGCGCCGGCGTCAGGCCCAACGCGCCCTTGAAGCGCCTGCTGAAATGGCTTTGATCCGCAAAGCCGCAGTCCACGGCCACGTCGGCGAGCGAGTCGCCGGCCATCATCGCCTCCTGTGCCTTGCGCACGCGCACGGAGTTGAGGTAGATGTGGGGCGGCACGCCGAATTGCCGCGCGAAGGCGCGCGTCATGTGCGCGCGTGACAAGCCGGCGATGGCGGCCAGCGTCTGCACGTCGACGTCGTCCGCGTAGTGCGCCTGCAGGTGGTCGCGCACTCGCGCCATGCGGTCGCCGCCCGCTGCGCGCGGCTCCATCCGGGCACCGGGCTCACCGTGCCGCAGCAGGATGGCCGCCAGCACATGGCGCGTCAATTCCTCGGCGCGCAAACTTTCGCCCGGCTGGTTGAGCGCCGCCACCGCCAGGGCGAACTGGCGAGCCACGACGCCATCGCGCACCAACGGCCGGCGGAAGTGGCGGGGCAGGACGATGCCCGCATCCCGGTCCGCGCAGCCGGCTACCACCGCCTCGGGCACGTAGAGCATCGAGTAGCCGAAGCCTTCGGGCGCGCCACGCTGGCCGTCGTGCGCCTGGTCGGGATTGAAGAGGATCAGGTTGCCCGGCAGGCTGGCATGCAGGGAGCCGCCGCAATTGAACGCCTGGACCCCCGCATGGGTGAGCCCGATCGAATAGGTTTCGTGGCTGTGGCGGTCGAAGGCGTGTTGCTGGAAATGCGCCTTCATGAGCGTGACGCCATCCATCGCGCCCGGTTGGAAGCGCGCCCAGTCATGGAGGTTGGAAAGACCGCCTTGCATGAAACAATCGTACAAGACATTGCCCGCGCGTGCATTCAAACTGCCTCATCGTTCAACACGAGGATGCAACATGGAACAGGCAATCGACTTGCGCGCGAAGCTGGCCTCATTCGAGGGCAACTGGCAGCCGCGCACGGTATGCGAGTACAACGGCCACGACGTCATGGTCGCCAAGATGCAGGGCGAGTACCACTGGCATTCGCATCCGGATACCGATGATTTTTTCCTGGTGCTCGACGGCGAGCTCGAGATCGACCTGGAAGGCGGGCGAACGGTGCGTTTGGCGCAGGGCCAGATGTTCGTGGTGCCGCGCGGCATGCAGCACCGGCCGCGCGCGGCGAAGGAAGCGCACATCCTGCTGATCGAACCGACGGGTACTCCGAACAGCGGTGACGCTGCGACTGCGGCGCCGCGGCGTGTCATCTGAGTGGTGCGATGCAACCGCAGGAGATGGTGGCGTTCTTCCTGTTCGCCGTGGCGGCCGCGGTCACGCCCGGGCCGAGCAATCTGCTGGTGATGGCGGCGGGAGCGCGGGCGGGATGGCTGGGTGGCCTGCGCTGCCTTGCCGGCGTCGTGGTGGGCATGGCGCTGCTGATGGGAATTGCGGCGTTTGGTTTGGCCGGAGTGCTGCAGGCGTGGCCGGGCTTGCTGACGGTGTTGCGTGCGGGCGGCTCGCTGTTCTTGCTGTGGCTGGCCTGGCAGATTGCAAACGCGCCGCCGATGCGGCCCGGAAGCGAAGCGCCGACTGCCGGTTTTGGCGCCGCGTTTCTGTTCCAGTGGGTGAACCCCAAATCGTGGATCCTCGGCGCAAGCGCCGCCGCCACTTTCAGCGCAGCGCCGGGTCAGCCTGCCGCTGCACATGCAATGCTGATGGCGGGCCTCTTTGCCCTGGCTGCGGCGCCGAGTTGTGCGCTGTGGCTGGCAGGTGGCGCGCTGCTGCAACGGTGGATGACGCAGGCGCGACCGGCGGCCCGGGTGAATCGCGGCATGGGAACGCTGCTGGCGGCCTCGGTGCTGATGCTGTGGCTATGACCTGGGCGACGCTCAATTCAGCGTGAGGGGCTCGACCGCGGGGACCGAGAGCTCGCGGCCGATCATCGCGCGGGCATAAAGGTAGTTGTTGCGGGCGCGATCGCTCAGGCAGTCCAAGTCGACCTGGCCACGGCCGTCACAGGGAAACGCGTAACCCCGCCCGCTGTGGAACAGGGACCGGAAGCACAGCTGAAACCGATTCGGGATCGTGTCGAACATCTACAACCTCCTGGCGCCGTGCGAAATGAACGCCCGGCACACCCAGCGTAAGTCCGGCGCCCGAATGCCGCTGTGCTCCCCATCACATCTTCGCGGCGCGGCTATATTGCCCCCAATGGCAAACACAAGCCGAAACCGGGGCAACCTGGTCAGCCGCCTCCTGCGGCGGGGCCGGGAAGAACGCCTCGCCCAGGCGGCGGGCGGCCTCACTTTTGCGACAGCGATGTCGATGGTGCCGCTGCTGGCGGTGAGTTTCGCCCTGTTCGCGCGCACGCCCGCATTGCGCCCGGCCGGGGAAGCGATCCGCGAGCACTTGCTGCGCGGGCTGCTGCCGGCCGACATCGCCAAGACGGTGATGAAGCACCTGGCGCAATTCACCGGCAACGCCAGCGGGCTCACACTGGTCGGCTTCGCGGTCCTGCTGCTGTCGGCGCTGGCGCTGCTCCTGAGCGTGGAGAACACCCTGAACCGGATCTGGCAGGTGAAGAAGCCGCGCCCGGTGCTGCGCCGGCTGGCGCTGTACGTTGCCATGCTGCTCACCGGCCCGGTGATCGTCGGCACGAGCTTGTGGGTGACGTCCCATCTCCTGGCCGCTTCCGACGTGGTGGCGGGGACGCGCCCCGCCTGGCTGCCGCATGTCCTGAACCTGGGGCCCGTGGTCCTGAGCGCCGCCGGCTTCGCCTGCCTGTTCCGCTTCGTGCCGCACACTGCCGTGCGTTGGCGCGATGCGATCGCGGGCGGCCTGCTCGCCGGCATCGCCTTCGAGTTCGGCAAGCACGGCTTCGCGATCTACCTCGCCAACGTGCCCACCTACCGAACGATCTACGGAGCCTTCGCGCCCCTGCTGGCATTCCTGGTGTGGGTGTACTACTCGTGGTTCGTCACGCTGGCTGCGGCGCTGGCCAGCGCCGGCCTGTCGCGTGCGTAGCGCGCCGCCCGAACAGCGGCAACCTTGCCACCGCGGCGCCCCGGCGCGTCATATGGGCTGCGCGCTTCAATGGCCCAGCAGTTTCAGCTGCCAGAGGTCTTCACGGCTCAGCTGCAGCATCGGCTTGATCGCGAGCAGGCCCGTCGTGCCGATGCTCCGCTCCAGGTAGTCGATTTCCTTGAACTTGGCGGTGGTTTCGTCGTCGACCGGCACGTCGAAGCCGGTCTCGCGCATCATCAGGAGGCCCTTGGCACGCAGGGCCAACTCGAGATTGATGCGCACGTAGCAGAGGATGTCGGCGACCACGGGCCCGCTGAAGCGGCCCTGCAGCGACTTCAGGTATTGCCCTTGCGGCGATTCGGGAAAGTCGCCGGAGTCCAGCAGTTCGAGCATCCGGGCGTCTGCGTCGAACCCCGCGCCGAGCCAGCGGGCCAATCGACGCTGGCCGTGCGTGAGAATTTCAAGCAGCAACCCGGGCAGGATGAGGATGGTGAGCACCGTCGACACCAGCGGCGAAAGGAAGAACTGGTTGAAAATGGCGTGGAGCAGCACGCCCGTCAGCAAGCACGACAAGTAGGCGAGCGGACTGGCCTTGGACCGCGAGTCGTGCACGGTCAGCGCCAGCACCGCGACGATGGCGGTGACGGCGCCATGCATCACGGAAGTACCCAGCCCGCGAACGATCCACGTCCCGATCGTCGCATGAGGGGTCAACGCCATGTAGGCCGCGTTTTCCACGACGCCGAACCCGGCGCCGGCGGCGAACCCGAGGATGGCCGCATCGATGTGAAACCCGATCCGGTGCGTCCTGAACAGGCAGGCGACGATCAGCGCCTTCAGCGTCTCCTCCACCCATGGCGCGACCGTCCTCGAATACGTCACCACGTCCAGCCCCGTCGCCCGGATCAGCGCGCCATTGCAAAAGAATGCGATGCCCGCCATCGCCGCGCCGGCAATCAGCACGACGAGCACGCTGCGCAGCGAGGTCAATTTGTAGCTGTCCAGGTAAACCAGCGCCAGCAGGAAAAACAGCGCCGGCGTGAGCGCGATGGCGGCGATCGGCAGCAGGTTCATCGGCGGGCCTCTTGCCTCAGGTGCCCAGGATCTTGAGGGACAGCATCCATTCGTGGGAGGCCTTCTGGTTCTGCTGCCAGCCGCGGGCATAACCCGCGGAGAGTGTCATGGGCAATCGGTGCAGCACGTTGAAATTGAAATCGAGCTGGCCGCCGAAGTTGCGCGCCGTCTGCCGGAATTGGGGCTTGGCGGGGTCCGTGACCAGCACGCCGGCGAACACCGCGGGCCGCATCGAACTCAGGTAGAAGCCCGGCGTGCCGATGGACTCGAAGCGCACCGGCGGCAGGTTCAGTTCCAGGACGGTCTTGGCGAAAGATTGGCCGCTCAAATCGTCGATCTGGAAGCCGGGGAAGGTGTCGTACTGGCGATAGCGCTTGACCTCGCCGTTGTCGATGCGGTTGTTCTGGAAACCGCCGAAGTAGAAGTTTGCGAGGCTGTCCGAGCGGCGGCCGCTCGACGCACCGGCGGAGCTGTAGAGCCAGAGCGACGCATGCGGCAGCGGCAGCGGAAAGCCGAAATCGAATCCGCCGCGCGCGGAACCCGATGTTTCCGTGGCGGCCTTGCTCGCTGCGAAGTCGGCGTTCCAGCGGTACCCCGATTCGTGATCGACGCTGTTCGCCGACCGGTAGGTGTCCGTGTACGTCCAGCCCGCCTTCGCTCTGGTGAGCGCCGTCGCCGAAGCCAGTACGTTCTGGTTCCCCGGTGCGGTGAGCAGCCCGGTGTAGCGGGCGACCTGCGCGTCGAAGTCCAGCCGGCGCGGCTCGTCGTACAGCAGCGGCAGCCGGTAGTCGAGCAGGAAGGCGTTGCCCCGCAGGCTGCGCTTCGTGGGCCCGGACAGGTCATAGAAGCTCGCGTGGTTGTGCCAGTAGCGTGCCCGCCAGTAGAGGGACTTGTAGTCCACGTCCAGGTGCAGGCGCTCGCCGGTTCCCAGCGAGCGCGCCGGGGAATAGGACGCCGTCACGCCGAGCGATTCGAGCCCGAGCGGGTCCGCGAAATCGAAGTGCCAGCCGGCGGCCACCACGTTGCGGTAACCCTGGGCCACGGGATAGGCCGACTGGAACCGGATTTCGTTGAACGGCCGATAGGGCTGCTCGGAAGTCTTGGCGGCCTCCAGGTCCACGGAGTCCGGCGATCCCGCTCCCCACGTCATGACGACTGGCTGGGTCTTCGCGAGTTCGTTGCCGAGGAAGGTGACCGTGCCCAGGTCCTTGAGCACCTTCGGTTCGATGACCGTGGGGACGAACCCCTGCCCGGTGTGTTCCAGGACGATCAGCGATCCGTCTTCCTGCGGGATCGGCCGGAAAAAACCGGTCTCCGCATTGCTCACCGCTTCCAGTTCGCCGTTCGCGACTTCGTAGCGATAGATGTTGGAGACGCCCGTGTAGTAGGCGCTGCCGTAGAGATATTTGCCGTCGGGCGAAAACACGAAGCCTTCAGGAATCGACTGGCCGAAATCGAACTGTTTCTGGTGCTCGATCTTCCTGTCCATCAGGTCCTGCGTGCGGAAGACGCGCAGGAAGTGTTCGCCGGAGATCTCGCCCACCGAAGCGGACAGCAGTTTGCCGTCCGGCGAGATGTCCAGGTCGAAGGGGACCACGCCATAGGCGTATGTGTGAAGCTGGTTGAAGTCCGTGTACGGATAGGGGATGCGGACCAGCGTCACGTACCCATTGTCGTGACGCAGGCCCCAGAGCGAACGGTCGGCCGGATTGAAGGCGAGGTCGCCGATCCGTGCATCGCGCAGCAATTCCCGCCGCGCCCCGGTCGCGAGGTCCAGCGCCATGAGGTCGCGGTACGCCAGGTTGTCCTCGGTATAGAAAAGCGTGCGCGCCTGGGGGTCGAACGCAGTCGAGGTCACCCGGTATTTCATCGGGCCCTTGATGTCGGCGAGGCGGCGAGTGACGCCGTCCGCCAGCGAAACGGTGCCGACGTGGGGCAGAACGCCCGGGTAGTAGAAGGCCCCCACCAGCGATCGGCTGGCCGCGTCGACATAGGACTTCGAGACCGAACCGAGCCCCTGGGGCACGAGCGGCCGGCCTTTGGTGAGCGGGTAGCGCCGCACCTGCTCCAGGTTGGCTTTCTGGAAGGCTGCCTCCCAGGTGATCCATTCCCGCCACGCCTGCTCCAGCGGCTTGCCGAAGACATGCTTGAACTGGTCGGCGTAGTAGCGCTTGCTGTCCGCATCGCGCCGGAGCCAGGCGATGACCTTTTCCGGCGACTCGCGAAGGGCAAGGTAGGTGACGAATCGCGTCCCGTACAGGTAAGCGGTGCTCATGGTCTGGAAGTCGGCGGCCGTACCGGCGGACACCAGCCCCAGCGGATCGTAGAACCGCGTGCCGTCGCGCACCATCGCGCGGAACACCATCTCGTCGTAGGCACCCTGCGCCCGGCCGAAGCCGCCCGACATCCACGTCTCCATGAAGGAGGCGCTGCCCTCCAGGTACCAGCGGGGGACGCTGAGCCGGGGCACCGTCAGGTAGTTGTACAGGATGGTCTCGGGGTGGGCGTCCGTCTGGCGCGGCTTGCCGAAGAAGAACCCGCGCCAGGCTTTGTCTGCCGGTGCCCAGCCGTCCATCGTCGCGACGTGCACGAGTTCGTGGTTGGCGAGCATGAACATGCGCTCGTTGCCGGGCGTGGTCTCGAGCGTGTGGCTGTCGGGCGCGATGTAGACGGTGACGCCGTTGATGGGCGTGGCCGATGCGCCGCCGTTGTTGTAATCGCTCAGGTCGGTGAGGATCACGTAGATCTTGCCGTCCGGGTCCCAGCCGAAGATGCGGCGCTGGAACTTCAGCGAATTGAGGAATGTGCGCGCCGCGTAGGGGGCCAGATAGGCCTGCTCGGGCGTGTAGAGCAGCCGGATGTCCGGCGTTTCGATCGACTTGAGCTCGATGGTTTCCGCGCGCGCAGGTACACCAGCGCACAAGGCCAGGGCAAGCGCTGCCAAAGCCACATGCGACCCTCCGGCACTTTTGGTCGAGCGTCCCATCCTCGGCCGTATCGTAGCGACTACCGCGCACCACGTCGCGTGCACTTGCGAGCGCGACTCACAAAAACAACGCGGCCCACCCGGGTCACCCCGGACGGGCCGCGCCGTCTGGCGGAAGGTGTGGCTACTGGACCGCGCGAGAGGCGTCGGCCTTGAGGGCCTGGCTGAAAGCGTCGCTCTTGAGGGCGGCGCGGAAAGCATCCGACTGCAGGACGGCCCTGGACGCATCGGTTTTCAGTACGGCCATGAAGGCGTCGGACTTCATCACCATGCGAAAGGCGTCGGAACTCATGGCCTGCATGAAAGCATCGTTCTTGAGGGCTGCGCGGAACGCGTCGGACTTCAGGGCCGCGCGGAACGCATCGCTCTGGAGCACGGCCCGGGCGGCATCGCTGCTCATGGCCGCGCGGAAGGCGTCGTCCTTGGCCGCCACGCGGTAGGCGTCGGACTTCATCACCTCGCGGGAGGCGTCGGTTTTCAGCGCCGTCATGAACGCGTCGTTCCTCAGGACGGCCATCGCCGCATCGGACTTGGCAGCGGCACGCATGGCGTCGCTGTTCAGGACATCGCGCAGGCTGGCATCGGTCTTCATCGCCTGCATGAGCGCGTCGCTCTTCATCACTTGCAGGAAGGCATCGCTCTTCATCGCCTGCAGCAAGGCGTCGTTCTTCATCACCTCGCGGAAGGCGTCGCTCCTGACCAGCGTGCGGTACTCGTCGCTCTGGATCAGGCGAGACACCTGCTCGTCGCCAAGCTTCACGTCGGCCGTCGCGACCTGGGTCGCCTGCGTGCGCTGGACCGGTGCGATGGTGCCCGCCACCTGGCCGCTGTCGGCCGGCGACTTGATCGAAGTGCTGATCCCGTAGACCAGCACGGCAGCGATGGCGCTGCCTGCAAACACTTTCGCCCGGGGACTTGCCAGGAAGCCCTTGCCCGATTCAGCCATGATGAACTCCTTCAGAAGATTCCAACAAAAACCGAGCCCTGTAGCGCCCCATGCGCCGCCGGCTCCACGATTGCGAGAGGGTCTCGCCCCCGCCCCTGCTGCAATTACAGCCGGGCGCGGAAATAGTTGGTCGAATTCCGCCATCGCCGATGTCCGAAGGGCGGAGGGCGGCTGGACGGGCGCTGCCTGCGCGAGCAGATCGCCCAGCGCACGCAGGCGCTCCAGGCGGTCCAGGGCCCGTTCGTCGACGGCCGTCAGGCTTTCCGCCGCCGCCGATTCCTCGGCCGAGGCTTCGCCGTCGGCGACGGCTTGCAGCAGGAGGGCGGTGGAGGCGTCCATGGCGTTCAGCGCACCTGCAGGTCCATCAGCAGGCCGGCCAGGCGCTGACGCGCCTCGTAAAGGCGCGAACGCACCGTCTTTTCCTCCAGGACGAGGATTTCGGCCATCTCCTGGTAGCTGCATTCGGAAAAGTGGCGCAATGTGATCACGGTCCTGTCGTCCGGTTTGAGTTTCAGCAGCGCCCGCTGGATGCGTTCCGAGATCTGCCGCTGCACGTATCGCGCTTCGGGCTCGTCGCGCTCGGGCCCGCAAGAGTCGTCGTCCTCCAGCGGATCTTCCGGGCGGCGGCGCTGCACGAAATTGATCGCCTCGTTGACGGAGATGCGGAAAATCCAGCTGAAGAACTTGCGGTTCCTGTCGTATTCATCGAGTCGCTCCGCCACCTTCATGAACACCATCTGCGACACGTCGCACGCATCCTGCTCGTTGCCGGTAATGCGAAATGCCGCGTTGTAGATGGGCCCCTGGTACCTGATGACCAGGCTCTCGAACGCCTTCCGGTCGCCCGCCGAGGACCTCTCCACCAGTTCGACGTCGGATTCGAGGCCCTTCATCGCAATTACAGGTGGCGGCGCGGAAAGTTGGAGATCTTTACTCTGCCGACTGGATCTCGAAGATCTGGTCGAACCCGGAGTACTTGAAGATGTCGCGGATATGGGGGCGAACCCGCGCCAGGCGCATGCGCCCGGACGAGGCCAGAAGCCGCTTGTGGGTCTTGAGCAGGACGCCCAGGCCGGCGCTGGAGATGTATTCGAGCCCGGCGCAATCGACGGTGACCACGCCGTTTGCCTTGTCCAGGGCGGTCTGCGCCGCCGGCGCTTCCACCGCGTCCAGGCGGCCTGCCATGCGGACCTCCCCGGTCCCCTCCAGCTCGATGCTCAACATTACTTCTCCTGCTACTTCTTTGTACTTCACTTCCGCTGCCGATGCGCGGGGCCGTTCACTGCGGCTGCGTCTTGCGAAACAAGGTTCGGCTCACGCGTTGGGCGCTGTCGTACCGGTACTCGATCGAATCGACCATGCGCCGTATGAGGTGCAGGCCGAGTCCCCCCGCCGTGCGTTCTTCGGCCGGCCGGCCGACATCCGCGTCGGGAGCGAGCGTCGGGTCGAACCGGTCCACGTCGCAGTCCACCAGTTCGACTTCGATCCCACTATCGATCCGCACCAGGGACACGGTGACGGAAGCGACGCTCATGATGCTGTATTTCACCATGTTGGTAAAGAGCTCTTCGATCACGAAATCGACCGTGGAGAGCAATTCCGGGGGTAGGCCGCTTTCGCCCGCAAAGGCGGCGGTGAACTCGAAAATCTCCTTCAGCGCGTCGATCCGCCGCTCGAAATCGCGGCGCCGGGCCGCCCCAGCCAGGCGCTTCACGATGACCACGGTGATGTCGTCCTCCTGTGGCGCGGCCCCGGCGTGCGCCGCCACGGCCTCCAGGATGCGGGCGGCCAGGCGCTCCGCGGATTCGCCCGGATGCGCCGCGACGAGCTCGCCGACGCGCCCCTTGCCGAACTGCTCGCCCGCGGCGTCGTGGTATTCGTAAACGCCGTCGGAGATCACCGCCAGGATGTCGCCGGGCTCCATGGCCTGCACGACGTGGGGCCGAAGCTGCTGCAGCGGCATGGCCGCCAGCGGGAAACTGGTCGGATCGAGCCACTCGCACCCGCCATTGGCGCGATACAGCAACAGCGGCGCCTGGCCGGCGCTGTGGAACGCCAGGCTGTGCGCCCGCCAGTCCAGCAGGCCGATGAAGGCGGTGATGAAACGGTTGTCCGGCAGCGTTTGCGCCAGTTGGTTGTTCACCTGCAATGTGGCCGTGTCCAGGTCGGCGCCCATGCGCAGGGCCATCCGCAGCATCGCGTGCATCTGGGTGACGTCGAGGGCCGGCGCGATGCCGTGGCCTGTGGCGTCGGCCAGGAGGATCAGCAGCCCCCGGTCGACCAGGGCCAGGTCGAATGTGTCGCCGCCGGTGAGGTCGGCGGGGCGGAAGCAGCCGAAAACGTCGTAACCCTCGACGGCCGGCATGGCCGCGGGCAAAGTGCTCATCTGGACCGAACGCGCCAGTTCCAGTTCGCGCTGGAGCTTCTGGCCCTGGACCATCGCTTCCATCATCTGGACCCGGGACAGGGCCATCGCGCATTGGGCGCCCAGCGCCTGGGCCAGCGCGACATCCTGCTCTCGAAATACGCCGCCGTGCCGGTTCAGCAGTTGCATCGCGCCCACCAGGGCGCCCTCGTGATCGACCAGGGGCACCGTGAGGCTGCACCGGGTATGGAAGCCCGTGCGGCGATCCATGGCCGGGTCGAAGCGAGGGTCCGCGTAGCAGTCCGGCACGTTGATCGGCACGCGATCCCGCACGCAGGCGCCCAGAAGCCCCGTTCCCACGGGCACACGCACATGGTCCAGCTCGTTCGCAACCTTCAGCACGAGTTCGTGTGCGGGACGGTCGTACAGCCAGACGGAGCTGCGTTCAGCATGCAGCACGCGGCGCGCGGCGGCGCTGACTTCTGCGAGCAAGGTGGAAAGATCGAACGGCGCGGCGAGGGCACGCGTGACCGAAAGGATGTCCTCGATGTCCTGCCGCGTCAGGTCTTCGAACTGAGCATTCCTCAAGGCTTCTCCCCTCTCTTCCTGGATCGGCATTCTGTTCTAGCCTCTGGAGGATGGTTCGAGCGGCACGGCGGGGAAGTGGAGCTGCTGCCGGCTGGCAAAACTGCGGTGCTCACCGGTGAAGGGGTCGCGAAACGCGATGCTTTCCGCCAGCAGCCGCAGTGGGTTGTCGATCTTGTCGCCGCCCTGCGGCAGCAATCTCGGATAGATGCGGTCGCCCAGGATGGGCAGCCCCAGGGCCGCCATGTGCACCCGCAACTGATGCCGCCTTCCGCTCAAGGGGCGAAGGCGGTAGCGCGCCTGGGCACCGCGCGTTTCCAGCAATTCGATCTCGGTCCGCGAGTTGGGCTCTCGGGACGCATCGGCAGGCGCCTCACGCATCTGCATGAATTGGTCGCTGGTCACCAGAGTGCTGGCGCGGGTCAGGGGGAACCGCAGCGATGCATCGCAGGGCGCGATGGCCTGGTACGTCTTGGCGACTTCGCGGCGGACAAAGAGGGCGTGATAGCCCGCGCAGGTCGCCGGCTGCTTGGCGAACAGCACGACGCCCGCGGTCTCGCGGTCGATTCGATGCAAGGGCGTCAGCGCATCGACACCCAGCTTGCGGCGCAACCGGACCAGCAATGTCTCCTGCAAATAGTTGCCCGACGGCGTGACGGGCAGGAAGTGCGGCTTGTCGGCCACCACCAGCAGCTCGTCCTCGAACAGCACGCAAGCCTGTGCCGCATTGGGCGCCTCATTCGCAACAGTGCGGTAGTAGTACAGCCTGCCATGCGGAACGTAAGGCTGCTCCGGAGCGACACGACGGCCCTCGCTGTCGACGACATCGCCGGCCGCCATGCGCGCGCACCACTCGGCCGCGCAGATCGCCGCGAACCGTTCCACCAGGAAGTCGAGCATGCAGGCCCACCCGCCTGCGGGCAGCGCCACCCGGCTCGGACCGACACCGTCGCGAACGGGCAGCATGTCTTAAGCCTGCTCCAGCCGCTGGCCCCGCGCCAGCCGCCAGGCACCGTCCGCTTCCGCACGGTACACGTCTTCCAGCGTGCTGGCGGTTTCCTGCAAGCGGGTGTCCAGCGCCACGCGGTTGTCGAACACGAAGCACTCGCCGCGCCAGTCCAGATCCGCATCGGGCATCTGCTGAAAGTAGTTGAGGATGCCGCCTTCGAGCTGGTAGACGGGCAGGCCCATGCCAAGCATCCATGCGCTGGTTTTTTCGCAGCGTATGCCGCCCGTGCAATACATCGCGACGCGCTTGCCCTGGGCCCTCCACTCGTCGACGTGCGCGCGCACGTAGGCCGGAAAGTCGCGGAAGTTGGTCACCCCCGGGTCCACGGCGCCTTCGAAATGGCCGAGCCGGTATTCGAAGCTGTTGCGGTTGTCCAGCAGCACGAGCTGGGGGTCCTTGATCAGTTCGCGCCAATCCTGCGGGCTGACGTTGATGCCGGTGCGCTGGGCGTCCACCCCGTCGATGCCAAGGGGCACGATCTCTTTCTTGACGTGCACCTTCATCTTGCCGAAAGGGCGCGTGGCGCACGCACTGCGCTTGAAGGCCATGCCCTTGAAGGCGTCCGCAAGGGCCGGATCGTTCAGGAGGGCCGCTTCGATGCGGTCCACGGCTTCCAGTGTGCCGGCCAGCATGCCGTTGATGCCTTCCCCGGCCACCAGGATGCTGCCGGTGAGCCCGTCGACTTGCTGCGAGACCAGTTCGCGCAAGCGGGCAGCCACTTCCTCGGGCTGCGCCAGACGCGTGAATTTGTAGAACGCGGTGTGGAGCAGGGCGGGGAGCGGAAGGCCGGACGAGGTCATGGGGCCGATTTTCTCATGGCCGAAGACGCCGATCGCGCAACGCGTCGCGCAAGAGCGCGGCCGCTTGCTCGCGACGCTCGACACCCATGCGCAGCTGTTCCGTGATGTTGAAGAGTTGCGCTGGCAGGGGCCGACGCCTGCGTTCTTGAATGCGCAAGCAAAGGCCAGCGGCTGAGCTCCTGCGCGGTGCACGTTGCCGTATCCTGCGTGTTCAACCTCTCCTCCAAGAAAGGCCCACCATGCAAGAAAAATCCGCCGACCCGCATCCGCTCAGCGACCTTGCGTACGACTGGATCACGCTCATGCAAAACAAGGCACAGGCGCTGCTTGCCTATGACCAGTACATCAAGGACGCCGAGGCGGCGAAGTCCCCTGAATGTGCGGCGTTCTTTCGCAAGGTGCACGACGCGGACAAGGCCCAGCTGGCCGAGGCCAAGCAGCACTTGGTCGCGGTGCTGCAAGGAAAGATGGGATCGCCTTCGAAATGACTCGTTCTTAGAACGGGCGACAATCCGGGCGTGGCCCAAGGCAAGCGCATCTCCGCGGAAATTGGTGGCGACGCCCTCCAGGCAATCAAGGACATGGGCGCCGCCGCCAAGGTAGCTCGCACGCGTGCCGGCGAAGGGCAGGCTGTTGCGGCCGCTCGTCTGGGTGTGCATGTGCAGACGATCGCGCGGATCGAATCGGGTGAACCCGGTGTGGCGATCGGGCACGTGCTCGGGATGCTTGCTCTGTACGGTGTCAGTGCCAAGTTGCAGAAGGCCGGCGACGAACAGCCTGCAGCTTGAAACTGCACTGTCTCGTTTCAGGGCGAACGATGCAGCCTGGGGGCGGAGAGCGCCTGCAGGCTTTCGGTGATGGCGACATCGACGTCCTTCCATCGACCTGCCAGTCGCGCAGCCGTGAGCGCTTTCTCCAGCGCCCGCAGATCGCGCACGCTGGGCGCCACCTTGATCTGGGCGATCGCCGCCGCCGGGTTGCCGGCGCGCAGGAGCGCCATGACCTTGTCAGGCCAGCGAGCGGGGGACGCCAAGATGAGCTTCCATGAATGCGGTGAAACACCCATTGTGCAAGAGAAGATGGAACGGGATCAGCGACCGCCGCTTACACTGCGCCCACTGACCAGGAGCGGCTCATGGACGAACGACAAAGTCCCCCGGGGAGCATCGGCAAACAGCGCATCGAAGCGTTGAGCGACGGCATCTACGCCATTGCGCTGACGCTGCTCGTGCTCGAACTGAAGCTGCCGTCCCTCGGCCACGCGGCGACCAACGCCGACCTGCTCGACGCCCTGCGCGAGCTGCTGCCCAAGATGCTGACCTGGTTCCTGAGCTTTTGGGTGATGGCCGTGCTGTGGCTGTCGCAGGTGCGCGTGTACCACCTCGTCCATTCGCTGACCAATACGATGGTGCGGTTGGAGCTGATCCAGCTCGCGTGCGTGAGCCTGATGCCGTTCTCGACGGCACTGATCGGCGAGCACGGCAGCTTGCCGGCGGCAGCGGTCATCTACGCCGCGAACATGCTGGCCGTCACGGTGGTGGGCGCCCTGCGCACGCGCGAACTGCTGCACGAACAGGGAGTGCACGTGGACGCGAGCAATCCGTCGGCGTTGCGCACGTTGAGGTTGCGGGCCTATGCACTACCCGGATGCGCGGCCGCGGCTGTGGCGCTCGGATTCTTCTTCCCCGGCTGGAACATGCTCGCCATGCTGCCGATGGTGTTCATCCGGGGCGTTGGCCGCGGCTGAATTCAACATCTCCGATCGCCTGCAGACGCCCGCAGAGAGGGAAAACCCCGTGCCAGGTGACAGGCGTTTGACAGGTGCCGGCCCAACAATGGGCTCACCGGCCCAGCCCGAGGAGACAACATGAAGTTCCACCAGCGCATCGCGCTTCCTTGCCTTGCCATCGCCCTCGCGGCGGCGGCGACCGCAGCCCAGGCCCGCGTGGCCCGTATCACGATCGACAAGGTCGACGCGCTCTCGGACGGCAGCGGCTACGAGGTCCTTCGCGGACGCGCGTTCGGCACGCTGGACCCGGCTGCGGCGGGCAACGCCCTCATCACCGACATCGAGTTCGCGCCGCGCAACGCGCAAGGGCAGGTGGAGTATGTCACCACGTTCTCGCTGCACAAGCCAGTGGACATGGCCAAGGCGAGCGGCGTGCTGTGGTACGAACTCGTGAACCGCGCCGGGCCGCTGCGCACTTTCGACAGCATGGCGTCTTCGGGGCACGTGACGCTGATGAACGGCTGGCAGGGCGACATCGCCCCTACGGCTGCCAACTACACGGTGCAAGTTCCTGTCGCGCGCAACGCGGACGGCTCGCCGATCACGGGCATGGTGCTCGCGCGGCTGGCCGACGTGCCCGCAGGCTCCGCCTCGCGCCCGCTTGCGATGCTGGCCAACGCGATTCCGTACGACGCGGCATCGCTCGACACGAGCCAGGCGCGCCTCGTCACCAAGCGATCTGAGAAGCGCAGCGGCGAGAGTGCGGGCATCGAGGTCGTGCCCGCATCGGACTGGGCCTTCGCGGATTGCGGCAGCACGCCGTTCCCGGGCAAGCCGCACCCGCGCATGATCTGCCTGAGAAACGGCTTCGACCCCAAGCTGCTGTACGAGGTGGCCTACCGCGCGAAGGACCCGCTGGTCCTGGGCATCGGCCTCGCGGCCATCCGCGACTTGGCGTCTTTCTTCCGCTACGAAGCGCGCGACAGCGCGGGCACGGCCAACCCGGTGGCCGGCGCGATGAAGTGGGCGTTGGGGCACGGCACATCGCAATCCGGCAATGCGCTCAAGACTTTCCTGCTGCAAGGCTTCAACCAGGACGAGGCCGGCCGCATCGTGTTCGATGGCGCCAATCCGCATATCGCGGGGCGGCTCACCGCGGTGAATGTGCGCTTCGGCTTGCCCAGCGGCTCCGGCACGCTGTACGAGCCCGGCGGCGAGGGCGTGCTGTGGTGGACGCCGTACCGCGACGCGGCACGCGGCCGCACAATGGCGAGCCTGCTCGACCGCTGCCGCGCATCGAAGACCTGCCCGAAGATATTCGAGACCTTCGGCTCCACCGAGTTCAACGCGCGCCTGATGACGGTGGCGCTCACCGGGACGGACGGCAAGGCGGACCTGCCGTTGCCGGCCGATGTTCGGCGCTACTACTTCCCGGGCACCACGCATGGCGGCGATGACATCGGCGGTTTCGACCATGCGTCGGGCGCGCTGGCCGCCTGCGTGTTGGCACGCAACCCGGTGCCTGAGAAGGAGCAGATGGCCGCACTCGCGCACGCGCTGGTGCAGTGGGTGACGCGCGGCGTGGAGCCACCGCCCAGCAGCTATCCGCGCCTTGCGGACCACCAGCTTGCGGCGAACAATGCCCGCGCGATGGGATGGCCCGCGATCGCGAATGCCCCCGGCCCGGACGGCATGGCAGTCGGCCTGATGCAATACGACTACGGCGCGGACCTCAACGCCAACGAGTTCAGGGGCGTGCTCTCGCAATGGCCCCCGGCGATCCGGCAGACGATTCCTTCCCTGATGCCCAAGCTCGATGCCGACGGCAACGAAACCGCCGGCCTGCCCGCCGTGCAGCACCAGGCGCCACTGGGCACCTACACCGGTTGGAACGTGACGAAGGCGGGCTTCTTCCAGGGCCAGCCTTGCGGGGGCGGCCTCGCGGGCGGCTACATCCCCTTCTCGAAGACGCGCGCGGAGCGAGTGGCGGCGAATGACCCGCGCCTCTCGCTGGAGGAGCGCTACGGCACGCAACAAGGCTATTTGTGTGTGGTGCGCAAGGCGGCCGACCGCGAAGTGGCGCGCCGCCTGCTTTTGCCGAACGATGCGCAGAAGTTGTTGGAACAGGCCGGTGCCGCGAGCGTGCTGCCCGCGACCGCGCCGAATCCCGAAGCCGCGGCCGTTGTCGCCAGACTGTGCGGCTGAGGCCTGCCCAGGCCTGGGTGCGATCGCTCAGGCTCCGGCCCGTGCAGGCTTTTTCTTGCGCGGCGAGGCTGCATCCAGCAGGTCGACAAAGGCCTGCGGTGCGGGGCCGAGCACGCGCGAGGTCTGCCACACGATGTGGATCGGCCGGCCATCAGCCCGATGGGCCACCCCGTCGGCACCTGTGCAATGGGCCAGGCAGGCGATCCGCTGTCGGTCGTCGATGAGACATTTCGTGTGCACGGAATCGACAACCTGTTCGTGGCCGATGCCTCGGTGATGCCCGTCATCCCGAGTGCGAATACCAACCTGCCGACCATCATGCTTGCCGAACTCGCGGCCGAGCGCATCGGGGCTTCGAGCCATTGATCACGCCAGCTCTTGCGCGGTGAGCCACAGGCGCAGGTCGAACTCGAGCTGGTGGTAGTCGGGCTCCATGTGCAGGCACAACGCATAGAACGCCTTGCCATGTTCGCGCTCCTTCAGGTGCGCCAACTCGTGAACGACGATCATGCGCAGGAAATCCGCCGGTGCTTGCTTAAACAGCGCGGCGACGCGGATCTCCCGCTTGGCCTTGAGCCGGCTGCCCTGCACGCGCGAGACAGCGCTGTGCGTGCCGAGCGCGTTGCGCACGATGTGCAGCTTTGCGTCGTAGGCCACCTTGGCCAGCGGCGGCGCGCTGCGCATATGGCTTGACTTGAGCTCGTTCACGTAGTCGTAGAGGGCGCGATCGGTACGCACCTCGTGGGCTTCAGAGTGACGCCGCGCCAACGTGTCGGCCAGCCGGCCCGCCGCGATCAGTTCGCGCACCTGCACCAGCAGCGCGGGCGGGTAGCCCCGCAGATACGGGAGCGGGAGGTCACTTGTCATGGCTGGCTCTTCAGCGGCCCATTGCTGCATCGCCTTGGCGCGCGGCGGTGACCAAGGGTGTTTTGCCATTGAGTGATGTTTGGGCTGATGCGGTGATGATATGATGCAACCGCATCAAGGTCAAATCATGCGCACCACCCTCGACATCGCCGACGACGTTCTGCTCGCCGCCAAGGCACACGCTGAACGCGAGCGTAAATCGGTCGGCACCGTGATATCGGAGCTGGCTCGCGAGTCGCTCCGGCGGCCCATGCCGGCAGCTTCGCGGCGGCCGGGCAAGCGCGGCGGGCGCTTCGCGGTGCTGCCGCAACGCGACGAAGTCGTCACGGTCGAGCACGTCCGCGGCCTGCAGGACACGGAAGGCGTCTGAGTTGGCTACTGCTGCCACTCGCGTGCTGCTGGACGTCAATGTCCTGATTGCGCTGCTCGACGACGCGCATGTTTTTTCGAAGCGCGCGAATGCGTGGATCGATGCCGCGCCGCGCCGGATAGCCACTTGCCCCATCGTCGAAAACGGGGTCATCCGGATCATGAGCGCCCCTGCCTATTCGGCCACGCATCGCACCTCGCCCGAGCAGATTGTCGAAGGACTGAGGACGCTTGCCGAGGCGCTGGATCACGAGTTCTGGCCGGACGACGTTTCCTTGCTTGACGAATCACTCGTGGACTTCAGCCGCCTGCATGGCCATCGTCAGGTGACGGATGCTTATTTGCTTGCACTGGCGGTGCGGCACGGGGGTGCAATGGCGTCTTTTGACATGGCGCTGCCTCTGACTGTGGTGAGAGGCGCGAGCAGGAAGCATTTGCTGGCGATGTGAGCTGGGCTCAGCCCAGCGCGATGCGCCGCCGCCAGGGCAGGCGCGCATCGGCTTCATAGTCCGCGACCACCCAGGTTCGGCAGCAGTGTGGTCTTGCCTGTGCGTTCGTCGCCGGCCACCACAACGAGACCCGGCGGAAGCGGCAGCAGGTCGGCGATCGAAATATACGGCGGGGGGTCCATGTGCACAGTTTCAGGCATAGGTGCCGAATTTGGGCGCAGCCACAGCGACAATTCGCCAACGCATGATCATCGACCTCATCGACGGCACCTACGAGCTGTTTCGGCACTTCTACGGCCTGCGCCGCTTCACAAAAGAAGGCGAGGACCGCCCGTTCGGCGCGGTGACGGGTGTGCTGAACGGCGTGCTGGAGATGATCGAGAACAACGTGACGCATGTCGGCGTGGCGACCGATCACGTCATCGAATCGTTTCGCAACCGTTTGTGGACCGGCTACAAGACGGGCGAGGGCATCGAGCCCGCGCTGCTTGCCCAGTTTCATCCCCTGGAAGAAAGCCTGGCCGCGATGGGTGTCGCCGTCTGGCCGATGATCGAGCTGGAGGCCGATGACGCGCTGGCCTCGGCGGCGCGGCTGGCGGACAAGGACAAGCGCGTGGAGCTGGTGCGGATCTGGACGCCCGACAAGGATCTTGCCCAGTGCGTGCGCGGCGACCGCGTGCTTCAGGTCGACAGAAGGAGCAAGAAGATCCGCGGCGCCAAGGACGTCCGGGAAAAATTCGGCGTCGAGCCGGCACTGATCCCGGACTATCTTGCGTTGGTGGGCGATGCGGCCGATGGCTACCCCGGCATCAAGGGGATCGGGGCCGTCGGCGCGGCGCGCCTGTTGAACCAGTACGGGGCCATCGAGCGGTTTCCGGCGAATGTCCTGGGCGATGAACTCGAAGCCGCGCTGTTGTTCAAGCGGTTGGCGACACTGCGCACCGACGCGAAGCTGTTTCGCGATGTCGACGAGTTGCGGTGGCAAGGGCCGACGAGCGCGTTCGCCGCATGGACCGAACGGATGGGAGCGCCGAAATTGCTCGCGCGCAGCCTGAAAGCGCAGGCGAAGAGACAATCAAGCCTTTAAGGGGGCGAGTCTCTGAGATCCGGTTTCACATCGTTCTGGGCCGAAGCGCTGGCTTTCGCCCGCCGGCCGCTGGTCCGCGAAGGAGCCCGCGACAGCCTGCCGATGGCCATCGGCATCGGCGCCTGGGGGGTCGTCGCCGGCGTCGCCATGGCCAAAAGCGAAATGGGCGTCCCGCTGGCGATCTTCATGTCCCTCGTCACCTACGCGGGCTCCGCGCAGATCGCGGCCCTGCCCCTGATCGTTGCGAATGCGCCGATCTGGGTGATCTGGGCCACCACGCTGTGCGTCTGCCTGCGATTCATGGCGTTCAGCTACCACTACCGCCCCTACTTTGCCCACCTGCCCCGGGGGCGACGCGTCGCACTGAGCTTCTTGATGGGCGACACCAACTTCGCGCTTTTTGCCCGGCGCTTTGCCAAGCCCGTGCCCGGCTTCAAATACGAAGAGTACTTTCTGGGCACTGCCGGGGTGACGTTCGTCGTGTGGCAGCTCTCGATCACCGCCGGCATCCTGTTGGGACACGGCATACCGTCGTCCTGGGGGCTCGGCTTTGCGGGAACCATGGCGCTGCTCGCCCTGACGTGCACGTTGTTGCGCAGCCCGTCGTCCTGGGTGGCCGCCGTGATGGCGGCCTGTGCTGCTGTCGCGGCCTATGCGCTCCCGCTGAAGCTCAACGTCGTCGTGGCGATCGCAGCTGCGGTTGCCGTGGGTGTACTGAGTGACCGCGTCAGCGCCGCCCGCGCGAGGCCGATGCCGTGACCGGCCTGGAGATCTTCGTCACCACGCTGGGCATGGCCGCCATCATCCTGCTGTGCCGCGCGTCCTTTCTGCTGCCGGAGGAAGAGGTGCCGATGCCGCACTGGCTGCGGGAAGGGCTTCGCTATGCGCCCATCGCCGCCCTGGCCGCGGTCGTCGCGCCGGAGCTGGTGCTGACCCAGGGCCACTTGATCGACACCTGGCGCGATGCGCGCCTCTTCGGCGCCCTGGCCGGCCTGGCGTTCTACGCGTGGCGGCGCAGCCTGTTCGGCACCATCGTTTGCGGGACGGGGGTGATGCTCGCCTTCAAGTTCGGGTTGGGCTGGTAGCGCAGCCGCTTGGCCGACCGCCCGTTCTCTCTTACATTTGCAACTCGACCAGGAGAAGACATGGAACAGCAGGAAAAGCAGCAAATCCAGGCCGTCGTCCACAAGATGCTCGCAGCCATGGTCCAGTTGAAGGGATCGGACCTGTTCCTGACGGCCGGCTTCCCGCCCTCGATCAAGCTCAACGGGAAACTCACCAAGCTGAACGAGACTGCGTTGACGGCGGAGCAGACGGGCAAGATGGCGCGCGCGATCGCCTCCGAGAAGCAGTGGCAGAGCTACATCGATACCAAGGGCCAGAACTTCGCGATTTCGCTGGAGGGTGTCGGCCGCTTCCGGATCAATATCTTCACCCAGCAGCAGCGCACCGGGATGGTGATCCGCGTGATCACGACCGAAATCCCGGATTTCGACAAGATGAACCTGCCGCCGATCCTCAAGCAGGTCGTGCAGGAAAAGCGCGGGCTGATCCTCCTGGTGGGCGGTACGGGGTCGGGCAAGTCCACAACGCTGGCAGCGATGCTCGGGGTGCGCAACCGGGAAACGCACGGCCACATCATCACGATCGAGGACCCGGTCGAATACGTGCACCCGCACGGCAACTGCATCGTCACGCACCGCGAGGTCGGCATCGACACGGTGGGCTGGTTCGACGCGCTGAAAGACACGCTGCGCCAGGCGCCAGACGTGATCCTGATCGGCGAGATCCGCGATCACGAAACCATGGAATACGCGCTCAACTTCGCCGAGACCGGCCACCTGTGCATGGCCACGCTGCACGCGAACAGCGCCAACCAGGCCATCGACCGCATCGTCAATTTCTTCCCGATAGAAAAGCACGAGCAGGTGCGCAACGACCTCGCACTGAACATGCGCGCCATCATTTCGCAGCGGCTGGTGCGCAAGATCTCGGGCGGGCGCGCCGCCGCCATCGAGATCCTGCTTTCCACTTCGACCTCGCGCGACGCGATCTCCAAGGGAGAGGTCGGCCAGCTGAAGGAGATCATGAAGAAGTCGTACGAACTGGGCATGAAGACCTTCGACCAGTGCCTGTACGAGCTGTACGACGCGGGCGACATTTCGCTGCAGGAGGTGCAAGTCAATTCGGACGCCAAGAGCGAGCTGATGTTGCGCCTGAAGCTGAACAGCAAACGCTTCATTCGGGAAGAATTGCCAGGCGGTGACGCCGCGACGAGCGGGCTGTCGCTGCAACCCGAGCCGGAACCCGAAGAGGTACCGACGGGTCCGCTGATCGTCCACGTCAAACCGCGGGAGCCGGCGAAGCCCCCAGCGGCGGCACCGGTGAACCCCCAAGCGGCGCCCGCGCCCGCTGCCAAGGCGCAACCGATGGAGCTGTCGCTGGAGGAACCGCCGGCACCACCGCCGCCCAAAGCCTGAATGTCATCACCCGCGGAGGATGCATGGACGAGTTCGACAATATCGACGCCCACTTTGCCCGTTACGCCAGGCAGCTGACGGAAGACCCGCGAGCCCGGTTCGAGGCGTTGCGCAAGTGTTCTTTTTTCGGGCCGATGCCCGATGACTGGCTGCAGCGCATGTCGGAGATGGCGCAGATCAAGACCTTCCGCTCGGATGTCTCCGTCACGTCGCAGGACGGCGAGATGAAGGCCTTCTACGTGATTCTGTATGGCTCGGCCGAGGCGTATCGCAACGGCAAGGTGGTCGGCACCATCGAAACGGGAGACTGCTTCGGCGAAGGGATCTTCTTTGCCGACGGCACCATCACCACATCCGCGACGGTCATTGCCGACGACAAGTTCATCGCCGCCGAATTCAGCAAGGCCGTGGTCCAGGAAATGCATTCTGACGCCCACGCGATGGTCAGCATGAACAAGGCGCTGCTGCTGGCGCTGTTCAAGAAGCTCAACGCTGCCAACAAGAAGATCGAAAGGCTGATGCTGAAGTAGGCACGCAGACGCAAGGCATTGGCCTACAAACCAGGACCTTGGGTCGCGCTAAGTTTGTTGAGCGAGGCGCATCCGCGCCTTACTCAACAGACAGGAGACACACCATGGCCCAGGACGCGATTGCCTTGCTTGAAACAGACCATCACCGGGTAGAAGAACTCTTTCGCGAGTACAAGTCAGCAGGAGACCCCGAAGCGAAGCTGAACCTCGCGCAGGTCATCTGCATGGAGCTCACCTTGCACACCATGGTGGAGGAGGAGATCTTCTATCCTGCATTCGCGCAAGCAACGGGCGACCAGCAGATGCTCGAACACGCGCTCAAGGAGCACCAGGAAGTGAAGGACCTGATCGCCAAAGTCCCCCATTCAGAGAACATCGATGGCACGATCGAGGCGATCAAGACGCACGTGCTTCACCACGTCGAGGAAGAGCGCCGAGGCATGTTCGCCAAGGCGAGGGCTTCTGGCATGGAGCTGGCCACGCTGGCCGGACGCATGCAGACCCGGCGTGCCGAGGTCTTCGAGACGATCCAGGAAGCCTGAGCCCGCCAGGGTGTCGATTCTGGGGTTGCTCGTTCGTCGTACGGATTGGAGGCTTCGACGCGGAGCCTCCGTCACCTCAACGAACCAAGGGATAACCCCATGACCAAGACGATCTTCATCAGCCTGCCCGTCAGCGACTTGGCGGGCTCGACCGCCTTCTACAAGGCTTTGGGTTTTGAGCGGAACGCGCAATTCAGCGACGACACTGGCGCCTGCATGGCGTGGAGCGAGGCTATCCAGGTGATGCTGATCACCCACGCCAAGTGGCGCACGTTCACGCAGCGGCCGTTCCCTGCAGCGGGCACGGCGGGGCACATGCTCTCGCTATCCATGGACAGCCGCGAGGCCGTCGATGCCATGCAACGCGCCGCCGCGGCGCACGGCGGCCAGGCTGACGCGAACCCGGCCGAGGACTTCGGCTTCATGTATTCGCGGGACCTCGCCGACCCGGATGGCCACATGTGGGCCACGGTCTGGATGAATCCTGCGGCGGCAGGCGCGGCGACCTGAAGCACCTTGCTGAAGGCGGTGCGGCAGGCGGGAGGCCTACGCTACGATCCAGGTTCCATCAAGAACATCAGGCGAGGGCAGATGACCGGAGCATTCAGGCCATTGATTTTGGTCGCTACGTTGCTGGTAGCGAGCTGCGGGGGAGGCGACTCCCAGGACAAGCCTTCCAGTTCGGCCCCGTTGAGTGCACCCGCGCGAGCGCCATCCAACGCTGCCGCAGACAACACCGCGATCTTCGAGTGGGTCGAAACCCATTATTCGCAGTACGTCAACGGCGCGCATGTCGATGGCCTGGAGGCTGTGGCGGGCTATGGCACGTTCTCTTACCGCTTCTGGCCGGCCACGGGCAATTACGTGGGGATGCTCGATGGGCTGGTGTATGTCTACGGGCCCGTGAGCGGCTATGCGATCCAGCTTGTCGGCCTACCTCCCTTCCTCATTCAAGGCACGTCTCCTGCTGACGGCGCCGTTGGCGTCGGCCGTGCCGCAGGCTTCGCGGCTACGTTGACCGCCCCGGCATCGGCCCCGACGGTGACTTCGAGCTCCGTCACCCTGAAAGGACCGCAGGGCAACGTCATTGCAGCCAACGTCACGTCGTCCGGCGCGGGCGTGACGCTCATGCCTGCGGAGGGCGCACTGCCCGGCGACACGACCTATACCGTCTCCTTCGCGTCGACCATCGTGGACACGACCGGTCGCACCCTGACTGGTACGCGAACAAAGACGTTCACGACGTCGCCGCAGGTTTGGGGTGCGACGGTCACCGATGTGGCCGACACGCCCGTGGGATGGGACGAGCAGCAGCCCGCGATCGCCTACGACGCCTCCGGGAACATCCTGGTCGCGTTGAACGTCCGCGGCCACCTCACAGCAGACACCTTGTACGTGAAACGATTGAATGTCGCGACCGGCACCTGGAGCGCGCCAGTGCCGCTCGAGGTGCTGGCGGATGGACAGATCTCCGGACTGAACATGTCGTGCGGCAAGTTGGGCGATTGCTACCTGACGTGGAATCGATCCGGCTTTGTCAACGGCAATTACGAAAGTACGACGCGTATTGCGCGCTTCGATGGCTCGACTTCGACGTGGGGCGCGCCCAGCACCGTGCCGTACGGTGGTTTGGCGACTCCCTACTTCGACAGCTCCGGCAACATGACGCTCCTCATCACGACGACCTCAGAGATCGTGGCGTTGCCCCTGAATGCTTCCGCAACCGCGTGGGGGTCGCCGAACAGGTTCACGTTCACTGGGTCGCCGGTGATTCTGCCGCAGGCGGTGATGGACGCTGCGGGCAACATTGCCGTGGTCTGGGTCCACGAAGGCCTGCCGACCCGCTGGGTGTACGGAAGCCGCTACAACGCCGCCACGGGCGTCTGGTCTGCCGAGCAGCCAATCGCCGACCAACTCAATACGACCGCCAACAGCTCCCTCTGGTTGGCAGTGGACGGCGCAGGCGCCGCGACAGTGGCCTTCGCTCGCGGTGGGTTCATTTCAGAGGTCTATGCCGCGCGGCTGCAGCCGGCAACCGGTCTCTGGGGCGCAGCCATACGACTGGACAATGTCGACCCCAACCGGGACTCTGCGACGTACCCGAATGTCATCGCGGATGCTGCGGGGTATGCGACGGCCATCTGGACCCAATGGGGCGGGCTCTGGACGTCCAGGTACTCGCCAGGCGCAGGCACGTGGTCAGCACCCAAGGCCATGACGGCAGGGTGCAGCGGTGGCGTGGAAGGCACCCTCCTGGCCGTGGATGTCGCCGGCAACGTGACTGCGATGTGGGCGTCCGACTTTGGCGCGGAAGCCTGCCGCTGGCTGGTGAAGGATGGAGCGTGGGGGCCGGTGACCGACATCAACGTGCCGACGGCGGGTTCGGTCATCTTCACATCCCGGACCATGCGGACGGCGACAAGCCCGACGGGCAATCTGGCGGCCACCTGGTACCAGCAAAACGGTACCGACAGCGGACCCGGCGTGCAACTGCACAAGCTCGTGCTCAACACATTGCACTGAGGCAAAGGTGGCTAGGTGCGCAGTTTGCGGCCCAGCGCCGTTTCCATCTTGTCGATCTTGCTGCGCAGGCGCGACTCAGGCCCGGCGCGATAGTCCACCTTCAGGTTCATGCCGATGCGCGCGCAGTCGCCCTGCAGCGCCTTGAAGCAGGCCGTGACCACACCCATCACGTCTTCCCATTCGCCTTCGAGGATGGTGCCCATGGGCGTGAGCTGGTAGGGCACGCCGCTCTTGTCGATGACGTCGAGGATGCGCGCGACGTGGGCGCTGAGGCTTTCACCCTGGCCGTGGGGGGCCATGGCGAATTCGAGTAGGACCATGTTTTGGCTCCGATGGAAATACGCGCGACTGTACTGCCTCCGGACTGCGGGACCTGTCTAGGCTCGAAAGGCATCTGTCCCGCACCCCGAGCGCCCGCCAATTTCCCCGTCCAAGTGCTCCACCAACTTCGCCTATCCCAATTCCCAATTCAATTTGGCCTACGAATCGTCTCGGACAGTCGCGTTACCGAACCGCGCCGTCTCCTCCAATTGAAGGATGACAAGAGGTGCATTTGGGCCCACCGTGTAAAAATGTGCGCCGGAGATCACAGCGTGCTACTTGATAGGGAACGCATAGGAAGCAGATTCTTGGTTCGCGTTTGATGAGAGTTATCCAAATGAGCTCTACTGACTACACAATCGATTGGGACCGCTGTATCCACTTGTCAGGGCCGATAGGCGAGGAGTCCATAAATCGGTTAGCTCCCGCGATACTTCAACTAAGACAGCGCAGCCATGCTCCGATTACCGTCGCCATAAATAGCTTGGGTGGCTCGATTGCCACAATCGATACCCTCTACGCCCTGCTGTCCGGTCCAAATCAATACGGTCAGCGTCCCCGAACCATCACTGTTGTAACGCATCGCGCGTATAGCGCGGCCGCAACATTTTTGACGTTGGGTGACTATGCCGTGGCGCTTCCTCACAGCTCCATACTTTTTCATGACATCAGGTATGGCGAGATGGAGGACGTCACGCCGACCGCCGCCTCCTTGGCTGCCCGCCAGCTGGCAGCAGCAAACGAGTCCCTCGCTCTTCGCCTTGCGCATCCTGTGTTTAAGCGCCTAACGTGGCTCTATATCGACCTTCGCCATCGGTTCGGTGAACTGACTAAGGCGAGCGAGGCTTATGCGAAGTTCAAAGAGTCGTTTGAGAAATGTGGGGCGGCCCCCGCAGAGGAAGTCGGCATCGATTTGGCGGCACTGGCTACGGTGATGCATGACAATCTGACGCCACAGAGCCAGCAACTTCTGAAGAAGGCGGTCCAGCGACTGCGGTCATGGAAGATGGCCTGTCAACTTGGCAAACGCGCTTCCGAAGTTCGCAGGGGAACAGGACAAGCCTGGCCTATTGGATGGTGCAAAGTCGCTCTATGAGGCCTATGTAAAGGCACAGCCAGAGGCGCCCCCGTTCGACGACTGGGCGCCGGATTTGCATTTGTTGCTGACTGTACTAATGGTTGAAATCGGCCATCAGAAGAAGAGCGTGGGTGACGTGTTGGACGCCGCGGTGGCCGAATTTAGGGTCCTATTGTCGATCAATGACCCGTCTCATATGCGGACCGCAACTCGCCTCATGCTAGAACATAAGCACGTTTTCTTCAGTGCCGAAGCAACTACCGTTCTCGAAGGCCATGACAACGAGGCCAAGCGTGCCGTGCTCGACAAGGCACAACCGTACGTCAAGCTAACTTGGCACCTCTGCGTCCTCTTGTGCAGGGAACTCGTGACGGGCGAGCACGCGTTGACGCCCAAGGATAGTCTGATGTTGGGACTTGTTGACGAAGTGCCAGGTGAAGATCTCATAGAGTCGCGCCGCGCGTTCGTCAGCGGCATGGAGGCCCGACTGAAACCGAGCGCCAAAGCTCGAAGGTTGAAAGCGGGGCGCCTCCGGCGCCTTGGCTAAGTGGAGTGAGGCATGCTGTACTGGCGCCGCGTCGCAAGTCAAAAGTCCCGCGTGCTGGTAGAGAGCGTTCGGGCAGTCAACCCATTGAGCTCGCGCAGGAATTTCGGCGCATGTGATAGAACCAACGCCTCACCTATCGGAGCGCCTCTGCGCTTACACATATGAAGATGCAGCCAAAGCGCCGCGCGCTCGACAAAATCTATAAGCGGCGGGACCGGTACGAAATTCCCGAGTGGCAGCGCGGTGAAGTGTGGGATACCCCTAAGAAGCAGCAACTCATCGACAGTATTCTGCGGAATTGGCGACTTCCCAAGATGTACTTCGTAAAAACTGGCGAGGAGCAGTACGAAGTCGTAGACGGTCAGCAGCGACTGGTGGCGATATATGAGTTCTTCGCGAACGAATTGGCTGTTCTACCGTCATCAGTTGCCGAATTTGGCGGGCCCTACTACAAGGACCTGAAGCCAAAATTTTCGGATGCGTTTGATGATTTCGAGATCGACTACGACGAAATCGAAGATGCAAAGGTCGAGCAGTTGAAGCTATTTTTTGGCCGTCTCCAACAGGGGATGCAACTCAATAGCAGCGAAAAGCTGAACGCAGTGCATAGTAAGTTGGGAGACTTTTGCAGGACCCTCGTGAAGGCCCACCCATTTTTCACAAAATCCATCGCAGTTGCCAACACCCGATTGGCCCATTTCGATATCGCATCAAAGGTAGCAACTATCGAAATCGAGGGGATCGATTCTGGACTACGCCTTGAAGACGTCACCGATGTCTTCAAGAGCCATTCTTCCTTCGTTAGCACGACCCAGGTGGGGAAACGCATAAAGCGTGCCCTTGACTTCTTGGCGTTGGCCTTTCCAAAAACGGAGGCAGCGCTCAAGAGCCGAACAGTTGTTCAGTCGCTAGTGACTCTTTCGGCGCGAATGATTCTTACCGGCAAGTCCGACGGACTAGAAAGGAAATTTTCCGAATTCGTTCGCCACTTCATGAAGGCGTTGAGTGCGCAGATTGAACTAGGGCAAAACGCTACGGATCTTGACTTCATTCGATTTCAGAAGTCGATAAATGCGAACGTGAAGGCTGGGCCAATCATTCGTCAGGAAATATTGCTTCGAAAGGCCTTTGCGTTCGATCCGGTAATTGCCGCCGCTTTTGATCCGTCCGTGCTGGCTGAAAGTGGAGTTGCTGGTCGCGCACGTGAACTGGCTGACGCGATCGGTGATGAGGTGCAGAGAAGAAACAGCATCTATTCGGCCGCTTACGGAACCGATCTTTTCAAAGCCACCAACAAGACCGTTTCCGCTCTTAAGAACATCGGAAAGCCCATAAAGGGCTATGAAGACTACAAGAAGCTAATTGAGAGTCTCTATTTCTTGTTCCGAGAGAGCGTTGGAAAGAGATTAGAGGGCCATTTGCCTGAGTCGTTCGTCGATGTCAATCTATTGCGAACGGATCTTCAGCATGATGTCGATCACGGAAAGAAGAGCAACGTAAAGGCGAAGAAGAAGGCGATCGGCAAGGCCTTTCAGAAGTATGGTCAGATTGTGTCGCCTGAAGTTCTGGACCCCGCCCGATTTATCCTTGTTCAGGTCGCGCTGCTGACGAAGATCGATGCCGAGTTGGCGACGCTAGTTCCCCCCGACCCGGCCACCCTGGGAGGTCTGGGGTCCGAGGTGTAGTCAATCAGTGCAACGGCAACGCTGGCTTATACCGAACCTGCTTCAACGCAAAACTCGACCTGATCTTCTCGATCCCCGGTATCGGCGTCAGCTGGTTCAAGATGAATTTCTCCAGCGCCCCGATATCCACCACGGCCACTCTTATTAGATAGTCGCTGTCCCCCGTCATCAGGTAGCACTCCATCACCTCGTCGTGCTCGGCGATGCGGCGCTGGAATTCGGCCAGCGATTCTTTCGCCTGTTCCTTCAGGCTGATGTTGATGAACACGTTCAGGCCCAGGCCCAGCGCCTTGGGGTTGGCCAGCGCCACATAGCGCTGGATCACGCCATTCGTTTCCAGCGCCTTTCAGGTAGGCGGCGAAGGCTGGACGCGGCGCGCGCCTATTTCCTCTTACTGCTTGGCTTTTTGCGACTTTGAAAAGAAAATGCGGCCTGGAGGGGCAATAACATGAACGGATTTCGCATGCTCGCGGCTCGGGTCGCGATAGTGGGCGGACTTGCCTGGGTGCTGGGTGTCAATGCGCTCGCGCAAGACGACGAACGATCTAAAAAACTTCGTGAATTGCCTTGGCAGATGGAGCCGGCCGTTGGCAAGATCGCGGACAAAGCGACCGTCCCCCTTACGGGGCTCCGATTCCTCGATCCCGGGCCGACCGACACGTTCATGCAGCTGACCGGCAATTTGCCGCGGCAAAACTCGTATCTGTTGGGGCGCAAAGATCTCGCTTGGTTTGCCGTTCTCGACTTTGTTCCCGATGGCTACGTGAAAGACGACGAAAAGATTGATGCAGCCAAGCTCCTGACAATTCTCAAGGAAGGCAATCAGGCCTCGGGCGAGGAGCGCAAGAAGCGCGGCCTGCCATCTCTGGTTCTAGACGGCTGGCAGTTGCCGCCACAGTACGACGCGGAAAACAAGCGGCTCGAATGGGCCACCCTGTTGCACACCGATGGCGGCGAAAAGGTCGTCAATTATTCGACCAAGCTGTTGGCCCGCCGTGGATACACGTCGGCCATCTTGGTGTCCGACCCGACCAGCTTCACCGGCGATGTTGCCGAGTTCAAGGCCGCGCTCAAGGCTGTCCAATACGTTCCGGGTGAGTCCTACACAGAATTTAAGGAAGGCGACAAGGTCGCCGCCTATGGTTTGGGCGCGCTCATCCTGGGTGGCGCCGCGGCGGTGGCTACCAAGAAAGGGCTGTGGGCTGTGTTGGCCGGCTTGTTCGGCGCTTTTTGGAAGGTAATTGTGGGTGTGGGGGTCGCGGCGCTGGCAGGCATAGGGTCCCTATTCAAGAGGAAGTCGAAGGAGTGACTTTCACGGCCGAATCCCTTTTGGCCCTGCTGATTGTCGGGCTCTATGTCAACGATTCCGTCCATCTGTTGCGAGCCAATCAAGCAGTGCTCGAGCGAGGTCTGCGGAGCGGATGGGTCGCACGGCTCCCGACGCGGCGCTTCACACTTTTAGGCAAGCACGTTCTTATGGGGGGCCTGCTGCCGCCCAACACGCTTCTTTTCAAGATTTCGTGGGCTATGGAGGTCGATTCGCCCGCATCACCGGGTTGGGAAGCCTATGGAGACGTCCTAGCACCCTTCCAGTGGGCCGCGGCGTTCTTGTTCGTTCTCATCATGGTCTTGCTGCCTATTGCGCTCGTAGCGCGTGTCGGAGATGCCGGCGTCATAACCGTCCTGACGATCATCTATAGCGCGATTTGCGGCATTTGGACCGCTGTGTGGTTGGCGCGCCAGCGCCTCGGGCTTACATCGCACTATTGCCTCAAGCTCGGCGCAGAGATGCTACTGTGCCCACCCATCGCCGCGAACCTACCACGCAGAATTTCGCTGCAGTGTTCTGTCGATGAGGATTTTGTGAGCGCGTGCCGACGACTGTTGTCGTCGCGGGAGTGGGCCGCCACAGCCGAACGCATTGCGATGCGCATCGACGATGAACTCGAAGCGGAAGATGCCGGGTCCAGCCGATCACTCCGACTAAGCCAACGCAAGGAACACTTAGTGTGAGCGCCATCGAAATCTTTGTCATCATCGCTGGGTGCGTATTCGGGTACTTGATCGTTTCGCACTTCATGGCCGGCAAGCCAGGTGCGTCTGACTCGGCCTCGAATGGCGAGGCTCACGCGCGGCCGCCCGCCGAAGAACCGCAGCTTAGCTGGGATGCAATTCTTCAGATCTCCCGCTACGCCTCTCCTGACGACATTCGGAAGGCCTATCAGACGCAGATCACAAAGTACCACCCAGACAAGGTGGCCAGTCTGGGCGGCGAATTCAAGGCGATTGCCGATCGCAAATCCCAAGAGATCAACGCTGCCTACGCAGCAGCAAGACTCAAAAAGGGGTTCTAGCCACTTCGTAACGGCAACGCCGTCTTGTACCGAACCTGCCTCAACGCAAAGCCCGATCGAATCTTCTCGTTCCCCCGGAATCGGTGTCAGCTGGTTCAAGATCAATTTCTCCAGCGCCCCAATATCCGCCACAGCCACGCCGATCAAGTCGTCGCTAACCCGCGCCATCAGGTAGCACTCCACCTCGTCGTGCTCGGCGATGTGGCGCTCGATCTAGGCCAGCGATTCTTCGCCTGTTTCTTCAGGCTGAAGTTGATGAGCCCGTCCAGCCTAGGCCCATGCCTTCGGATTGGCCAGCCACGCAATCCGAGTCCAGCAATCTAGCGCCCATTGGCGCCGCTGCGCTTGGTTGTGCTGGTTTTCTTCTCCTCTAATCTGGGGATGACACGCCCTTTCGGCATCGCCAAAATGATCTCGATGCAATGTCCGCAATGAGGAGCAAGTCATGGCACGAACCCGATTTCTTGCGCCATCGCGCGTCGGCGCGATGTTTGCATTCTTGGCGATGCTGTTCACCGCAAGCCCAGCGATTTCGCAGAGCTTGACGTGCGGGACCGCAGTTTCGCGTCTTCAGCAGTACGTGGCCGGTGTAAATCAGTTTGCGAACGGCGAGTACTACCAGGCGATTCCTGCGCGCTGCGGCGGAAATCAGCAGTGCATGTATTGGTGGCTTCAGCAACTCAATGGCTGGTACATGCAGCAGTCGAACGCGGTCAACGGGTGGTATCAACAAATACAAGCCGGCTGCAGCAACGATTCTTCGGGCAAGAAGCCGAAGAGAATTACAAAAAAGCAGCCCCGCGATGCCGCTCCTGAGCTTGATGAAGAGGATGTCGCGAGCTTGGAAGTCGACGACGAAGACAAGACAGTTCGAATCCGCATCCCTTCAAACCCCTCCGGGTACCGGTAATGAACGCGGAAGGACTGCTGAATCGGCGCCAAGCATGTTGGCACTTGGCCTGTTGTGGTGGGGCTTTAGCCCTTCCGACCAGCGCAGCAAGCCAGAAAGTCACACCTTTTTGTGAGTTCTCGGTAACCCGGGGATGGGGCGCAAAGAGAAAGACCGAATACATCACGCATCGTGCCGGCCCGAAAGACAAGTCCGGCGTTCCGCAAGTTGTAAATAGCATTTACCAAGCGCTATCCATCAAACCCCAGATTGAGATTTTTTTGGCGGAGAAGGAGAACAATGCGTTCGCGACCGTTGCTGGCGGCAAGAGGATAATTGTTGTCGATGTTGAGTTTGTAGAGACGGTCAACAAGTTAGCGAAGACAAATTGGGGTGCCATCCAGGTCATTGCTCATGAATTGGGACATCATGTCGCCGGGTTTTCTGCCGATCGTCACAAGGCCGAGCTAAACGCCGACTATTGGAGTGGCCAGGCCCTTCAACGACTAGGCGCGAGTCGTGCCGCGGCGACAAAGGCAATCATGGTTCTTGGGTCTGAAGGAGATACCGAGAGCCACCCAAGCAAGCATCGGCGAGCTCCCACGATCGAACGCGGGTGGGATGACGCGGTGGCCAACAAAATCGACTATTCGTTCTGTGAAGACTGTCGGTAACCGCCGGGAAGCGATCAAGACCGGCTTGGCGATGGCAAGTTGGATGGGAAGCGGCGCTGCGAAATCTAGCGAACGACGGACGTTTTCCAGGTATGTGCTTCAAGCTGTGGATGCAATTTCCACATCACAGTTGGGCAAGGGGTATCTCAGGAGTTCGTCATTCAGCCAAGAATTGCCTTTTGGCCCGTTCCGATTTCCCGCCAAGGCGCCGCCGTACACCATGTGCGTGAGCGGCGTCTTTGAAATTATCGTGACGGCCATCAATCTGTACGCGAAACAAACCGGAGATCAGTCGCCGTATGCATTCCTGCCATTTGCCAGCTGGAACCGGCTCAGGCCATTCGATCTCCGCGGTCAAGTGTGGCTGGTTGAGAAAAGCAATAGCTTTGGGACTGCGCACGCCCTTCAGAACTTCGGACTGGGCTCGGTGGTGGACTTCGCAGCCTTGGAACCCGGCTCGTTCATCAATCTCAATCGAACCAATCGCTCTGGTCATGCGACGGTGTTCTTGGCCTATATCAACAAAGCGGGGGACGAACTAGCCCGGCATTCTGATCAAGTCGTTGGTTTCAAGTACTTCTCGTCGCAAGGCACCCCTGAGACAGGTGGATTTGGTCATAGATATGCCTTCTTCTCCGATGTGAGTTGTCCAGCCATCAATCCTGATCGCAAGCGGGACTGCGGAGTTATTCGGTCCAAAGAGGCAATGCTTCTGAACGCTGGTGTCATGTGGCACCCAAGGGATTGGGACAAGCGCAAGGCCTTAGAGCAGCTTTCGCGTGAGGCGTATCACATCAAACGCGGCGAAGTCGAGGCGCTCGTGGACGGAGAACTCGACACTCGCTACTACAACGGCAAGACGACCGACGACTAGAGCCGGTGGGTTGCGGGCAACGGCAACGCCGTCTTGTACCTAACCTGCTTCAACGCAAAACTAGACCTGATCTTCTCAATCCCCGGAATCGGCGTCAGCTGGTTCAAGATGAATTTCTCCAACGCCCCGATATCCGCCACCGCCACTCTAATTAGATAGTCGCTGTCCCCCGTCATCAGGTAGCACTCCATCACCTCGTCGTGTTCGGCGATGCGGCGCTCGAATTCGGCCAGCGATTCTTTCGCCTGTTCCTTCAGGCTGATGTTGATGAACACGTTCAGGCCCAGGCCCAGCGCCTTGGGGTTGGCCAGCGCCACATAGCGCTGGATCACGCCATTCGTCTCCAGCGCTTTCACGCGCATCAGGCAGGGCGAAGGCGAGAGGTGGACGCGCCGGGCCAGCTCCACATTGGTCAGCGAGCTGTCTTGCTGCAGCTCCGCCAGGATTCTCAAGTCGACCGCGTCCAGTTGCATTTCATGCCTCAAATCTAAGTATTCACGGCATTTTATGCTGATGAGTTCGGCTTCTGGCCTATTTCCGCAACCCTGTTTTGCCGCTGTTTCCGTACAGTGAGGCTTGGAGTTCCGAAACGATGACCGACCACAGCCTCACCCGCTTCCTCACCGACGACAAGGGCGACATTGACCCAGCGGAAACCGCTGAATGGCGCGAGGCGCTGCTGTCGCTGGTGGCCACGCACGGCCCGGCGCGGGCGCGCTTCATCCTCGACGAGATCGCGGCCCTCGCGCGCAGCCCGCATGTCGCGTGGTCGCCCGAGCTGGTGACGCCGTACGTCAACTCGATCGCGGTGGACCAGCAGCCGGCCTTCCCTGGCGACCTGGCGATCGAGGAGCGGCTGGGTTCCCTCATGCGTTGGAACGCGCTGGCCATGGTGGCGCGCGCGAACGCGGCGTATGGGGAGTTGGGTGGGCACATCGCCTCGTATGCGAGTGCGGCGGATTTGTTCGAGGCGGGGTTCAACCACTTCTTTCATGCGCGCGACGAGCGGCAGGGCGGCGACCTGGTGTTCTTCCAGCCGCACAGCGCGCCCGGCGTTTATGCGCGCGCCTTTCTCGAAGGGCGGTTGACCGAGGGCGACCTTGCGCACTACCGGCAGGAACTCACCGCGCCGGCCGCCGGCGCGCGCGGCCTCTCCAGCTATCCGCATCCCTGGCTGATGCCGGATTGCTGGCAGTTCCCCACCGGCTCGATGGGCATCGGCCCGATCAGCTCGATCTACCACGCGCGCTTCATGCGCTACCTCACGCACCGCCAGCTGCTCGATTGCAGTGGCCGCAAGGTGTGGGGCGTGTTCGGCGACGGCGAGATGGACGAGCCGGAGAGCATGAGCGCCTTGACGCTGGCCTCGCGCGAGAAGCTGGACAACCTGGTGTGGGTGGTCAACTGCA
>JAQGMS010000238.1 GCA_028292245.1 Ramlibacter sp.
TGACTTCACCGGCGTGCAGCCCGACGCCGATCGCAAAAGGAGGCAGGCCGTGCCGCTCGAAGCGCTTGTCCAGCCAGGCGCGGAATTCATGCGTCGCCAATGCCATCCCCAGCGCTGCGGACACTGCCCGGCGCGACGCGGGCAAGGGCGAGCCGCCGCTCAAGGTGTCCGCGAATACGCTCATCAGCCCGTCGCCGATGAACTTGAGATGGCGCCCGCCGTTCTTGAGCACCGGCTCGCAGGTTCGCTCGAAATATTCCGTCAGCAGCTCGGCCACCTCGCTGGAGTTGAGCTTCTCGGCCAGCGAGGTGAAATTGCGGATGTCCGCAAAGAGAATGGTGGCCTCGAACACCGTGTCGGCGACCGCGCCGTGCGGCGCCTCCAGCCCGAACTTGTCGGGCAGCGCCCGGCCGCCCAGGCTCTCGGTGAAGACGCGGCGCAAGTGTTCCTCGCGCGCTTGCACGGCCAGTTCGATGCTCTCCTCGATCCGCACCTTCTTCTTCAGCAGGCCTTGCAAGGCGTCGAGCAGCTCGACCCGCGTGAACGGCTTGGCCAGGTAATCGTCCGCGCCGGCGGTCATCCCGCGCCGCATGCTGGCCCTGTCGTCCAGCGCCGTCAGCAGCATCACCGACGTCGCGGTCAAGTCCCGGTCGGCGCGAATCGCCTCCAGCAACTCGAAGCCGTCCATCTCCGGCATGCTGACGTCGGAAATCACCACGTCCGGCCGCTCCTCGCGAGCGCGCTCCAGCCCCAGCCGGCCGTTGATCGCCGAGACGATGTCGTAGCCCTCCAGCTTGAGCAGCCGGATGATGTTGGTGCGAATGGCGTCGTCGTCCTCGACGATCAGGATCTTCGTCATTGGTGCTGTCGCCCCGACAGGAGCTGGAACAGGGCGGCGTCGTCCAGGTGCCCGAGGCCGGCCTGCGCCGCCCGCGCGAACACGTCCCGGGCAGCGGCGCCCAACGGCCCCTCGAAACCCGCGCCCGTTGCCGCCTCCACTGCCAGCCGCGTGTCCTTTTGCAGCAGCGTGACGTGGGCGCGCGGCTCATAGTCACCGGCGATCGCGCGGCGCATGCGGTCCGAGCCGATCCAGCTCTGGCCGCTGGACTGCTCGATCACGTCGAGTGTGGCGGCCGGATCGAGCCCCATGCGCTGCGCCATGGCCAGCGCCTCCGCCGCGCCGGCCAGGTTGATGCCGGCCAGCAGGTTGTTCACCAATTTGGTCCGCGCGCCGTCGCCGGGTTTGCCGCTGATGCGAAAGACCTTGCTGCTCATGACTTCGATGACCATGCGCTGGCGCTCGAACACGGCGTCCTCGCAGGCGACCATGAGGCTCATGGAGCCGTCACGGGCGCGCGCCGGGCCGCCCGACATCGGCGCGTCGATGGTCGAGATGCCGCGCTCGCCCAGCCGCCGCGCGAAACCCTCCACGTCTTGCGGGGCGATCGTCGGGCACAGCACGACGGCCTGCCCGGCGCGCATCACCTGGGCGGCGCCGTTGGCCCCGAAAAGCACGTCCTCGGTCTGCGCCGCGTCCACCACGCAGACGATGAAGACCCCGCAGCCGACCGCCGCTTGCGACGCGTCCTTGGCGGGCGTCGCGCCCAACGCCTGCAGCGCGGCCACCTTGGCGGGATCGATGTCGAAGATCTGCACCGGCCACCGGTGGTCCAGCAGTCGCTGCGCGATGGCGCCGCCCATGTTGCCGACGCCGGCGATCGCGACCCTTCTCATGGACGCCTCACGATTGCACCAGCCGCTTGGCCTTGGCGATCGACATCAGGATGCCCAGGCCCATGCCCAGCGTGGCCATCGCCGTGCCGCCATAGCTGATGAACGGCAAGGGCACGCCCACCACCGGCAGGATGCCGCTGACCATGCCCATGTTGACGAAGGCGTAGGTGAAGAAAATCATGGTGATCGCGCCGGCCAGCAGCCTGGAAAACACGGTGGATGCTTCCAGCGCGATCGCCAGCCCGCGCAGCACCAGGAACAGGAAGCCGGCAATCAGGCAGAGGTTGCCGAGCAGGCCGAACTCCTCCGAGAACGCGGCGAAGATGAAGTCGGTGGTCCGCTCGGGAATGAATTCGAGGTGGGTCTGCGTCCCCTGCATGAAGCCCTTGCCGAACACCCCGCCGGAGCCGATGGCGATCATCCCCTGGATGATGTGAAAGCCCTTGCCCAGCGGGTCCTTGGTGGGGTCGAGCAGCGTGCAGATGCGCTGCTGCTGGTAGTCGTGCAGCACCGGCCAGCGCACGCCGTCGGCGCACAGCCTGCCCTCGAACACGATCACCAGGACGGCCACGGTGAGCCCGATCAGCACCGGCGGCACGATCAATTTCCACGACAGGCCGGCGAAGAAAATCACCGACACGCCCGCGACGATCACCAGGATCGCCGTGCCCAGGTCCGGCTGCTTGACGATCAGGCCCACCGGAATGACCAGCAGGATGGCGGCAACCAGGAAATCCAGCGGGCGCAATTGCCCTTCGCGTTTCTGGAACCACCAGGCCAGCATCAGCGGCATCGCGATCTTGAGGATCTCGCTGGGTTGGATGACGATGCCGACGTTGAGCCAGCGCCTCGCGCCCTTCTTGGTCAGCCCGAAGATCGCCACCGCGATCAGCAGCGCCACCCCCAAGGTATAGAGCGGCACCGCGAAACTCATCAGCCGCTGCGGCGGCACCTGCGCCACCACGAACAGCAGCACGCCGGCGATCACCATATTGCGGCCGTGGTCGACGAAGCGTGTGCCGTGGTCGAAGCCCGATGAATACATCGTCAGCAGGCCGGCGCAGGCCAGCAGGAAGACCGCGAACGCCAGTGGCCCGTCGAAGCCTTGCAGCATCGGGGACAGGCGGTGGGTGATGGAGGGTTTGTCGAAGACCGCGGACATGGCGGGATTATCCCTGCGCGCGCTGGCCGGACATGGGAATATCCAGCCATGGCCGTCACCCATTTGCTCTATCTCCACGGTTTCCGTTCCTCGCCCCAATCGACCAAGGCGCGCCAGATGGCGGCCCGCGTGCGCGAGCGGCACCCGCAAGTGCACTGGTGGTGCCCGCAATTGCCGCCCTCGCCCCGAGCCGCGATGGACATGCTGCTGCAAGGCGTCGCTGGCTGGCCCAGGATGGAAATGGCTGTCGTGGGCTCATCGCTGGGCGGCTTTTACGCCACCTGCGTGGCGCAAGCGACGGGCTGCCGCGCGGTGTTGCTGAACCCGGCGGTCCATCCGGCGCGCGACCTGGCCAAGTACATCGGCGAGCAGACAGCTTGGCACGATCCCGGCGAGCGATTCCTGTTCGAGCCGCACTTCGTCGATGAGCTGCGCGCCCTGGAAACCGGCCCGCTCGCCCGGCCTGAGAATTTTTTCGCGGTGATCGCCAAGGGCGATGAGGTACTGGATTGGCGCGAGATGACTGCGCGCTACGCGGGCGCCAAGATCGAGCTGCTGGAACGCGGCGACCATGCGCTGTCCGATTTCGACGCGCACATCGACGAGGTCTTCGAATTCCTGGATTTGTCACCGGGTCCGCGATGACAACCCTCATGGGACAATCCATCCCATGTTTGTATTGTTTGAAGAAGCCGGCAAGTTCCAGGCTGGCCGTGTATTGGCCGAGGCCGAATCGTCGGCGCAAGTGGAGCTCGACAGCGGCAAGCGCGTGAAGGTCAAGGCCGCCAACATCCTGCTGAAGTTCGACAAGCCTTCGCCCGCCGAGCTGTTGCGCGAGGCGCAAGCGCTGGCGCCAACCATCGAGCTCGAGCTGGCGTGGGAATTCGCGCCCGAAGACGAGTTCGGTTTCGCCGACCTGGCGCGCGACTACTTCAGCGACAAGGCGTCGCTCGCGCAGCAGGCAGCCGCGTTGCTGCGGCTGTTCGAGGCGCCGCACTACTTCCGCCGAGCCGGCAAGGGGCGCTTCAAGAAAGCACCGGCCGAAATCCTGCAGCAGGCGCTGGCCGGCATCGAGAAGAAAAAGCAGGTGCAAGCACAGATCGAGGCCTGGGCCGCGGAGCTGGCCGCCGGCAGCTGCCCGCCCGCGATCCGCGACCAGCTGTTCAAGATACTGTTCAAGCCCGACAAGAACGCGCCCGAGTACAAGGCGGTGGTCGAAGCTTCGCGCAACACCCACACAGCGCCGCTGGAGCTGCTGCAAAAGTCCGGGGCGATCGCTTCGCCCTACCAGTTCCACTGGAAGCGATTCCTGTTCGACAACTTTCCCAAGGGCACGGCCTTCCCGCCGCTGCAGGCGCCGCAGATTCACGACGAACTGCCGCTGGCCGATGCGCGCGCCTTTTCGATCGACGACTCGGCGACCACGGAGATCGACGACGCGCTGTCGGTGCAGGGCCTGGGCTCGGGCACGGTCACCGTGGGCATCCACATCGCCGCGCCGGGCCTGGCGCTGCAGCCGGCCAGCCCGATCGACCAGGTCGCGCGCCGGCGGCTTTCCACGGTCTACATGCCGGGCTACAAGATCACGATGCTGCCCGACGACGTGGTGCAGGCGTACACCTTGCAAGAGGGCCGCGACTGCCCGGCCATTTCGCTGTACGCCACGTTCGACGAAGCGACGCTGGTGCTCAAGGACACACAGACGCGGGTCGAGCGCGTTCCGATCATCGCCAACCTGCGCCACGACCAGCTCGATGCGGCCGTGACCGAGGAATGGCTGCAGGACCCGGCCCCGGCGATGGCCGGTGTGCCCGATGCGGCAGCCGCCCTGCACGCGCCGCTCGCCTTCCTGCACCGCCTGGCCCGCCAGCTGAAATCGCTGCGTGAAGTGGCGCGCGGCAAGCCCGAGACCTTCAACCGCCCGGACTACAACTTCCGCCTGGTCGGCAACGATGGCGCCGAGCCCGCCGGCGAAGAGCAGGTGCAGATCACCGTGCGCAGGCGCGGCGCCCCGCTGGATCTGATCGTCGCCGAGGCCATGATCCTGGCCAACAGCACCTGGGGCAGTTGGCTGGGCGAGCTGGGCGTGCCGGCGATCTACCGCAGCCAGGCCAGCCTGGCGCCCGGCGTCAAGGTGCGGATGGGAACCAAGGCGCTGCCGCACGCGGGCATCGGCGTCAAGAGCTATGCCTGGAGCACCTCGCCGCTGCGCCGCTACACCGACCTGGTGAACCAGTGGCAGATCATCGCGGCGGCGCGCCACGGCCGCACCGCGGCCCTGGCCGCCCCGTTCAAGCCCAAGGACGCGGAGCTGTTCTCGATCATTTCCGGCTTCGACGCGGCCTATTCCGCCTACAACGGCCACCAGGCCGGGATGGAACGGTTCTGGACCCTCAAGTACATCGAGCAGCAGGGCCTGGCCGAACTGGTGGGCACGGTGTTCCGGGAGGGCCTGGTGCGGGCCGACGACCTGCCCCTGGTGCTGCCGGTACTGGGCGGGGCCGACCTGCCGCGGGGCGCCCGGGTGCGGGTGAAGCTGGGGGCGATCGACCTCATCACCCTGGACGTCAATGGCACCGTGATCGAGCGGCTGGATGTGGCGCCAGCGCCACTGGAAGGCGAAGAGGAGGACGCGGAAGACGAACCGGTGGCCGGCCCGATTGCCATCGCCGTCGATGTCAACGACACTGAGGAAACTGCCGCTGTCACCAGCGAAAATCCTGCTTCGTGAACCTGCGCTCGTTCAGTACCCTGCAGATCGCGCTCGGCGTCTCCTTCGCCGTGCATGCGGTCCTGCTGACGGTGCGATTCGTCGACCCCGAGGGCTTCAACCGCGTGTTCCAGGACACGCCGCTCGAAGTGATCCTGGTCAACACCAAGACCAACGAGAAGGTCGACCGCGCCCATGCCATCGCGCAGACCACGCTGGCCGGCGGCGGTGAGGCGGCCAAGGGCCGCGCCACCTCGCCCCTGCCGCCCTCGGCTTTCACCGAGCTGGGCGATTCCGCCGAGGACGCGCAAAGGAAGATCGAAGCGATGCAGGACCAGCAGACGCTGCTGCTGGCCCAGCTCAAGCGAATGCTGGCCGCCCTGCCGCCGCCCGACCCCAAGCAGCCGACCACCAACCCCGAAGCCGCCGCGCGCGAGGACAAGCGCCGCCAGTTGGTCAAGCTGCTGGCCGAGATCGAGCGGCGCATCAACGACGAAAACGCGCGGCCCAAGAAGCGCTACATCAGCCCGTCCACGCGCGAAGAGGTGTACGCGGTGTACTACGACGCCCTGCGCCGCAGGATCGAGGACAAGGGGACGCAGAATTTTCCCGAGGTGGCCGGCAAGAAGCTGTATGGCGAACTCACCATGACCGTCACGATCAATTTCGACGGCAAGGTGCTGGACGCCGAAGTGGTCGAAACCTCCGGCCTCCTGGCGCTGGACCGCCGGGCCAAGACCATCGCCCGCAACGCCGGCCCGTTCGGCCGGTTCAGCGACGCCATGCGGCACAAGGCCGACCAGATCGTGGTGGTGTCGCGCTTCAAGTTCACGCGCGACGAGACGCTGGAAACCAACCTCACCAGCCGATGACGCCCGACCTGTATTGCGTGATGGGCAACCCGGTGGAACACAGCAAGTCGCCGTGGATTCACGCCCGCTTCGCGCAGCTCACCGGCCAGCAGCTGCACTATGGCAAGCGGCTGGTTCCGGTCGATGGCTTCGTTCGCGGAGTGCGGGAGTTTCGCGCCGAAGGCGGCAAGGGTTGCAACATCACCGTGCCTTTCAAGTTCGAATCCCCGGCCTTGGCCACGCGAATGACCCCGCGGGCGCAATTGGCGCAAGCCTCCAACACGCTGCGCTTCGACGGCGATGAAGTGATAGCCGACAACACCGACGGCGTCGGACTGGTGAACGATATCCGCCAGAACGCGGGCGTCGACTTGCGCGGACTCGACCTCTTGCTGGCCGGCGCCGGCGGCGCGGCCGCCGGCGTGCTGGGCCCGTTGATCGAAGCAGCGCCGCGCAGGATCGTGGTGGCCAACCGCACTCGCGCCAAGGCCGACGCCCTGATCGCGCGGCATGCGCAGGTGGCGCAGTCGCACGGCGTCGAACTTGCGGCCGTGGACCTGGACGGGTTGCAAGGCGCCTTCGACGTCGTCGTCAACGCAACCGCCAGCAGCATGAGCGGCGCCGGCGTTCCGGTGCCCGCCGGCGTGCTCAAGCCCGGCGCCCTGGCCTGCGACATGATGTACGGCCCGGCCGCGCAGGGCTTTACCGATTGGGCCCGCGAGCATGGCGCGGTGGCGCGCGACGGCCTGGGCATGCTGGTGGAACAGGCCGCCGAGTCCTTCCTGTTCTGGCGCGGCGTGCGCCCCCCGTCGGCGCAGGTGCTGGCCGAGCTGCGCGCGACGCTGCCATGAAGGGCCTGTTGCGCTGGCTCCTGCTGGTGCTGGCCGCCGCGGCGGCGCTGCAATTCTTCTTCCTGGCCCGCATCGCGCTGATGGCTACCGTCGATCCTCAGTCCACCACGTTCCAGCGCTCCGAAGCCTGGCGCATCACCGCCGAGAAAGGCCAGTTGCGCTGGGCGCAGCGTTGGATGCCGTACGCAAACATCTCCGACAACCTCAAGCGCGCGGTGATCGCCTCGGAAGACGGCAGCTTCACCAACCACGACGGCGTCGATTGGGAGGCGCTGGAGAAGGCTTGGCAGCGCAACGCCAAGGCCGAGGAACAGGCGGCGCGCCGGGCACCTCCCCGGCCAACCGCGCACACGCAGGTCGCACCCAAGGCTGTGCGGCCGCCGAAGATCGTCGGCGGCTCCACCATCACCCAGCAGCTTGCCAAGAACGTGCTGCTGTCGGGCGAGCGCACGCTGCTGCGCAAGGGCCAGGAGTTCCTGCTGACCTTCGCGCTGGAAAAGATGCTCTCCAAGGAACGCATCCTCGAGATCTACCTGAACAGCGTGGAATGGGGCGAGGGTGTGTTCGGGGCCGAGGCAGCCGCCCGCCACTACTACCGCAAGAGCGCCGCGCAGCTCACGCCGTACGAAGCCGCACGGCTGGCGGTCATGCTGCCGCGGCCCAAGTACTTCGAGAAGGTGCCGAATTCGGGTTACCTCGCCAGCCGCGCTTCCACCATTGCGGCCCGCATGTACGGGGTCGAGCTGCCCTAGCTCAGACCGGCTCGCGCAGGGTGACGAATTCTTCCGCGGCCGTCGGGTGGATGCCGATGGTGCTGTCGAACACGGCTTTCGTCGCGCCGGCCTTCATTGCCACCGCGAAGCCCTGCACCACCTCGCCCGCGTCCGCGCCCACCATGTGCAAGCCGACCACGCGATCGGTCGCCGTGTCCACCAGCAACTTCATCAAGGTACGCTCGCCGCTGCCGCTGAGCGTGTGCTTGAGCGCCTTGAATTCGCTGCGGAACACCGTCACTTCGCCGAAGACCTTGCGCGCCTCGGCTTCGCTGTAGCCCACGGTGCCGATATTGGGATGGGTGAACACCGCCGTCGGAATGAAGTCATAGCCCATCGTGCGTTTGCCCGCGCCGAACAGCCGGTCGACCACCACCATGGCTTCGCCCAGGGCGACGGGCGTCAGTTGCACCCGTGCCGTCACGTCGCCGACAGCGTAGACCGACGGCAGGCTGGTGGCGTAGTGCTCGTCGACGACGATCGCGCCATCCTTGCCCTGCGCGACCCCCGCGGCCTCGAGCCCGAGGCCGGCCACGTTGGGGACGCGGCCGGTGGCGTAGAGCACGCTGTCGACGGTCAGTGTGCTGCCGTCGGCCAGCGTCACCGCCAGGCCGTGGGAGGTCTTCTCGATCGCCTTGACGTCCATGTGGATGCGCAGGTCGACGCCGTGTTTGCGCATTTCGTCCGCGATGAAGCGGCGCACATCGCCGTCGAAGCCACGCAGGATCTGCTCGGCGCGGTAAAGCTGCGTCACTCGCGCGCCGAGCCCGTTGAAGATCGACGCGAATTCGCAGGCGATGTAGCCGCCGCCGACCACCAGCAGCCGCTTCGGAAAGGGCTCCAGGTCGAACATGCCGTCGGACGTGATGACGTGCTCGCAGCCCGGGAAGGTCGGCACGCTGGGGCGCCCGCCCGTCGCCACCAGGACATGCTTGGCCGCATAGCTTCGCTGTCCGGCGGCCGTGCGCACTTGCACGTTGTGGCCATCGACCAGCTGCGCCCACCCCGTCACCACCTGCACGCCGGGACCTTTCAACAAGCTCGCGTAGACACCGTTGAGCCTGGAAATTTCCTTGGCTCGGTTGGCCTTGAGCACCTGCCAGTCGAACGAAACATTGCCGGCGCTCCAGCCGAAACCGGCAGCATCGCGGAAGTCGTCGGCGAAATGCGCCGCATAGCTGTACAGCTTCTTGGGGATGCAGCCCACGTTGACGCAGGTGCCGCCCAGGGCCGCGGCCTCGGCCAACACGACGCGCGCGCCGCGTTGCGCCGCCATGCGCGCCGCACGCACGCCGCCGCTGCCGCCGCCGATGACAAAGAGGTCGCAATCGTGATGGGCCATGGAGTCGCTCCGTGAACTTCGCGCCATGATGCCCGCTTTTTCGCTGCTCATCAGCGCAGCTATCATCAACCCCATGCTTGCCAAGCTCATGAGCCTGTTCCTGCTGGGCCTGATCCGGGTACTCACAGGCGCGCAGGCTCGTTGGTACGGCTGCCCGCCCAAGGCCGAACAGCGGATCTACTTCGCCAACCACCAGAGCCACGCCGACCTGGTCATGATCTGGGCGGCCCTGCCCGAGGAGCTGCGCAGCATCACCCGCCCGATCGCGGCCAAGGACTACTGGACCAAGACCCCCTTCAAGCAATGGATCACCACCGCGGTGTTCAACGCGATCTACGTGGACCGTGCCCGGGTCGGCGACCAGGACCCCCTGGAGCCGCTCATCGAGGCGCTCGAGCACGGCGACTCCATCATCATCTTTCCGGAAGGCACGCGCGGCCACGCCGAAGAGCCCCAGCCTTTCAAGGCGGGCTTGTACAACCTTGCGCAGAAATTCCCGAACGTCGTGCTGGTACCGGCCTGGATCGACAACATCCAGCGGGTGATGCCCAAGGGCGAGGTGGTGCCGGTGCCGATCCTGTGTTCCGTGACCTTTGGCACGCCGGTGCAATTGGAGCCGCAGGAAGAGCGCCGCCATTTCCTGGATCGGGCGCGGCAGGCCGTGATCGCGCTGCGCGAGACCTGAAGCCTCTCCCATGACTCTCCCATGAACCAGTTCCTGCGCAGCCTCACGCCGACCCAGCAGGTGGCCGCGCTCTTCCTGATCGTCTTCGGCATCCTGGTGGTCGTCAGCGTCACCGCATTCCTTCTCACCTTCCGCGAGTCCGCCGACAAGCACGACGAGGCCTGGCACGAGGAGCTGAAGAACTTCCGCAAGCTCCTGGGCACTTCGTGGTTCATGGTGGTCGTCTTCTGGATGGCGTGGGCGGCCGGCGACACCGTGGCCACCATCCTGTTCGCGTTGATCGCCTTCTTCGCGCTGCGCGAGTTCATCACCTTGTCACCGACCCGACGCGGCGACCATCGCAGCCTCGTGCTGGCTTTCTTCGTCGTGCTGCCGATCCAGTTCTGGCTGGTCGGCACGGAGCGCTTCGACCTGTTCACCGTGTTCATCCCGGTCTATGTCTTCCTGGCGATCCCGGTGGTGAGCGCGCTGGCCGGGGACACGCAGCGCTTTCTGGAGCGCAATGCCAAGTTGCAATGGGGCATCATGGTCTGTGTCTACGGCATGAGCCACGTGCCGGCGCTGCTGCTGCTGGACTTCAAGGACTACCAGGGCAAGGGCGCTTTCCTGGTGTTCTTCCTGGTGTTCGTGGTGCAGACCTGCATGCTGGTGCAGCACATCGTCACGCGCCGGCTCAAGCGGCCGCCGAGCGTGCCCGAAATCAGCCGCAGCTTCAACTGGTACAGCTGGCTGCTGGGCATGATCGTCGGCAGCATGGTCGGCGCCCTGTTCTCGTTCATCACGCCGTTCCGCTTCGGCCAGGCGGTGCTGATGGCGTTCGTCGCGTGCGTGGCCGGCTCGATGGGCCACTTGGTGATGAAGGCCCTGAAGCGCGACCGCGGCGTCACCGCCTGGGGCAAGCGCGAAATGTCGATCACCGGTGCCAACGGCCTGCTCGATCGGGTGGACGCGTTGTGCTTTGCCGCACCTATCTTCTTTCACTCTGCCCGCTGGTATTTCGGCGCCTAATACGGACATGCGAATTCTCGGCATCGATCCCGGCTTGCAGACTACCGGCTTCGGTGTCGTCGACGTGGCCGGCCATGAGCTGACTTACGTCGCCAGCGGCACCATCACCACCACGCACCTGGACCGCGGCAACCTGCCGGCCCGCCTGAAGGTGCTGTTCGACGGCATCTCCGAAGTCAAGGAGCGTTACAGCCCCGATGTCGCGGCAGTGGAAATCGTCTTCGTGAACGTCAATCCGCAAGCCACGCTGTTGCTGGGCCAGGCGCGTGGCGCCTGTGTGACGGCACTGGTGGCCTGCGATCTCGCGGTCGCCGAATACACGGCGCTGCAAATGAAGCAGGCCATCGCAGGCCACGGCAAGGCGGCCAAGGCACAGGTGCAGGAGATGGTCAAGCGCCTGCTTCGACTGCCTGGTTTGCCGGGCAAAGATGCGGCCGATGCGTTGGGCCTGGCGATCACGCATGCGCATGCGGGCGCCGCCATGGCGCGGATCGCGCAAGCAACCGAGACTTCGCGTACCACCACCGGGATGTACAAGGGCGGCAGGACGCGTTGAGCTTAGTTGACTCACCTGGGCAATGTTCGCAGCGTTGCGCGCGGAGATGGTTGGCACGGCTGGTAGTCGGGGTGGGCTGGGCGCAGGTCCAGTCGCGGTCGCCCAAGGCATTGCGTGCCAGCCACGGTCCTGACGCGATGATGGACGCCAACCCGGGAGCGCGCCCGCGAGCGTGACCGGAGAACAGCCCGCCCCGGCCGCCGGCCGTGCCAGCCAACGTCGAACGACGGATACCGAACGTCAGCCAACCCGCTCAAGTATCAAGACGGCGAAGAAAGCGAACGCCGCAATCAACGTCCACTTCAGCGTGATCAACCCATAGCGCTTGAAGCGAGCCTGCCCGGTTCCGGCGTAGAACGCGAAGCACACTGCCGCCCCCAGCAGGAACAACAGCATTGCCCAGCGAAAGATCAGCATCCTCTACCAGGCCCGCACAGGCTGGGTGAAGCCGGCGGGCGCCAGCTTCTCGTCGTCGAAGGTGACGACCTCGTAGGCATCTTGCTGCGAAAGCAATTCGCGCAGCAATTTGTTGTTCAGCGCGTGACCGGAGCGAAATGCGCTGTAGGCCGCCAGCAGCGGCTTGCCGATCAGGTACAGGTCGCCCATGGCGTCGAGCATCTTGTGCTTGACGAACTCATCGTCGTAGCGCAAACCCTCTGTATTGAGCACGCGGTAGTCGTCCATCACGACGGCGTTGTCCAGCCCGCCGCCCAGGCTCAGGCCGTTGGCGCGCATCATTTCCACGTCCTTGGTGAAGCCGAAGGTACGGGCCCGTGCGATGTCGCGCGCGTACGAGCCCGAGCTCAGGTCGAACTCGACGCTCTGGCCGGTGGAACTCACGACCCGGTGGTCGAAGTCGATCTCGAAGCGCAGTTTGTAACCATGAAAGGGCTCCAGCCGCACCCACTTGAGGCTGTCGCCCTCGCCTTCGCGCACTTCCACCGGCTTGAGCACGCGGATGAAGCGGCGCGGCGCGTTCTGCGACACGATGCCCGCGCTTTGCAGCAGGAACACGAACGAAGCCGATGAGCCGTCGAGGATCGGTACTTCCTCGGCCGTGATGTCCACGTAAAGGTTGTCCAGCCCCAGGCCGGCGCAGGCCGACATCAGGTGTTCCACCGTGTGGACCTTGGCGCCGCCATTGGAGATGGTGGAGGCCAGCCGTGTATCGGTCACCGCCTGGGCGGACACCGGGATATCCACCGGCACCGGCAGGTCGACGCGCCGGAAGACGATGCCCGTGTCCGGCTGGGCCGGGCGCAGCGTCAGCTCGACCCGCTGGCCGCTGTGCAGGCCCATGCCGACCGCCTTGGTCAGGGTCTTGAGCGTGCGTTGCTGGAGCATAGGGTCGATTTTAAGGCGCGGGACAGCCGATCGCCTTTGGTTTGCTCGATGGCCGCGATAGTTCCGGGGCAAAGAAAAAGGGGTGGGCCACTTGCAAAGCCCACCCCGAAGCACTCCCCTTGGAGAACTCTCTTCTAGAAGTTATCCCTTCATGCCGGCTTCAATCCGCCTGCTTGCGCAGGAAGGCCGGGATTTCGAAATCGTCCATGCCGCCGTTCGAAAGCGCGTCCACCTTGGCTGCCGCCTGGGTGCGGTTGGTGCGCCAGACGCTGGGCACGGCCATGCCGTTGTAGTCCGGCTGGTTCGATGTAGCGCCGTCACGGGTGACGATCGCGCCCGGGCCACCCACGGCGTTGTTCACCGTCGGCACGTTGAACGGTACGTTGTCGGTGCCGGTGCGCAGCACCTGCAGCGGCGGGGCCGTGCGGCGCTGGCCCTGGCGTGACAGGCCCGTGGCCACCACGGTGACACGCACCTCGTCGCCGAGGTCGTCGTCGTAGGCCGTGCCGTAGATCACGTGCGCGTCGGCCGAGGCGTAGGCGCGGATGGTGTTCATCGCGAGCTTGGACTCCGACAGCTTGAGGCTGCCCTTGGCCGCGGTGATCAGCACCAGCACGCCCTTGGCGCCGGAGAGGTCGATGCCTTCGAGCAGCGGGCAGGCCACCGCCTGCTCGGCGGCGATGCGCGCGCGGTCCGGGCCCGAAGCCACGGCCGTGCCCATCATCGCCTTGCCGGGCTCGCCCATCACCGTGCGCACATCCTCGAAGTCCACGTTGACGTGGCCCGGCACGTTGATGATTTCGGCGATGCCGCCCACCGCGTTCTTCAGCACGTCGTTGGCGTGCGCGAAGGCCTCGTCCTGGGTGATGTCGTCGCCCAGCACTTCGAGCAGCTTCTCGTTGAGCACCACGATCAGCGAGTCGACGTTGGCCTCCAGCTCCGCCAGGCCCTGGTCGGCATTGGTCATGCGGCGGCCGCCTTCCCAGTCGAACGGCTTGGTCACCACCCCCACCGTGAGGATGCCCATCTCCTTGGCCACCCGCGCGATCACGGGCGCTGCGCCAGTGCCCGTGCCGCCGCCCATGCCAGCCGTGATGAACAACATGTGCGCCCCGGCAATCGCCGAGCGGATGTCCTCCACCGCCAACTCCGCGGCCTCGCGGCCCTTCTCGGGCTTGCTGCCCGCGCCCAGGCCGGTCTGGCCCAACTGGATGGTCTTGTGCGCCGCGGTGCGTGCCAGCGCCTGCGCGTCGGTGTTGGCGCAGATGAACTCCACGCCCTGCACCGCCCGGCCGATCATGTGATCGACCGCGTTGCCGCCGCCACCGCCGACACCGATCACCTTGATCTGGGTGCCGAGGTGGAACTCTTCGACTTCAATCATTTCGATGCTCATTTGATTCTCCTGATTCCGTTGCAGTTGCCAATTCTTAAGATCGTTGTTGTGAGTCATGAACGTTTGACAGGCGGATCGGTGCACCGCCATCGCTCCCTTCTCTTCCGATGGGGACTTCCTCTCGCGAGCCAAAGCTTGTTGGTCATGGCTAGAAATTCCCCACGATGAAATCCTTGAAGCGGCCGAACGCCGTCTTCATCGAACCGTTTTTCTGCGCCACCTTGAAGCCGCGGATGCGCGCCAGCCGCGCCTCTTCCAGCAGGCCCATCACGGTGGCCGCGCGCGGCTGGGCAATCATGTCTGCCAGTGCGCCGGAATACCTCGGCACCCCCCGGCGCACCTGCTTGAGGAACACGTCCTCGCCCAGTTCGACCATGCCGGGCATCAGCGCGCTGCCGCCGGTGATGACGATTCCCGACGACAGCACTTCCTCGTAGCCGGTGTCGCGGATCACGTTGCGCACGCACAGGTAGATTTCCTCGACCCGCTTCTCGATCACGTACGACAGGGCCTGGCGCGCCATCTGGCGCGGCTCGCGGTCGCCCAGCCCCGGAACCTCGACCTGCTCGTCGGGGTTGACCAGCAGCTCCTTGGCGTAGCCGTTCTCGACCTTGATGTTCTCCGCGTCCTTGGTCGGCGTGCGCAGCGCCATCGCGATGTCGCTGGTGATCAGGTCGCCGGCGATCGGGATCACCTCGGTGTGGCGGATCGCGCCATTGGTGAAGATCGCCACGTCGGTGGTGCCGGCGCCGATGTCCACCAGCGCGACACCCAGTTCCTTCTCGTCATCGGTCAGCACCGACTGGCTGGAGGCCAGGGCGTTGAGCATCAGCGCCTCGACTTCCAGGCCGCAGCGGCGCACGCACTTGATGATGTTCTCGGCCGCGCTCTGGGCGCCGGTCACGATGTGCACCTTGGCTTCCAGCCGGATGCCGCTCATGCCGATCGGCTCCTTCACGTCCTGGCCGTCGATGATGAATTCCTGCGGTTCCACCAGCAGCAGCCGCTGGTCGGTGGAGATGTTGATGGCCCGCGCCGTCTCGATCACGCGCGCCACGTCGGCCTGCGTCACTTCCTTGTCCTTCACCGCCACCATGCCGCTGGAATTGATGCCGCGGATGTGGTTGCCGGTGATGCCGGTGTAGACACGCGTGATCTTGCAGTCGGCCATCAGCTCGGCCTCTTTCAGCGCCTGCTGGATGCTTTGCACCGTGGCGTCGATGTTCACCACCACGCCGCGCTTGAGCCCGTTGGACGCGGACACGCCGAAGCCGGCCAGCTTGAGCTCCCCGCCGGGCAGCACTTCGGCCACCACCACCATCACCTTGGCGGTGCCGATGTCCAGGCCGACGACCAGATCCTTGTATTCTTTTGCCATAGTCCGTGTCCGTCCTTATTTCTTCCCGTCCGCACCGGTGGTGCCGACGCCCCTCAAACGCAACGCGTAGCCTTCGCCGTGCCGCAAGTCGGCCGACAGCAGCGCGTCGGGCCGGCGGCCGTAGCGCGATGTCGCCTGGGCCAAGGTCTGCACGAAGCGCTGCGTGCGGGCCACCACCTCCTCCGGCGTCCCGCGCCCCAGCTCGATCACCGCGTTGTTGTCCAGTTGCAATTGCCAGCTGCCGCGCGAGGTCAGGGCCAGCTGCTCCAGCCCCAGGTCCAGCGACTCGAACATCGGCTTGAGCATGCGGTACATGGTCAGCACCACCGCCGACTGCCCTTGCGGGCCGGCCAGCCTTGGAAGGTTTTCGGCCTCCACGTCGCCGGGGTTGGCCTCGAACACCTCGCCGAAGATATTGACCAGCCGGCCCTCGCCGTCCGTTCCCCAGAAGGCCGCGGCCCGGTGCTCCTCCAGCGAAACGCGCAGTCGGTTCGGGAACTCGCGCCGCACCACGGCGCTGCGCACCCAGGGCACGGCCTCGAACGCCTCGCGCGCGCCCGCCAGGTTCACCGTGAAGAAGTTGCCGGCCAGCCGCGGCGCCACGTTGGCGCGCAGCGTGACGGCGCTGTTGTGCGCGACGTCGCCTTGCACCGTGATGCCCGCGATCGCGAACAGCGGGTGCCGCAACGCCCACCAACCACCGGCCGCCAGCAGCATGACGAGGCAAGCCGAGAACAGCACCGTCGCGGTGAGGTTCATCAGCTTGACGTCGAACGGCTGCTGTACGGCGGCGGTCATGGGCGCTGCGCTCCCTTCTCCTGGTCCAGCGCGGCCGAAGCCAGCAGCTGCACGCAGAGTTCCTCGTAGCTGATGCCGGCCGCGCGCGCCGACATCGGCACCAGCGAATGCCCGGTCATGCCCGGCGAGGTGTTGATCTCCAGCAGGTAGGGCTTGCGCGTGGCCGCATCGACCATCACATCCAGCCGGCCCCAGCCGCGGCAGCCCAGCACCCGATAGGCCTTGAGGACGATCTGCTGGATCGCCTGCTCCTCGCTCTCGGGCAGGCCGCTGGGCACCAGGTACTTGGTGTCGTCGGTGAAGTACTTGTTCTGGTAGTCGTAGTTGCCCTCGGGCGCCACGATGCGGATCACCGGCAGAGCGCGCGCGTCGTCCCCCGCGCCGAGCACCGGGCAGGTCACTTCGTCACCGCTGATGAATTGCTCGCACAGCACGTCGGCGTCCAGCGCCGCCGCCTGGTCCACGGCGTCGGCCATTTCCGAGTAGCCCTTGACCTTGGCCACGCCGATCGAAGAGCCTTCGCGCGCCGGCTTGACGATCAGCGGCAGGTTCAGCTCGTCGGGCACGGCCCGCACCTGCTCGCGCGTGAAGGAGCCACGCCGCAGCAGCACGTACTTGGGCGTCGGCAGGCCCTCGGCCAGCCAGACCCGCTTGGTCATGACCTTGTCGATCGAGATGCTGGACGCCATCACGCCCGAGCCGGTGTACGGAATGCCCAGCAGCTCCAGCGCGCCTTGCACCGTGCCGTCCTCGCCGAAGCGGCCGTGCAATGCGATGAAGCAGCGCTTGAAGCCCTTGCGCTTGAGCTCCACCAGGTCGCGCTCGGCCGGGTCGAACGCGTGCGCATCGACGCCCTTGGACTGCAACGCCTTGAGCACGCCGGCGCCCGACATCAGCGAAACCTCGCGCTCGGCCGAACGGCCGCCCATGAGGACCGCGACTTTGCCGAAGCCTGCGGTTTCCTTGCCGGCGGTCATACGGCACCCCCCGAATCGACGAGCTTCGCCGGTACGCCGCCGATGGAACCGGCGCCCATGCACATCACCACATCGCCGTCGCGCGCAAGTTCCAGGATCGCGCCCGGCATGGCGGCGATGTCGTCGACAAAGACCGGTTCCAGCTTGCCGGCGACGCGCACCGCCCGCGCCAAGGAGCGGCCATCGGCGGCGACGATCGGCGCTTCGCCGGCCGCGTACACCTCGGCCAGCAACACCGCGTCGGCCCCGCCGACCACCTTGACGAAATCTTCGAAGCAATCGCGCGTGCGCGTGTAGCGATGCGGCTGGAATGCCAGCACCAGGCGCCGGCCCGGGTAGGCGCCGCGCGCCGCGGCCAGCGTGGCGGCGATCTCCACCGGATGGTGGCCGTAGTCCTCGATCAGCGTGAAACGGCCACCGCCATTCGCGGCTTTCACGGCAACCTCGCCGTAACCCTGGAAACGGCGGCCCACGCCGGTGAATTCGGCCAGCGCCTTCTGCACGGCGGCATCGGGGACATTGAGTTCCACCGCAACGGCGATCGCGGCCAGCGCGTTCAGCACGTTGTGCATGCCGGCGAGGTTCAGCACCACGTCGAGGTCGGGCAGCGTGACGCCGTTGCGCCGCTGCACCGTGAAGTGCATCTGCGGGCCCACGGCGCGCACGTCGATGGCGCGCACCTGCGCGTCCTCGCCCAGGCCGTAGCTGGTGATCGGGCACTGCACGTCGGGGACGATCTCTCGCACGGCGGCGTCGTCGGTGCACAGGATGGCCGTGCCGTAGAACGGCATGCGGTGCAGGAACTCGAGGAACGCGCCCTTGAGCTTGTTGAAGTCGTGGCCGTAGGTCTCCATGTGGTCGGCGTCGATGTTGGTCACCACCGCCATCACCGGCATCAGGTTCAGGAACGAGGCATCCGACTCGTCCGCTTCCACCACGATGTAGTCGCCGCCGCCAAGCTTGGCATTGGCGCCCGCGCTGTTCAGCCGGCCGCCGATCACGAAAGTCGGGTCCAGCCCGCCTTCGGCCAGCACGCTGGCGACCAGGCTGGTGGTGGTCGTCTTGCCATGCGTGCCGGCGATCGCGATGCCCTGCTTCAGCCGCATCAGTTCGGCCAGCATCATGGCGCGCGGCACCACCGGAACCTTGCGCTGCCGGGCGGCCAGCACCTCCGGGTTGTCAGACTGCACCGCGGTGGAGGTGACAACCGCGTCGGCGCCGGCCACGTTGCTCGCGGCGTGGCCCACATGGGTCTTGATGCCCAGGCCCTTCAAGCGCTTGAGCGTCGGGCTGTCCGACAGGTCCGATCCCGAAATGACGTATCCCAGGTTGCGCAGCACTTCGGCGATGCCGGACATGCCGGCTCCCCCGATGCCCACAAAGTGAATGTGCTTGACGGCGTGCTTCATGATTGCGCCAGTTCCTCGCAGGCCTTGACCATTTCAGCGGTGGCCGATGTCTTTTCCATGCTCTTGGCCGCCAGAGCGCGGCGGATCAGTTCCGGCCTTTCGGTCTCCTGCAACAAGCGGGCGAGCCAGTCGGGACGCAGGTCGCGCTGCTGCACCAGCCAGCCGCCACCGGCATCGACCAGGAACTTCGCGTTGGTGGTCTGGTGGTCGTCCACGGCGGACGGGAACGGCACGAACACCGCCGCCGCGCCGACGGCCGCGATTTCGGTCACCGTGCTGGCGCCGGCGCGGCAGACGATCAGGTCGGCATCCGCATAGGCCTGCGCCGTGTCGTCGATGAAAGGCGTGAGTTCCGCCTGCACACCGGCCGCTGCGTAGTTGGCGCGCAGCTCGTCGATCTGCCTGGCGCCGCTTTGGTGGACCACGGTGGGCCGACGGCCCTCGGGGATCAGCGCGAGCGCCTTCGGAACGACGTCGTTCAAGCCCTTCGCGCCGAGGCTGCCGCCGACGACCAGCAGGCGCAGCGGCCCGGTGCGCGAGCCCAGGCGCTCCGCCGGGCCCGGCTGTTGCAGGAACGGGGCGCGCAGCGGGTTGCCCACCCACGCCGCCTTCTTGAACACGTTGGGGAAAGCGGTGAACACGCGGTCCGCGACGCCGGCGAGGATGCGGTTCGCCATCCCAGCCACCGAGTTCTGTTCGTGCAACACCAGCGGCTTGCCGAGCAGCACGCTCATCATCCCGGCCGGGAAGGTGATGTAGCCGCCCAGGCCGATCACCACATCGGGCCGCACGCGCCGCACGACGGCGATGCTCTGCCAGAACGCCTTGAGCAATCGCAGCGGCAGCAGGAACAGCGTCTTGAGGCCCTTGCCGCGCACGCCGGAAAAGTCGATGGTCTCGAAGGCGAAGCCGCGCGGCGGCACCAGTTGGGCCTCCATGCTGGCCGGGCCGCCGCCGAGCCAATGCACGCGCCAGGACCGCTCGCGCAAGGCCTCGGCCACGGCCAGGCCCGGGAAAATGTGGCCGCCGGTGCCGCCCGCCATGACGAGAGCGCAGCGTGTCATGGGCGACCTCCCCGCATCAAGACCTTGTTCTCGTAGTCGACGCGCAGCACCACGGCGATCGCCACCAGGTTCATCAGGATCGCCGAGCCGCCATAGCTCATCAGGGGCAACGTGAGGCCCTTGGTCGGCAGCGCGCCCAGGTTCACGCCCATGTTGATGAAGGCCTGGAAGCCGATCCAGATGCCGATGCCCTGCGCGACCAGCCCCGCGAACACGCGGTCCAGCGCGATGGCCTGCCGGCCGATGTGCATGATGCGGCGCGTCATCCACAGGAACAGCGCGATCACCGTGAGCACGCCGACCAGGCCGAACTCCTCGCCGATCACGGCCAGCAGGAAGTCGGTGTGCGCTTCGGGCAGCCAATGCAGTTTTTCCACGCTGCCGCCCAGGCCGACGCCGAAGATCTCGCCGCGGCCGATCGCGATCAGCGAATGCGAAAGCTGGTAGCCCTTGCCCAGCGCGTGCTTCTCGCTCCACGGATCGAGGTAGGCGAAGATGCGCTCGCGCCGCCAGTCGGACAAGGCGATCATCAGCACGAAGGCGATCGTCATCACCGACGCGATCAGGAAGAACATGCGGGCATTGACACCGCCCAGGAACAGGATGCCCATCGCGATCACGGCGATCACCATGAACGCGCCCATGTCGGGTTCGGCGAGCAGCAGCAGGCCCACCACGGCGACCGCCGCGGCCATCGGCAGCACAGCGCGAAAGAAGCGCTCCTTCACGTCCATCTTTCGCACCATGTAGTTGGCGGCGTACAGCAGCACCGCGAACTTGGCCAGCTCGGAGGGCTGGAAGCCCATGAAGCCCAGCGAAATCCAGCGGCGTGCGCCGTTGACGACCGAGCCCACGCGAGGGACCAGCACCGCGATGAGCAGCAACAGCGATGCGATGAATAGCCAGGGCGCCACCTTCTCCCAGGTTTCCATCGGCACCTGGAAGGCCAGCACCGCGGCGATGAAGGCCAGCCCCATGAAGATGACGTGGCGCATCAGGAAATAGGTGTGGGTGTAGCGGGCGAACTTCGGGTTGTCCGGCATGGCGATCGAAGCGGAATACACCATGACCAGCCCGAAGGCGAGCAGTGCCACCGTCACCCACAGCAGCGCCTGGTCGAAGCCGGGTACGGTCGCGTCATGCCGGGCTTGACCCGGCATCCAGGCCGCCGGCGTGCGCTGCAGTGGATTGCGGGTCAGGCCCGCTATGACAGCCTGGAGACTCATGCCGAGCCCTCCAATTGCACGCCCGCGTCGTTCGCAATCCCACGGACCGCCGCGCGGAAGACTTCCGCCCGGTGCGGATAGTTCTTGAACATGTCGAAGCTGGCGCAGGCCGGCGACATCAGCACGGCGTCGCCGCCTTGCGCGCGCTGGGTCGCCAGCGACACGGCCTGCTCCATCGTCTCGGCGTCGAGCAGCGGCACACCCGTGGGTTCCAGCACGGCGCGAATCTGCGCCGCGTCACGCCCGATCAGCACCGCGGCCCGCGCGTAGCGCGCCACCGGCGCCGCCAGCGGCGAGAAATCCTGGCCCTTGCCGTCGCCACCCAGGATCACGATCACCTTGCGCTCGGCGCCCAGGCCCTGCAGCGCCGCGACGGTCGCGCCGACATTGGTGCCCTTGCTGTCGTCGAAATACTCGATGTCGTGGATCACGCCCACCGGCTCGACGCGGTGCGGCTCGCCGCGGTATTCGCGCAGGCCGTAGAGCATCGGGCCGAG
>JAQGMS010000355.1 GCA_028292245.1 Ramlibacter sp.
TGTCGCAGGCGGCACGGCGGCCGGTCGAGCGCCCGGTGGTGGATCTCACCGCCACCGCGGCCTCGGTGGAGCGGTGGGCGATGCGCCTCGCCGACGAGGGCCGCGCGCCCGACGAGCGCGACGTCAAGGCGCTGCTCACCGAGCACGGCATCCCCGTCGTGGAGGATCGGCTCTGCTCCACGGCGCAGGAGGCCGTGAGTGCCGCGGAGGCGCTCGGCTACCCGGTCGTCCTGAAGGTCGTCTCCGGCGAGATCCTCCACAAGTCCGAGGTCGGCGGCGTGCGGCTCGGGCTGGCGACCGCCGGCGCGGTGGCGCAGGCCTTCGACGCGATCGTCGAAGCCGTGTCGAACGCGGCCCCCGGAGCCGATGTCCGCGGCGTCATGGTCGCGCCGCAGGTGCCGCGGGACTGTGAGCTCGTGGTCGGCGGGCTGGTGGACCCGACGTATGGCCCGATGGTCATGGTCGGGCTCGGCGGCGTGTTCGTGGAGGTGCTCGAGGAGGTCGCGTTCGGCCTCGCGCCGACGACGCCAGAGGCGGCGGCCGACCTGCTGGCGCAGACCAAGGCCGACCGGCTGCTCGACGGCTTTCGTGGCAGCGAGCCGGTGGACCGGCGGGTGGTGGCCGACGTGGTCGCCCGCGTCGGCGCGCTGATCGCCGCCGGGGCCGGCGTGATCGAGTCGATCGAGATCAACCCGCTGGTCGCCCACGGATCGTCGGTCACCGCGCTCGACGCCCGGGTCACGCTCGTGCAGGCGCGCGCATCTTCGGACGCGACGTCGGACGCCCGTTGACCGATGCCTTGCGAGCGCGTGGCTGATCCGGACGATGAGCGTCCTCTTCGCCCTCGTCGCGTGTCTCGCCTGGGGCTATTCGACCTACGAAGCCGGACGCGGGTCGCGCGCGTGGGGCGCGCTGCGCCTGACGACCTGGTCGCAGTTCGCCGGTCTGGCGCTCATGGTGCCGTGGCTGGCGGTCGCCGGCCTTGAGCTGTCGCGCGACGGCGTCCTCTACGGGCTGCTGGGCGGGATCGGAACCGGTCTCGCCCTGCTGCTGCTCTACGACGCGTGCGTGCGGATGTCCGCCGGGCTGGCGTCGGCGGTCTCCGCGGTGACGGCGGCCGTCGTCCCGCTCGCCCACGTGTGGCTCACCGGCTCGCCCGTGTCGACCGTCGCCGTGCTCAGCATGACGACGTGTGTCGGCGGGGTGGCGATCATCGCCCTGACACGCGATGGGGACGAGCGGCCGCCGGCACTGCCGTTGCGCGGCGCCAGCCGGCTCGCGCTCGGGGAGGCGGCGGCATCCGGAGCGGCGATGGGGTTCTACTACCTCGCGATCGCGATGGTGGACGACCCGACGCTCGCCGTCGTCGAGGCCCGCGCGATATCGGCGATCGTCCTGCTCGTGCCCCTGCTGGCGCTCCGGACCGCGCCGGCACGCGGCCGTGCGCCGGTGGGTTCCGTGCTCGCCGTCGGGTTTGCCGGCGCGGCGGGGTCGATCGCCTACGCGTATGCCGCGGACGGAGCGACGCTGATCGCGGTCGTCGCCATCCTCTCGGTCGCGCCGGCGGTCACCGCGTGGCTGGGACGCCTGCTGAGCGACGAGCGTCTGGGGACCGCGCAGGCGGTCGGCCTGCTCGTCTGCGTCGCCGGCGCGGCACTGGCTGCGGTGAGCACGGCGTGAGCGCCGCGCGCCCGCCCCGCGCACGCCGCCGCGGATCTCTCTTTGCATCCATGTCGACGAGCCCTCGCGGGCTCGAGGAGGAGGAGTTGCATGTCGTTCATCACAGAGGAAGCGCTGGAGACCGTCGGCTGCGAGCAGGACGGCAGCGTCGCGATCATCACCTTGAACCGGCCCGAGGCGATGAACAGCATCTCCGAGCAGCTCTCGGCGGAGCTGCACATCGCGCTCGACCGCGCCGAGAAGGACGATTCGGTTCGCGTGATCGTCCTCACCGGTGCCGGTGACCGCGCGTTCTGCGCCGGCTATGACCTCACCGAGCCGCCGGAGAGTCCGTCGACGAGCGAGTCACTGCGCTACTGGTGGGACGTCGACCGCCCGACACCCGATCGGCTGTGGCACATCATGCGCCTGGAGAAGCCCGTCATCGCGGCGGTCAACGGGTGGTGCCTGGCGGGTGGGTTCTGGTACGCGCTTTCCTCCGACATCACCATCGCGTCGGACCGGGCCGTGTTCGGCCAGCCCGAGATCCGCGAGCTGCAGGGCTCGACGGTGCTCTTCAGCTTCCTCGTGGGCTGGAAGCACGCCCACCGGTACGCCCTGACCGGCGACCACTTCGACGCGCGCGAGGCCGAGCGCATCGGCGTGGTCAACGAGGTGGTGCCGCACGAGGAGCTGATGGACCATGCGCTCGCCCTGGCGCAGCGGGTCGCGATGGTGCCGGCGGAGTCCCTGCGCCTGAACAAGCGGATCACGCTGCTGGCGATGGAGAGCATGGGCCTGCGAACCGCGCTGGAGTCGGCGGTCTTCCTCGAGACCATCGTCCACGCCACCGCGACCGACTCCAAGGAGATCGAGGACCTCCGGACGGTCCGCCGCCAACAGGGCATCGCCGCGTCGCTCAAGCTCCGCGACGACAAGTTCCGCCCGGAGCCCGGCGGTCCGCGCTCGAAGTCGCGCTGACCGCGGCGCGGCGCCTCCACCGCGAGCTCATCCTCGGCCGCCTAGGGGAA
>JAQGMS010000350.1 GCA_028292245.1 Ramlibacter sp.
CAGGGCAGCTATCTGCAAAGCGGCGGGCGTTTCGTGCAAGGCGGGTCGCAGCGGCTGTCGAGCGCGCTGGCGCGCGCGATCCGGACCGCCGGCGGCGATGTGCTGCTGCGCCGTGTCGCCACCGGCATCGCGCTGGACGGCCAGGGCCGCGCCGGCGCCGTCACCCACACCGCCAAGGACGGCAGCGACCCCCAGACCTTGGAATGCGCCGATGTCGTCGGCAACGCCGCACCGGGCGCGCTCGCGCCCCTGATGCCGCAAGCCGCGGCCGACCGGCTGCGGGAAAGTTACGCGACATTCGCTCCATCGATCTCGCTGTTTGCCATGACGCTCGGCCTCGCAAAATCGCCGCGCGAATTCGGCGTGGCGGCCTATTCCACCCAATTGCTGCCGCGCGACATGACGCGGCTGTCCGACTATGCGCGCGGCGCGGCGCTGATGGCCGATGAACCGGGTGAACGCATGCCGCCGATGTCGCTGGTGGATTATACTGCGATCGATTCCGGTCTCCCCTCGCCGCCCTATGTGCTTTCGGTGTTCGGCCCTGATTTGCTGTCGAACTGGGACCCTTCGGACATGGAGGCCTATCGCGAGAAGCGCGGACGCTGGCAGGACGCGATCGTCGGCTATCTCTCGGCGATTTATCCCGGCCTTGCAGATGGCGTGGTCGCCTCGTCGTTCAATACCGCGCTCTCGGTTCGGCAATATCTCAACGCGCCTGATGGGGCGGCTTATGGATTTGCGCCGATTGGGCAGGATGCCGCCCGCTCGCCGCGCACCGCCATCGCCGGATTGTATCTGGCGTCGGCCTATGCCGGGTTCGGCGGCTACAGCGGCGCGATCCAGGCCGGCGGCGCCTGCGCCGACATGATCCTCGGCCGGACCACCTAGGCGACAAACCTCAGTTGGTGTTGATACGATACCGCAGCGTCTTCGTGCCGATGAAGGTGACAAAATCGCCCTGGCGCTTCCAGGTGGCGGCCTCGCTCAGGGCCGCGACCAGTTCATCGTCGGCCTGCGCGCGTGCCGGCGGACAGCTGCGGTCCTCCAGCGGCCCCGGAACGAAGATCACGGTGTTGCCCGCGACCGAAAACTGGCCCTTGCCGGCCTTGCACCACAGTTCGAGGATTGCCTCGCCGGCATCGCCGATCTCCAGCGTCGGGATTCGTTTCGATCCGGGCTGGCGTGACACATCGAGCGTCATCTCGAGCCCGAACGGAAACTCATCATCGGCGCGAGCAGGAGCTGGGTTCAACGCGGCCACGGTCAGGATCAGCGCCACTGCGGCCCGTTCCAAAAACGCAATTCCTGACGGCATCCGGCCTCTCGAACTCGTTGGGTGATCACGGCGCGCATTGTTCTAGTCGGCCAGCCCGGGCTTGGCCAGATTGGTGGCCGGAAATTGGCCGCTCACAACCTCGCGAAGTGTGACGGTGCGCGCGCTTCACCGCGAGGTCCATGCTAGGGTCGAGGCCGGGCTGCGCGGCCTGCCGCCGCAGCCATGAAATCCACAAGTTTGACCTAGATAGACGAATTCCTTCATTTCTTCAGTGGCTTGAAGCCCTTTCTCCCGGAGATCGCCAGCTGTGAAGAACTTCCGCGCCACGCTCGCGACCGTATGGCGGATCGCTACCCCCTACTTCTATTCCGAGGACAAATGGGCCGGCCGCGGGCTCCTGGCGGCGGTGATCGGCGCCGAACTCGCCATCGTCTATCTCACGGTCCTGCAAAACCAGTGGAACAGCCGCTTCTACAACGCGCTGCAGGAATATAATTGGGACTCGTTCGTCTACGAGATCATCTATTTCAGCGTGCTGGCCACGGTCTACACCGTGATCGCGGTCTACCAGCTCTATCTCAATCAGTGGCTGCAGATCCGCTGGCGGAAATGGATGACCGCGCAGTATCTCGGCGACTGGCTGCACGAGGCCAACCATTACCGTATGCAGCTCCAGGGCGACGCGGCTGACAACCCCGACCAACGCATGACCGACGACGTCAAGCTGTTCGTCGATCGAACGCTCAACATCGGGGTCGGGGTGCTGAGCTCGATCGTCACCCTCGCCTCGTTTGTCGCGATCCTGTGGGGACTTTCGAACGCAGCGCCGCTGCACATGTTCGGGCGCGATTTTGCGATTCCCGGCTACCTCGTCTGGGGAGCGTTGATCTATTCGGTGCTCGGCACCATCCTGACCCATCTGATCGGCTGGCCGCTGGTCGGCATCGATTTCCGGCAGCAGCAATACGAGGCGGATTTTCGCTTCAACCTGGTGCGGGTCCGGGAGAATTCCGAACAGATCGCGCTGTTGCGCGGAGAGCAAGCCGAGCGCGAACGGCTGCTGGAGCGGTTTGGACGCGTGGTGGCGAACTGGCTCGCCATCATTACCCGCACCAAGAAGCTGACGGCCTTCACCGCCAGCTATTCGCAGGCTTCGGTGATTTTTCCTTACATCATGGTGGCGCCGGCCTATTTCGCCCAAAAGATCAAGCTCGGCGAGATGATGCAGGCCGCATCGGCGTTTTCGAGCGTGCAGGGCGCGCTGTCGTTCTTCATCAGCGTCTATCGCCAGCTCGCCGAGTGGCAGGCGGTGATGAACCGCCTCGACGGCTTTGAGGCGGGCATTGCCTCCGCCAGGGCGCTCGCGACCCGCGCCGACAGGATTCACGTCACGCCGGAGGCCGGCGATGGAGCCATCAGCCTCAAGGGCTTGACGGTGCGGCTGCCAAACGCAACGCCGCTGGTGGCCGCAACCGATTTCAGTTTCCGCCGGGACGAGCGCACTTTGGTCACCGGCCCATCCGGCTCCGGCAAGTCGACCATGTTCCGCGCCATTGCCGGGATCTGGCCGTTCGGCGCCGGCTCAATCGCGGTGCCGGCGAATGCCAAGCTGATGATGTTGCCGCAGCGGCCGTATTTCCCGGTCGGATCGCTGCAGGCGGCGGTCGCCTACCCCGGCAATGAAACCACGTTTACACCGAGGCAGATCGCTGAGGCGCTAGAACTGGTCGGCCTGCCCAAGCTCGCTTCAAAGCTCGACGAACCCGGCCACTGGAACCGAACGCTCTCGCTCGGCGAGCAGCAACGCCTCGGGCTGGCGCGCGCCCTGCTGCATGCCCCGCAATTCCTGTTCCTCGATGAAGCGACCGCGTCGCTCGACGAGCCGTCGGAAGCGGCACTCTACCGTCTGCTCGAGCAGAAATTGCCGGCCACCACCATCGTCTCGATCGGCCATCGCTCGACGCTGAACGCCTTTCACCAGCGCAATGTGGTGCTGGTCCGCGACGGCGATCAATTCGCGCTGGATGACGACAGCGAGGTCGCCAATCCATGAACGGGCTAAAGCCAGCGCTGCGGCCACGGCTGGCGGCGGATCGCGCGGTGCCAGACATAGGCGAACGCCGCCAGCAACAGCGCCCCGGCAAGCACCGGCGCCAGCAGGAATGACCCGGGAAGGCTGTTGGAAACCACCAGCAGCGGATTGATTCCGGCCGGCGGATGAAACGTGTCGGTGAAGTACATCGCCAGGATGGCCAGTCCCACCGCGGCAGCCGCCGCCCAGGCCTGCGGCCCGGTCAGCCAGAGCACCGCGAGTCCGACCAGGGTCGTCACGATATGGCCGCCGATCAGGGCGCGCGGTTGCGCCGGCTCGGCCTCCGGCGATCCGATCACCAGCACGATCGAGGTCGCGAACGGGATGATCACCAGCGGATAATGCGACGCGACCGAAAGCCACTCCATGCCGCCGATCGCCAGCGCCGCCCCGAGGCCGGCAACCGCCCCCGCCCGCGCACCGCGGTGATCATCACGGCGGATCGTCTCGATTGCGGTCTGCAGCCAATCGCGTTTCATTCCGGCCACCACAAACAAAAGGGGCGGCAGATCGCTCTGCCGCCCCGTTCAATCTGCAGAGAATGACTTACTTCAGGTTGGTCATCGCGGTCAGGTCAGCCGAGAACTTGGCGATGCCAGCCGCGCCGCACCAGTTGGAGCTCGCACCACCGGGATTGGTCGGGGTGAAGGCACCGGTGAGCCGAGCGGTGTAGTCGCTGGTGAACACGTTGCAATCTGCCTTCGACAGGTTGGTGTCGGAGTAGCGCAGATCCAGGGTGAACACCTTGTAGGTGAAGCCGATGCCGATATTCCAGGTGTTGTAGTCGGCGTACTTGACTCCATTCGGGAACGGTCCGCCGCCGAGCGGGCTGGCGATGTTGGTGCCGTAGAAGCTGTCCGAAGTGCCGAGCCACTGACGACCGAACTCGCCGGAGACGTACATGCCGACGCCGCTGGCGCCAAAGGTCGTGCTCGGCGCAGTGTACTTGCCGGTGATCGAGGTGTAGTTGCCCCAGGCGCCCGAATTCAGGAAATTCGGCGAATAATACTCGTTCAATCCGAACTGCCAGTTGTCATTGATGGTGTAGTTCACCTTGCCGTAGACTTCGAAGAAGCTGACGTTCTTCTTCATGCCGTTGAAGTTCGGCATCACGAAATTCGAACCACCGGGGCAAACCAACGGATTGGCAATCGGGCCGCCGAAGCTCTCGATGCACTGGCCGCCGGGATACAGATAACCCCAGACGCCGAAATCAAACGCGAAGGCGCCGAAGGTCGGGCGGATACCGCCGTAGATGTCGATCTCGGCCGCCGCGCGGTTGGTGAAGGAGATGCTCTCGCCGGCGGCGCCGATGTAGAGCTGCAGGTCCTTGGTGACGTTGTAGCGCGGCTCGAAATAGGCCGAGACCGAAGGCTTGTGGTTGGACTGGGTGACGCCACGGAAGATGTAGTCGCTCATCAGTGCGCTGCCGAAGGCGAAGTCCCAGGGATCGAACGCCACCGGCGGCGGTGCCTTGACGGCCTTCACCCGCATGTCCGCCGCGAGAGCCGAGCCCGATACCATTGCCAGCGCCGTTGCTAACAAAACCAACTTCTTCATGACGATCCCCATCACCCTGTAAAACAGTCCAGTTCCGGGGCCCCCAAGGACTAGCGGTAACCGACTGCAACCAAATTCCGTAACCTGACTGCAATCTGGAACGCCCCAACCTTTGCGGGAAGCAAAAAAGTCAAGCAACTGCCGACTTTTTAGGCGTTGTGGCCTTCCGGCAAGATGTTGTTGGGGGGTGTTGCATTTGCACAACAATCTTGACGGATTTTCCTGTTGGTGGGGCGGTGTTGGGAACGCCCGCGGCCTCATGATCTCCGTAGAACTTCTGACAGGCTGGCTGATGGATCGAAGCAACGAATCAGCAGCGGCGATGGATACGTGACGGCGTCACGCCTCCGGAGGGCTCTCCAGATGAAAAGGCCGCAGCGTTGAACGCTGCGGCCTTGGGGCTCTAACCGTCGATAACCGGAACGCGTTATTTGTCGTCGTCCGAGTTCGACGACGACGAGCTCGGCGAACCCCATGACGGCGCCGGGCTCGGCGCAGCGGGGGTGGGCTGGGCCCAGCTCGGAGCTGCGAGAGCGGGAGCAGGCTCGGGAGCCGGGGCAGTCTCCGCTGGCTGGGGTGCAGCAGGCTTTGGTGCAGCAGGCTTCGGTGCAGCAGCTTTGGGCGCCGGCGGGGGTTCGGCAGCTTCGGATGCGGGCTTGGCAGCCACCTTCTTTTTTGCCGGAGCCTTCTTGGCGCTGGCCTTCTTGGCGCTGGCCTTCTTCGGTGCCGCGCTGGATTTCTTGGCGGATTTCTTGGCCGACTTCTTGGCCTTTTTCGCCGACTTCTTCACCGACTTCTTGGCGGACTTCTTCGATGATTTCTTCGCGGATTTTTTCTTCGCGGTTACGCTTTTCTTGGCCTTTTTAGCCTTTTTGCTTTTCTTGCTCTTTTTTGCCTTAGCCATCGTGATCCTCCTGTTGCCGCCGATCCATGCCTATCGAGCGTTTCGAACAGCTCCACGCGGGGCCAATCGATCAGTTCAATCCTGGGCTTTCAATTCAGGCTTTGGACCGCCTGTCGCCCAATCGAGAAGCTCAATCGTGTGCACCACAGGAACTGACGTGCC
>JAQGMS010000295.1 GCA_028292245.1 Ramlibacter sp.
TTGCCTTGTGCCGGAGCTTGGGGCGAACGCTTTAGCAGATCTTTTTTAACGTCGCCCTGCAAGTAGTTCATAACTCGGCGACGAGGCAATTCTAAACGCTTGTGAAAACCCTGTTCCGCCTGCTAGCACTGCTGCCGCTGCCTGTCCTGCACGCGGTGGGCGCGGTCCTGGGCTGGCTGTCTTTCCTGGCTTCGGGCACCTATCGGCGGCGCTTCGTGGAAAACGCTCGCCAAGCCGGCTACGGCCTGGCCCAGGTGCGCGCGGCAGTGCCGGAAGCGGGCAAGCTCGTGGCCGAGGTGCCGCGGCTCTGGTTCGGCGCCCCGCCGGACATCGAATGGGATGGCGCCGCGCTGATCGATGCCGCGCGCGAACAGGGCAGGGGCATCGTATTCCTCACGCCCCACCTGGGCTGCTTCGAAGCGACCGCGCAGGGCTACGCGTCCCGCTACGGCCGCATCACCGTGCTCTACCGCCCGGCGCGCAAGGCATGGCTGCGCGACCTGGTCGACACATCGCGCGCCCGCGCCAACCTGGCCACCGCGCCCACGACCTTGGCGGGCGTGAAGCAGATGCTCAAGGCGCTGAGGGCCGGCGAGGCGATCGGGTTGCTGCCGGATCAGGTGCCGCCGGAAGGACTGGGAGCCTGGGCGCCGTTCTTCGCGCGCCCCGCCTATACCATGACCTTGTCCGCGCGGCTTGCTCGACAGAGCGGCGCCGTCGTGCTGCTCGCTTGGGGCGAGCGCCTGCCCTGGGGGCGGGGCTACCGGATTCACCTGCGCGCCTGGCCCGGTGCCCTGCCGCTGGAATCCGCAGCCGCCGCCGAGCAGGTCAATGCGCAGATGGAGCGCCTGATCCGCGAATGCCCCCAGCAATATCTCTGGGGCTACGCCCGTTACAAGGCACCCTCAGTGAGCGCAAGCAGATGAGCAGGCTGGGCGTGCTTTTCATGCGGCTCCTGGCGCACTTGCCGCTCGGCTGGATACGGGCGCTGGGCTGGCTGCTGGGCTGGCTCCTGTATTTCGTGGTCGTGCCGCGCCGGCATGTCGCGCAAACCAACCTAGCGCTGTGTTTTCCGCAATGGAGCCCCGCGCAACGCCGCGCGCTCGTGCCCCGGCTGTTCGTCCACGTGGCGCAGGCCTGGCTCGACCGCAGCTGGCTGTGGCACGGCGACCCCGAAGCCGCGCGCGCGCGCATTCAATTGGGCGGCGCGGTCGAGGAACTGAAAGGCGAGCAGCCGACGGTCATCTTCGCGCCGCACTTCGTCGGCATGGACGCGGGCTGGACGGCGCTCACCCAGCAATTGCAGCGCGGCTTCACCACCATCTACACCGACCAGGCCGACAAGGTGGTGGATGCCTGGATTCTGCGGGGGCGCCAGCGGTTTGGTTCCGGCCGCCTGTTCGGACGCGCCGATGGCGTCAAGACCATCGTGTCGTCGCTGCGCGCGGGTGTGCCGCTGTACCTGCTGCCCGACATGAACTTCGGCCCGGAAGAGTCGATCTTCGTGCCGTTCTACGGTGTCGCGGCTGCCACCGTGCCTTCGCTCTCACGCTTTGCGAAACTGGGGCGGGCCAAGGTGGTCCCCGTCATCACGCGCATGACGTCGCGGGGCTATGCAGTCGACGTCATGCCCGCGTGGGCCGGTTTTCCCTCGGATGATGTGGCCGCTGACACCTCCCTCATGAACGAGCGGCTGCAAGGCTACATCGATGCGATGCCCGAGCAGTACTACTGGGTGCACAAGCGCTTCAAGTCGCGGCCCGGCGGTGAACCGCCGGTGTACTGATTCGGGGCCTGCCGAGGAAATTGGCGAGGCGCTGCGCCACGAATTGCGGCCGCTCATGGATGATCCAGTGCGTGGCGCCTTCGACTCTCTCGAGCGTGAGGTCGGGAATGTATTCGTCCAGGCCGTCGATCAGCTCCGGAGGCAGCGCGGCGTCGTCCATGGCCCACAGCACCAGCGTCGGCAAACTCACGGTGAGCATTTCGTGCGGCAGGGTGATGCCCGCGGCGCCCGGGTCCTCGGGGCTGGGCGGGCGCACCGGTGACGCGCGGTAGTAGTTGCAGCCACCTGTGAGGCTGGCGTCCCAGACCTCGCGGTATTGCTGCTTCACGGCATCGGTCAACCAGGTCGCGCCGCTTTCACCAATGAAGAATTTCCAGAGCCGGCGGTAGTCGTTCTCGCGCAGCAGGTGCTCGGCGTCGGGCCGGATCAGGAAATTCATGTACGCACTGGCCGCCTGCTGCTTCGGGTTCGACTTGAGTTCGCGCAGGAAGGTGCCCGGATGCGGCGAATTGACGATGGCCAATTTGCGCGTCAGCTGCGGCAATTGGTTCGCAAGGTTCCATGCCACCGCGCCGCCCCAGTCGTGGGCGACCAGGCATTCCAGTGGGGCGCCTTCGGACTGGATCAGCGCGGCAATGTCCTGCACCAGGTACTTGGCGCGGTAGTCCTTGACTTCCACCGGTTGGCTCGACTTCTCGTACCCGCGCAGGTTGGGCGCGACGCAGCGATAGCCGCCGTTTTCCGGCCGCGAAAAGTGCTCCAGCAGGGCGTCCCACACGAAAGCCGCCTCAGGGAAACCGTGCAGGAACATCAGAACCGGCCGGCCGCGTTCGCCGGCGGCGCGGCAGCTCAGGGTGATGCCATGGGGCAGGGCTTGCTGGAACCGTTCGATCATTCGCTTCCCGGATGCGCCCACTGCCAAAGCAGGAGCGAGGTTTCCTCCACGCCCTGCTTTTTGAGGGCCGAGAACAGTTTCACCTCGCCGCCGCCGGCCTGCAGTCGCGCGATGGACAGGGCCTTGGCTCCGTCGCTGCGATTGAGCTTGTCGGCCTTGGTCAACAGCAGCAGGAACTTCAGGCCCTGCTCGACCCGCGGCCGGATCACCTCGAGCAGGATGTCATCGAGTTCCGTGAGGCCGTGGCGCGGATCGCACAGCAAAACCACGGCGGTCAGGTTGTCGCGCGTCACGAGGTAGTTGGCCATCACCTGCTGCCAGCGCAATTTGTCCTGCTTTGGCACGGCCGCGTACCCATACCCGGGCAGGTCGGCGAGGATGGCGTCGGTGACGCCTTGCTTGCCCAGGGCGAACAGGTTGATGCTTTGGGTGCGGCCCGGGGTCTTGGACGCGAACGCGAGGCGCTTTTGCTGCGTGAGCGTGTTGATGCAGGTCGACTTGCCCGCATTCGAGCGGCCGACGAAGGCGATTTCGGGCACCTCCAGCGCCGGCAGGAACTCCAGCGTGGGGGCAGTGGTCAGGAAGCGGGCGGTGTGCATCCAGCCCGTGGCGATCACGGCCTGGGACTTGGCGTCAGTGGGTTGGCCCGGGGCCGGGGTCATGGGTTGCCTTTTGGTGCTCGGGGAAACCCGAGTGGGGCATTGTAGAATCACGAGGTTTTGCGCCACCAAACCCAATCCAGAATATGAAGCCGTTCGCCTCCTTGTTGATGGCTGCCTTGCTGGCAGTTCCCGCGTTGTCCGCGTTCGCCGCCGAAACCGCCGCCCACGCCCCGGCGCCCGCGGCAGCAGCCCCCGCAACCGCCAAGCCGGACCTTGCCCAGGGCAGCGCCAAGTTCACGGCCGTCTGCGCGGCCTGCCATGGCGCCGATGGCAACTCCGGCATCCCGGCCAATCCGAAGCTGGCGCAGCAGCACCCTGAATACCTGGTCAAGCAGCTGCAAGAGTTCAAGGCCGGCAAGCGCGCCAGCCCCGTCATGCAGGGCTTTGCCGCGCAGTTGTCGGACGAGGAAATGAAGAACGTGGCCTATTGGGCCGGCTCGCAAATGGCCAAGGCCGGTTTCGCCAAGGACAAGGATCTGGTGGCCCTGGGCGAGCGCATCTACCGTGGCGGCCTGGCCGACCGCCAGATGGCCGCCTGTGCCGGCTGCCACAGCCCGAATGGCGCGGGCGTACCTTCGCAATACCCGCGACTGTCCGGCCAGCACGCCGACTACGTGGCCGCCCAGCTGACTGCTTTTCGCGACGGCGGCCGCAAGAACAGCCTGCCGATGGCGCAGGTCGCAGCCAAGCTCAATGACCGGGAAATCAAGGCGGTCGCCGATTACATCGCGGGCCTGCGCTGATCCCGGCGCTACAGTTGAACTAACCGCCGGCAAACAACCCTAAAAAAGGCGGGCGCCTCCGTGGAGGGCCCGCCTTTTTTTGTTCACCCAAGGTCGATTCCAGATGTCATCCACCCAGGGCCTGCGCCTGAAGACCGAATCGCACTCGCTGCGTTCGGCCGTGGAATTGCTGTCGTCGATGCGGTTCTCGATCTCGCTGCTCACGGTGATCTGCATCGCCTCGATCATCGGCACCGTGCTCAAACAGCATGAACCGGCGGTGAACTACGTCAACCAGTTCGGCCCCTTCTGGGCCCAGCTGTTCATGACCGTGAAACTGAACGCCGTCTACAGCGCCTGGTGGTTCCTGCTGATCCTGGCGTTCCTGGTGACCAGCACGTCGCTGTGCATCGCGCGCAACGCGCCCAAGATCATCACCGACCTGAAGGTCTACAAGGAGAACCTGCGCGAGCAGAGCCTGCAGGCGTTTCATCATCGCGCGCGGGCGCCGCTGGCGGAAGCGCCGGAAGCCGCGGCGCAGCGCATCGGCAAGACCCTGGCCGGTGGCGGCTGGAAGGTGAAGCTGCAACGCCGCGACAACGGCTGGATGGTGGCTGCCAAGGCTGGCGGTGCCAACAAGCTGGGCTACCTGGCGGCCCACAGTGCGATCGTGCTGGTGTGCCTGGGCGGACTGCTCGACGGCGACCTGATCGTCCGGGCGCAGATGTGGCTGGGCGGCAAGACGCCCTACGCGGGCGGGGGCCTGATCGCCGACGTCAGGCCCGAACACCGGCTGCCGGCCACCAATCCGACCTTCCGTGGCAACCTGCTGGTGGCCGAAGGTGCGCAGTCCGGCACCGCCATCCTGAGCCAGTCCGATGGCATCCTCTTGCAGGACCTGCCGTTCTCCATCGAGTTGAAGAAATTCATCGTCGAGTACTACTCCACCGGAATGCCCAAACTGTTCGCCAGCGAGATCGTGATCCACGACCGCGAAACCGGCGAAGCGATTCCCGCGCGGGTGGAGGTGAATCATCCGGCGCGACACCGCGGCATCGAGATCTACCAGTCGAGCTTCGATGACGGCGGCTCCACCGTGCGCCTGAAGGCCCTGCCGATGAACGGCAGCGCAAGGCCGTTCGAAATCGAAGGCGTGATCGGCGGCTCCTCCCAGCTGACCAAGGGCCAGGGCGACGGCGCCGACAAGATGACGCTGGAATACACCGGCCTGCGCGTGATCAACGTCGAGAACTTCGGCGGCGGCGACAAGGGCGCGACGGACGTGCGCAAGGTGGACCTGCGCGACTCGCTGGATGCGCGCCTGGGCGCCGCCAACAAGACCGCGACGAAGAAGGAGCTGCGCAACGTCGGCCCGAGCATCAGCTACAAGTTGCGCGATGCCGCGGGCCAGGCGCGAGAGTTCAACAACTACATGCTGCCGGTGGACATGGGCGACGGCGCGCCGGTGTTCCTGCTGGGGCTGCGCGATACGCCGGCCGAGGCTTTCCGGTATTTGCGCGTGCCCGCCGATGACCAGGGCGGGATGGAGGGCTTCCTGCGATTGCGAACCGCCTTGCTGGACCCCGCGTTGCGCGAGATGGCCGTGCGACGCTATTCCGCCAAGGCGACGGACCCGTCGCGGCCTGAATTGGCAGGACAACTGGCGGCCTCCGCCGGCCGCGCGCTGGCACTGTTTGCCGGCAGCGAGGCCGCGGCGCCAGGTGGCAAACCCAGCGGTGGGCTGCAGGCGATCTCCGATTTCATGGAATCGAACGTGCCGGAAGCCGAGCGCGCGCGGGCCGGCGAAGTGCTGGTGCGTATCCTCAGCGGCACCTTGTTCGAGTTGGCTCAGGTCGGGCGCGAGCGCGCGGGCCTCAAACCGCTGGAGCCCAGCGAGAAGACCCAGGGTTTCATGACGCAGGCGGTCCTGGCACTGAGCGACGTCAACATCTATCCGGCGCCCGTGGCTTTCCAGTTGAAGGATTTCACCCAGGTTCAAGCCAGCGTCTTCCAGGTGACACGCGGCCCTGGGCGCAACATTGTTTACGTCGGCTGCGCCTTGCTGATCCTGGGCGTTTTTGCGATGCTGTATGTCCGCGAGCGGCGGGTCTGGTTCTGGCTGGCCGGAGACGATGATTCGACCGAGGCCACGATGGCGCTGTCGAGCAACCGCAAGACCATGGAAGCAGACCGCGAATTCACGCTGCTCAAGGAACGGCTCTTAGGAATCAAAGCATGAACACGGCCACCACGACATTGACCTTGCACGAAGGCTTCTTCTCCCGCCGCAACTGGTTCGACTGGCTGTTTGCGCTTTTCGTGGCGGTCGGCGGGCTGTACGCATTCGCCCGCTACGCCGGCTACATGGATGTCTACGAGAAAGGCATCCTGATCGGCGCGGTGCCGGCGGCCATCTGGATCGGCTGGTTCTGGCGGCCGCTGCGGGTGCTGATGGTGGCGGTCGCCGCTTTTTCGCTGCTCGCCCTGGCTTCCTATCAGGGCGACCTGGCGCGGGCCGATACAGTCTTCTGGCTCAAGTATTTCCTGTCCAGCCAGTCGGCCATCCTGTGGATGAGCGTGCTGTTCTTCATGAGCACCGCGTTCTATTGGATCGGCATGTTCTCGAACGCGCAGGCTGCCGCGATGGAGCGGATCGGTTCGCGCCTGGCCTGGGTGGCCGTGGGCATGGCCCTGGTCGGCACCATGGTGCGCTGGTATGAGAGCTACCTGATCGGCGCCGACATCGGCCATATCCCGGTGAGCAACCTGTACGAAGTGTTCGTGCTGTTCTGCTGGCTCACGACGACGTTCTACCTGTTCTTCGAAGACCAGTACAAGACGCGGTCGCTCGGCGCCTTCGTGATGCTGGTGGTGAGCGCGGCGGTGGGCTTCCTGCTCTGGTACACAGTGGTGCGCGAAGCGCATGAAATCCAGCCGCTGGTGCCGGCCCTGAAAAGCTGGTGGATGAAATTGCACGTTCCGGCGAACTTCATCGGCTACGGCACGTTCTCGCTGTCGGCGATGGTTGCCTTCGCGTACCTGATCAAGCAGCAGGCGGGCCAGACCGTCTGGTACAAGCTCACGCCGCTCTGGCTGCTGGGCATGGCGCTGTGCTTCGTGCCGATCGCGTTTCGCCAGCGCGGTATCGCAGAAGCCGGCGGCAGCTATTGGGTGGGCTACGCACTGATCTCGGCACTGATTGCCGCCGGCATCCTGCTGGGCCGGCAGCGCATTGCGGCACGCCTGCCGTCTTTCGAAATCCTCGACGACGTGATGTACAAGTCGATCGCGGTGGGCTTTGCCTTCTTCACGATCGCGACCGTGCTGGGTGCGCTGTGGGCCGCGGAAGCCTGGGGCGGCTATTGGAGCTGGGACCCGAAGGAAACCTGGGCGCTGATCGTCTGGCTCAATTACGCGGCCTGGCTGCACATGCGGCTGATGAAGGGCCTGCGCGGCACGGTGTCGGCCTGGTGGGCACTGGCAGGCCTGGCAGTGACCACTTTCGCCTTCCTGGGCGTGAACATGTTCCTGTCGGGATTGCACAGTTACGGAACGCTCTGACATCAATTGAATCCTTGTAAGGATGCCGCGCGTATCCAGACCAACGGCCAATGACAAGGAATGACATGCTGATCAAGAATTCTCGCGACGGTTTCATTCACCCGCTCTCCAGCGAGATCACGGCGCAAGCGGCCTACCGTGACCGGCGCGCGATGTTGAAGCTGCTGGCGTCCGGTGTGGCCGGCGCCGCGATCGCGTCATGGGCCGCGCGCGATGCACTGGCGCAAGTCACTCGGCCCGGCAAGCTGGCGGTGCTGGCGGGCGCCAAGTCCAACCTCCCCGGCGCGGTGACCATGGAGAAGGTCACCGACTACAAGGACGCGACCAGCTACAACAACTTCTACGAATTCGGCACCGACAAGGGCGATCCGGCGCAGAACGCGCACACGCTCAGGCCCACGCCCTGGACGGTCGAGGTCGATGGCCTGGTCAAGAAGCCCGCCAAGTACTCCCTCGAAGACCTGCTCAAATTGAGTGCGCAGGAGGAACGCGTGTACCGCCTGCGCTGCGTCGAAGGCTGGTCGATGGTGATCCCCTGGGTCGGCTACTCGATGAGCAAACTCATCGAGAAAGTCGAGCCGCTGGGCAACGCGAAATTCGTGGAGTTCATCTCGCAGGCCGACCCCAAGACGATGCCGTTCGTGGGCTCCCGCGTGCTGGACTGGCCCTACGTGGAAGGCCTGCGCATCGACGAGGCCCTGCATCCGCTGACGCTGTTGGCTTTCGGCATGTACGGCGAGGTGTTGCCCAACCAGAACGGCGCGCCGGTGCGACTGGTGGTGCCCTGGAAGTACGGATTCAAGAGCGGCAAGAGCCTGGTGCGCATCCGCTTCACCGACCGCGAGCCCAAGACGGCCTGGAACAAGGCCGCGGCCAACGAATACGGCTTCTACTCGAACGTCAATCCGGACGTCGACCACCCACGCTGGAGCCAGGCCACCGAGCGGCGCATCGGCGAGGACGGATTATTTGCAAAAAAGCGCAAGACGCTGATCTTCAATGGGTACGAGGCGCAGGTCGGCCAGCTTTATGCGGGGATGGACTTGAAGAAGAACTTCTAAGATGGCCTGCGCCGG
>JAQGMS010000296.1 GCA_028292245.1 Ramlibacter sp.
CCTGCGCGAAGTTCACCAGGTGCGTGGCTTGGTAGATCATCACCAGCGCCAGCGCCACGCTGGCGTAGATGCCGCCGGTGGCCAGGCCCGAGAGGATTTGGTGGATGAGCAGGTCCATGTCCAGCGCGTTACGTTAGTAGCCGAGGTACGAGCGGCGCACCGACTCGTCGCTGCGGATCGACTCGGCGGTGCCGGAGAGGACGACGCGCCCGGTCTCCAGCAGGTAGGCGTGGTCGGCCAGCTTCAGCGCCAGGGCTGCGTTCTGCTCGACCAGCAGCATGCTGATGCCGTCGGCCTGGTTGATGGCGCGAAAGATCTCGAACAGCTCCTGCACGATCAGCGGCGCAAGGCCGAATGACGGCTCGTCCAACAGCAGCAGGCGGGGCTTGAGCATCAGCGCGCGCGACACCGCCAGCATCTGCTGCTCGCCGCCCGACAGCGTGCCGGCCTGCTGTCGCCGCCGCTCGCGCAGCCGCGGAAAGTAGTTGTACATGCGCTCGTAGTCGGCCTGCACCTGGGCGCGGTCGGCGCGGGTGTAGGCGCCGATGCGCAGGTTCTCTTCCACGGTGAAATTGAGGAAGGTGCCGCGGCCGTCCGGCACGTGGGCCACGCCCATGCGCACGATGCTTTCGGTCGCCTTGCCGTCGATGCGATCGCCTGCCAGCAGGATTTCGCCCTGTGTCCTGACCATGCCGCACACCGCGCGCAGCGTGGTGGTCTTGCCGGCGCCGTTGGCGCCCAGGATGGTGGTGATGCCGCCCTGGCGCACGTCGAAGTCGATGCCGTGCAGCACCTTCGTGCTGCCGTATTGGGCATGCAGCCCGCGCACCTGCAGCAGGTTCGCATTCGCGCTCACGCCTCCACCCCCAGGTAGGCGCGGATCACGTCGGGGTTGCTCTGCACCTGCGCCGGCGTGCCGTCGGCGATCTTGCGGCCGAAGTCCAGCGCGATCACCTGGTCCGACACCCGCATCACCAGGTTCATGTGGTGCTCCACCAGCAGGATGGTGAGCGCGAGCTCGCCCTGGATGCGCCGCAGCAACAGCCGCAGGCCGTCGACTTCCTCGTGGTTCAACCCGCCGGCCGGCTCGTCGAGCAGCAGCAGCTTGGGCTCGCACATCAGCGCGCGCGCCAGCTCGACGCGCTTTTGCGTGCCGAACGGCAGGTCGGCGACCGCGGTTTGCGCCACCGCGCCCAGGTCGAGCAGCTCGATGATGCGCGCCGCGTTGGCGGCGAGTTGCCGCTCCTCGCGCCGCACATGGGGCAGCCGCAGGGCGTTCGACAGGAAGTCGCTCGACGTGCGGCAGTGGCCGCCCAGCAGGACGTTGTGCAGCACGCTCATCGTGCGGAACAGCGCGAGGTTCTGGAAGGTGCGCCCGATGCCCAGCGCCGCGATGCCATGCGGCAGGCAAGCCGTGAGCGGCAGTCCTTCGAACAGGATCTTCCCCTCGCTGAACGTGTACAGGCGCGAAAGGCAATTGAAGAGCGTGGTCTTGCCGGCGCCGTTGGGGCCGATCAGGCCGGCGATGGTCCCGGGCATCACCGAAAACGAAACCGCCTCCAGTGCCGTGATGCCGCCGAAACGCACGGTGACGCCGGAAACCTCGAGCAATGCGGGGGGGGTCGTCGAGGGCATGAGGGCGGCGGCAGGTCCCGGTGAGTAGAAGGGACGTTTATGCCCCTGCCCCCCCGGCGGACCAACAGTGGAAACCCGCCTGTCACCTAGGCGTCAGGCAATGGTTTTCATGAGCCAACTGCCCACCTCGTCGGGCATCCGCCGCACGTGCCCCGGCATGTGGCCATCGGGAAAGCCGACGTGCCCGCCCTCGCGCGGCTGCCACAAGATGACGGACTCGCCCACTTCGCCCGGCGCCGGCAGGCTGGCCGCCGGCACGAACGGATCGTTGCGGGCATTGACCACCAGCGCCGGGATGCGGATGCGGTGCAGGTGCGGCTTGGCCGAGGCGCGCGCGTAGTAGTCGTCGGCATTTCGAAAACCGTGCAACGGCGCGGTGAAGATGTCGTCGAACTGGTAGAGGTCGCGCGCCGCCGCGAGCCGTTGCCCATCGAAGAGGCCAGGGTGCTGCTTCAGTTTTTCCAGCGCCTTGGGCTTCATGCTGCGCAGGAACATCGTGGTGTACACCAGCCGGTTGAAGCCGCGCCCGATCGCCTGCGAGCCGGCGGCCAGGTCGAGCGGCGAGCACACGGCGGCGACAGCGCTCGCCAGTGTTGCGGCCTGGCCGCCCGCCTCGGCCGCCCAGCGCATGAGTGCATTGCCGCCGAGCGAGACACCGACCACCACCACGGGACCCTCGTGCTGTTCGCGCAGCCGCGAAAGTATCCAGCCGATTTCCTCGTAGTCGCCCGAGTGGTAGGCGCGCGGCGCCTGGTTGAGCTCGCCGCTGCAGCCGCGGAAATGCGGGACGACGAAGGCCAGGCCGTGCTCCGCGGCGAAGTCGGCGAAGGCCTCGGCATAGTGGCTGCGCGACGAACCCTCCAGGCCGTGGAAGAGGACCAGCAGCGGCTGGGCGCGATCTGTGGGAGCACTATTGCTCAGCCAATCGACGTCGACGAAATCACCATCGGGCGTAGGCCAGCGTTCGCGCCGGTATTGCGGGTGCTCGCCGAACACGCGCCGCGCGTAGAGCGCCGGCCAGATGGTCTGCAGGTTGCCGCCGGGCAACCACCAGGGCGCCTGGTAGTTCACTCGCTGCGCGATCTCAATGCAGGACCTCGGGCGTGCCGGAGACTTCCTGGATCTCGCTGCTCGTGCCGGGGCTGGCATGGTGCGCCACCATGCGCCAACCCTGCGCGGTCTTGTGATAGACGTTGGTGGCGATGACCCAGGCCTGGGCCGGCCCGTCGGGCCCGAGCACCTCGACGCGCTCGAGCACGTTGTGCACCGCCGCGGCCACGGCCTGTGTCTTGCGCGCCTGCTGCGGCCAGGCGCGGATGCTGCCGTTGCTGAACATCGATTCGAAAGTCGCGCGGATCGCCATCGCGCCGACCACACGCGGGCCGCCCGGATGGACGCAGACGATGTCGTCCTCGTCGGCCCAGCACGCCATCAGCCGCGCGATGTCGGCGTTTTGCAGCGCTTCGTAGAACGCGGCCTCGACGTCGTCGGCGTTGCCTTCGAGGTTGGCGGCCTGGAGCTTGTTTTTTCGCATGGGCGGCAGTGGGTCGCCCGATTCTGCCGTGGATTCACCGATGCAGCCACTGCCGCACCGCCACGCGCACGTCGCCCTGCGCCGCGCGCCACACCAGCTCGGGCGCCGCGATGTGGATGCCCGGCGGCCCCAGCTCCAGCGACAGCGCCACGAATTCGGCCACTTTCACCGCCCGCACCGGCTGCTCGCTGCTGGGGACCATGAACTTGAAGATCGACAGCATCCCGTGCGCGACGGCATGCAAAAGCCCCGGCGCCGCCGGCGGACCGGGCTTTTGCGCCGAGCGCACGAACAGCAAACGCTCGAAGCCCAGCGCGGCAACCGCGTGCTCGCCCAGGCTGGCCAGGCCGCGCTTGAGCGCCTCCGGCAGCCGGCCCTGCGCGTGCGGCAGCACGACCGCAAGGGTGCCGACGCCGCACGAGCGCATCCAGCGCGCCAGCTCCAGCAGCTGCCCGGGCTGCGGCGTCCACAGAGCGCGCTCGCGGTCGTAGAACAGCCGCGGCGGGTCGAACAGGATGACGCCGGTGTCGGCCGACAGGGCAGGCCACTGCGCCGGCGAGTCGCCCGCCACGACGCTGGCGGCCACGCCGCGCAGCCCGGCGGCGATCGGCTCGCGCGCCAGCACCTGGACGCCTTCGAATTGCTGCAGCCCCACCAGGCGCCGCAGGACTTCATTGCCGAGCGCGCCGGTGGCCCCGGCAATCAACAGCTTCGGCTTGTCGAGCACTTGAAACGGGCCGGAATGCATCCCATCTATGCTACCGTTGCCCACTCCGAAGTTTAGGAAAGACCCATGAAACGCTGGCTCCTCATCCTCATGGCGGCCCTGTCGCTCACCGGCTGCGGCTACAACGATTTCCAGCGCCTGGACGAGGCGAGCAAATCGGCATGGAGCGAAGTGCTCAACCAGTACCAGCGGCGCGCGGACCTGATCCCGAACATCGTCGCCACCGTCAAGGGTGAGGCCAACTTCGAGCAGGAGACGCTGACCAAGGTGATCGAGGCGCGCGCCAAGGCCACCTCGATCCAGGTGACACCGGAAACGCTGAACAACCCGGCTGCTTTCCAGAAATTCCAGGCCGCCCAGGGCGAGCTGTCCAGCGCCCTCAGCCGGCTGATGGTGGTGAGCGAGCGTTACCCGGACCTGAAGGCCAACAAGGGCTTCAGCGACCTGCGGGTGCAATTGGAAGGCACCGAGAACCGCATCACCGTGGCGCGCAACCGCTACATCCAGACGGTGCAGGAGTACAACGTGCTGTCGCGCAGCTTCCCGACCAACCTGACGGCGATGGTGTTCCACTACGAGCCGAAACCGGTGTTCACGGTGCAGAACGAGGCGCAGATCTCGACTCCCCCGACAGTGGACTTCGGCACGAAGAAGTAGCGCATGCCTGTCATTGCGGGCTTGACCCGCAATCCACGGCTCGCCTTCCTGGTCGCCGTCTTCTGGGCGGCATGCGCCTTCGCGCAGAACCTGCAGCCCATTCCCGCACTGTCGGCTCACGTCATCGACCAGACCGGCACGCTCGACGCCATCCAGCTCAAGGGGATCGAGGACAAGCTGATGGCGTTCGAGCAGTCCAAGGGCACCCAGATCGCCGTGCTGATGGTGGGCACCACGCAGCCGGAAGACATCGCCAGTTACGCCAACCGCGTCGGCAACAGCTGGAAGATCGGCCGCAAGGGCGTCGGCGACGGCGTGCTGCTGGTCGTGGCCAAGGACGACCGGAAGGTGCGCATCGAGGTGGCCAAGACGCTGGAAGGCGCGATCCCCGACCTGGCGGCCAGGCAGGTGATCGATGAAGCGATCACGCCGAACTTCCGCAAGGGCGACTACGCCGGCGGGCTGCGGGCGGCGGCCGACCAGCTGATCGCGCGCATCAATGGAGAGGCATTGCCGGCGCCAAAACAGCCTGCGGCAAAGAGCAGCGGCGGCATGGGCTTCGACTGGATGGATCTGGCGATCTTCCTGTTCATCGGCGTTCCGATCGCGGGCGGCGTGCTGCGCGCGATGCTAGGCCGCAAATTGGGCTCGTTCGTCACCGGCGCCGGTGTCGGCACGATCGCCATGCTCATCACTTCCAGCATCGTCGTTGCCGGCGTTGCCGCATTCGTGGCGCTGCTGTTCACGATGCTTTCCGGCGGCTTCGGCGGCATGTCCGGCGGACGGCGCGGCGGCCTGGGCGGCGTTCCCTGGATCGGTGGCGCGGGAGGCGGTGGTTGGAGTGGTGGCGGTGGTGGCGGTGGCGGCAGCAGCTGGGGCGGCTCGGGCGGCGGCGGCGACTTTGGCGGCGGCGGCGCGTCGGGAGACTGGTGATGACGCAGCAACGAAACTGGGGCGCGACCTTCTCACGGATCCTGCGGCACCGCTGGCTGGACGAGTCCGACACGCGCAAGGCCATCCCGCCCGACCTGGTGGAACGGCTGGCGCGCCGCGTTGCCGCCAGCGAACGGCGCCACACCGGCGAAGTGTGCATCTATGTCGAAGCCAGCTTGCCGATGAGCTACCTGTGGCGAGGTGCAAGCGCACGCGAGCGCGCCATCGCGATGTTCGGCAAGCTGCGCGTCTGGGACACCGAACACAACAACGGCGTGTTGATCTACCTGCTGCTGGCCGAACGCGCGATCGAAATCGTCGCCGACCGCGGCTTGGGTGAGCGCGTGCCGCCGCAGGAGTGGCAGGCTATCGTCGGGCGCATGAGCGCGGCCTTGCGGGAAGGACGTTTCGAGGATGGCTTGACGCAGGCGCTGGAAGAAGTCTCGGCGCTGCTGGTCGAACACTTTCCCGCAGTGGCGGGCAAAGCCAATCCGAATGAATTGCCGGATGCGCCGGTGCTAGGCTGACGGGCCGGGCTGCGCGCGCAGCCAACGCTCGAGCACCGCGAGTACGTGCGCCCGCTCGGAGTCGCTGAGCTCCCTCCCACGCTCGATGCCGTGCCACTTGGAAAGGCAGCCGCGGCAACAGCATGCGGTGGCGTGCTGGGCAACGAACACCGGATGCCCGCGCCAGGGTGTCTGCTTGCCGTCGTTCGATGGATTCGCCGGCGCCAGGCGTTGGCCGACGAAATCGCGCGCATGGCCCATCACGGTTTCCAGCCCTTTGCCTTGCAGGTAGCGCGCATCGGCATCGCCGAGGCGCTGGCGCCTGCGAAAGGACGAATGCGCGAGCGCCTCGAAGACGTCGTCGATGTCTCTCATCTCCGGTTGGAGCCGGACACCTCCGGGAAAAATCCCCGGCGGAAATAAAAAGGCCCTGCCAGAAGGCAGGGCCGAGGGCGCGGTTTTTAGCGCTTCTTATTCAGTTATTCAGTTGGGGACAGAGCTGAAGATCTGTCCCGCAAAGTCATTTCTTTTGCCGGTACTTGCGCAGCGCCGCGATCTGCGCGGCCATCACGGCGAGTTCGGATTGAGCCTTGGCGATGTCGAGCTCGCCCTTCGCGTTGCGCAGGGCTTCCTCGGCCGCGGCCTTGGCGGTGTTGGCTTTCTCTTCGTCGAGGTCCTTGCCGCGGATGGCGGTGTCGGACAGCACGGTGACGCCGTTCGGCTGCACTTCCAGGATGCCACCGGCGACAAAGACGAACTCCTCGCTGCCGTCGGCCATCTCGATGCGCACCGAGCCCGGCTTGATGCGGGTGATCAGCGGCGTGTGGCGCGGGTAGATGCCCAGCTCGCCGGCTTCGCCGGGCAGGGCCACGAAGCGCGCCTCGCCGGAGAAGATCGACTCCTCGGCGCTGACCACGTCGACGTGGATGGTGTGGGTGGCGTCCACCATGATTTAGACCTTCTTCGCCTTTTCAAAGGCCTCGTCGATCGTGCCGACCATGTAGA
>JAQGMS010000309.1 GCA_028292245.1 Ramlibacter sp.
TCCCGCTGGCGGACAGCGGCTACACCGAGTTCCTGGAACTGTCGGTCACCGACAGCGGCATCGGAATCTCCAAGGAGAACATGGGCAAGCTGTTCCAGGCCTTCAGCCAGATCGACAGCAGCCTGGCACGCAAGTTCGAGGGCACGGGCCTGGGCCTGGCGATGGTCAAGCAGCTGGCCGAACTGCATGGCGGCACGGTGGCCGTGGCCAGCGCGGAAAGCGAAGGTGCTTGTTTCGCGGTCTGGCTGCCGCTGCGCGAACCGGCCGACGAGGCAGCCGCCGCCCAGATGCATGTCCCTGTTGCCCTGGACAGGACGCAAGAGAATGTTGCCCTGGTGGTGGAAGACGATGAACGGTCGGCCGACCTGATCCGCCTGCTGCTGGAAGCCGAAGGATTCACCGTGCTGTGCGCGGCCAGCGCCGAGGCGGCGCTGCTGGTGGCCCCGGGGCACAAGCTGAGCCTGATCACGCTGGACATCCGGTTGCCGGGGATGGACGGTTGGGAGTTTCTCCAGCAGATACGCGAGGACAGCGGATTGGCCCAGGTGCCCGTGGTAATCATCGCCAGCCCCGAGGACTGCAGCTTGGCGCTGGCACGGGGCGCCGCCGCGGTATTGCAAAAGCCGATCAGCCGGGTTCAACTGAAGGCCTCGCTCGCCAGCCTCGGGCTGGAGCCGGTCATGGAACGCATCCACACCGTTCTGGTGGTCGACGACGATCCGAAAGCGGTGGAGGTGATCGCCGCGTTCCTGCCGGCCCCGGCGTATGCGGTGGTGCGCGCCTATGGCGGCAACGAAGCGCTCGCCCTGGCGCGGCGCCTGCGCCCGGACCTGATCCTGCTGGACCTGATGATGCCCGAGGTCAGCGGCTTCGACGTCGTCGATGCGCTGCAGCGCGATGCCGACACCGCGCGCATCCCGGTACTGGTGGTAACAGCCAAGCAGGTCACGGCGCAGGACCGGGAGTTGCTCAACGGCCATCGCGGCAATTCGATCCACGTCATCGAGAAAACGCAATTCAACAGCGCCGGCTTCCTGGCCGAGGTCAGGCGTGCGCTGCGCACCACGGAGGATGCCCATGGCACACATATTGATCATTGAGGACAACGCGGCCAACATGAAGCTGGCCGTGCTGCTGCTGGAAAACGCCGGCCACACCTCGCTTTGCGCGGCCGATGCCGAGACCGGCCTGACGATGGCGCGGGCCAGCCGGCCCGACCTGATCCTGATGGACATCCAGCTGCCCGGCATGGACGGGCTGGCGGCGACCAAGCTTTTGAAGCAGGATCCGCACACGGCCGGCATTCCGGTGCTGGCACTGACGGCGATGGCGATGAAGGAAGACCGGGAGAAGACGCGGCTGGCCGGATGCGATGCTTACATCGCCAAGCCGCTGCGCTACCTGGAACTGTACGAAAAGATCGATGCCCTGCTGACCCTGGGGAAGGCCGCGGCCGACGGCGAAGCAATCCCCGTCCAGCGCTCGCCATGACGAAGCCACCGGCCACGATCCTCATCGTCGATGACGAGATCCAGAACCGCAAGCTGCTCGAAACGCTGCTGCGGCCCGAGGGTTACATCACGAAGAGCGCGGCCAATGGTGAAGAGGCGCTGACGGCGATCGCCCAGCAGCTGCCCGACCTGATCCTGCTGGACATCATGATGCCGGGGATCGACGGATACCAATTGGCCAGCATCCTCAAGGCCGCGCCCGCCACCTCGCGCATCCCGATCATCATGATCACCGCACTGGTCGACCGCGACGCCCGCCTGGCCGCCCTCAAGGCCGGCGCGGAAGAGTTCCTCACCAAGCCGGTCGACCGGGCGGAATTGTGGCTGCGCGTGCGCAACCTGTTGCGCCTGAAAGCGTACGGCGACCTGCAGAACCACAGCTCGCAGTTGGAACAGCAGGTGCAGGCCCGCACCGAAGAGATCATGAGCCTCAACGCGGGGCTGGAAGAGCGCGTGCGGCAACGAACGGCTCAATTGCGGACCGCGAACAAGGAGCTGGAGGCGTTCTCGTATTCCCTGTCGCACGACTTGCGAACGCCCCTGAGCGCCATCGACGGCTTCAGCGACCTGCTCGGCTCTGAAATCAGCAGGGGCGCGACCACCGACCGCGGCAAGCATTACCTGGCGCGCATCCGCGCCGGCGTGGCCTACATGAGCCAGTTGATCGACGCCATGCTGCTGCTGGCGCATGTGTCCCGCACCAGCCCACGCTGGGTAGCCGTCGACCTCAGCGCCGTCGCCCAGATGGTTCTGGCGGGCTACCAGGAGCGCGAGCCCGAACGTGTCGCGCATTGGGACATCCAGCCCGGAATGTCGGCGCAGGGAGATCCGCAGCTGCTGCAGCAGGTGCTGGAGAACCTGCTGGGCAACGCCTGGAAATTCTGCGGCCGCCAGCAGCAGACCCGGATTTCATTCAGCAGCGAGCGCGGCGCCGACGGCAAGGACGTCTATGCCGTGCGCGACAACGGCGCGGGCTTCGACATGTCCTATTCGGACAAGCTGTTCGGCACTTTTCAGAGACTGCACGGCGCCGCGGAATTTCCCGGGACGGGCATCGGCCTGGCCACGGTGAACAGGATCATCGCGCGTCACGGAGGCAAGGTCTGGGCCGACTCCGTGGAGGGCCAGGGCGCGAATTTCTATTTCACGCTGGGCAATGAGGACGAAGCCGCCCTATAGGGGAACTTCGGGTCCTCGAACGTGCACCACGCGCTGGGCAAACGGGATCTCGATCCCGGCTTCGCGCAGCCCCTCGAGGATGCGCAGGTTGACGTCGGAGCGGACATTGAGCTGGCCGTTGTTCGGGTCGCTGATCCAGAACTGCAGCGTGAACTCCAGGCCGTCGGCGCCGAATTTCGCCAGCCGCGCGGCCGGCTCCGGGTCGGCGAGGACGCGGTCCGTCGCCAGCGCCGCATCCACCAGGACTTTCTGCACCCGATCCACGTCGCTGTCGTAGCCCACGGCCACGTCGGTGGCCAGCAGGATTCTCGGGTCGGCCAGCGACAGGTTCTCGATCCGCTCGGTGATCAGCTTTTCGTTGGGGACGATCGATTCGCGCCCGGTCAGGGAGCGGATCAGCGTGTAGCGCGTCTTGATGTCGACAATCACGCCTTCGAAGCTGTCGACCCGCACGGTGTCGCCGATGCGCAAGCTGCGCTCGAACAGGATCACGAAGCCGCTGATGTAGTTGGCGGCGAGCTTTTGCAGCCCGAAGCCCAAGCCGACTCCCAGCGCGCCACCCAGCACCGACAGCGCCGTCAGGTCGACCCCGACCGCCGACAGCGCGAACAGCAGGCCAACCAGCAGCAGCATCGCGCGGATCGCGCTGGCCGCTACCTTGCGCAGCGACACGTCATGCACGGCATCGCGCAGGACCTTGCGCTCCAGCACCGCGGAGATCCACAGCGCCAGGACCATCACCGCACCGGATGACAGCACGCCTTGCACGAGCGCCAGCAGGCTGACGTGTGCCTTCCCGAAGGCGAAATGGATGGTGTCCATCTCGTCCATCACGGCCGGCAGCAGCCCGATGATCCAGAGCACCGCCGCGATCCAGGCCATCCAGGAAAAGAGGCGCTCGACCAGCCGCGCCATCGCGGAATCGGGAAAGACCACCGTGAACACGCGCGCCAGGAAGCGGATGCCCGCCAGCGAGATCAGCACCGGCAGCGCCACCTTGAGCAGCACCACTTTCTGCGACGGGGCCAGCGCCAGCGTCGCGCTGTAGGTGAACGACAGCGCCAGCAGCGGAAACAGCAGGCCGTCGACGATGGCGCGGCCGAACCACACCGATTCAGGAGGTTGCCGGCGGCCGATCAGCCAGCAGATGCCGAACGCCGCGAGCAGGCAGGCGAGCAGGACGGCGATCTCCGACGGCAGGCCCGGGTGGCCCAGGTCGCGGAGCAGCTTGTCGATTTCAGTCATTGGAATTCAAATTCGGGGACTTCGCGTCCTCTGCGTCCTTGTCCCCGCATTCACCCCCGCCAGGCAGGTTTCCGCTTCTCGGTGAAAGCAGTGACGCCTTCCTGCGCGCAGCCGTCCATCATGTTCACGGCCATGGTCTGGTTGGCCAGTTGGTAGGCCGCTTCGATGCCCATCTCGCGCTGGCGATAGAACAACTCCTTGCCCATCGCGATGGCGGCGCGCGGTTTTTGCAGGATGCTCGCAACCAGGCTTTCCACCTCGGCATCGAGCTGCTCGGGCGCCGCGACCCGGTTGACAAGGCCGCGCTCCAGCGCCTGTTGCGCGCTGATGAAGTCGCCGGTCACCAGCATTTCCATCGCCTGCTTGGGCGCGATGTTGCGCAGCAGCGGGACGCTTGGCGTGGAGCAGAAGAGGCCGAAATTCACGCCGCTGACGGCAAAGCGCGCTTCGGTCGACGCCACGGCCAGGTCGCACTGCGCCACCAACTGGCAGCCGGCGGCCGTGGCGATTCCTTGCACCCGTGCAATCACCGGCACCGGCAATTTCAGGATGCCGAGCATCACGCGGCTGCATTGCGCGAACAGCTGCTGGTAGTACTCGAGCGACGGCGTGGCAATCATTTCCTTCAGGTTGTGCCCCGGGCAGAAGGCCTTGCCGGCGGCCGCCAGCACCACCACCCGCGCCGATTCATCCACCGACACCCGGTCGAGCGCCGCCTGCAGCGCAGCCAGCATTTCCTCGCTGAGCGCGTTGAAATTGGCGGGACGGTTCATCGTCAGCGTGACGACGCCGCGTTCGTCCTTGTGCTCGATCAGCGCGTCGTCGCTTGTCATAGATCCGCCAGTGCTCGGACATGCGCTTCGACACTGCGCGCCAGCGCGCCCAGGTTGTAGCCGCCTTCCAGCGAGGAGACGATGCGCCCCTTGGCGTGCTTGTTCGCGATTTCCTTGATGCGCTGGGTCATCCAGGTGTAGTCCGCCTCGACCAGCCCGAGTTGGCCCAGGTCATCGTCGCGGTGCGCGTCGAAACCGGCGCTGATGAAGATCATCTCGGGCTTGAAGGCTTCCAGCCGCGGCAGCCACTTGTCCTCGATCATCTTGCGGATCACGTCGCCCTTGGTGTATGCGGGTACCGGCAGGTTGACCATGTTGGCGCCCAGCGGGTGGGCGCCGGTGCCGGGATAGAACGGATGCTGGAAGATGCCGACCATCAGCACCCGCTCGTCGCCGGCCAGGATGTCCTCGGTGCCATTGCCGTGGTGCACGTCGAAATCGACGACCGCCACGCGCGAGAGGCCGTGGCGCTGCAGCGCGTACCGCGCGCCCACCGCCACCTGGTTGAAGATGCAAAAGCCCATCGACCGGTCGTGGCACGCATGGTGGCCCGGGGGGCGCACGGCGCAAAACGCATTTTCGAGCTCGCCGGCCATCACCGCGTCGGTGGCGGCCAGCACGGCGCCGCAGGCATGCAGCGCAGCGCTCCAGGAATAGGCGTTCAACGCCGTGTCGGGGTCGATCTGGGCGTAGCCGCGGCCGCCGGCGGCAATGTGCTCGGCCAGTTCCAGCTCCAGCCCGCGGATGGCCGCGACATGCATCTTGCTGTGGGCCAGCTCGATGTCGCCCAGCGACGCCTCGGGCGCCTCGCGGCGGTCCAGCGCGTCACCGACGCCGCTTGCCAACAGCCTGTCCTCGATTGCGTCGAGCCGTTCGGGGCACTCGGGATGGCCCGGCCCCATTTCGTGTCTCCTGCAATCGGGATGCGTGAAATACCCGGTTTTATTCATCACAATGCTCGCCTGAACGCAATTTCGGATAACGTTGCCCAATGGAAGCACAACAAAAACTCAACGCGCTCCTCGATCAGCTTAACACGGTGCTCGTCGGAAAACCCTCCCAGGTGCGCGACTGCGTGGCCTGCTTGCTGGCTGGGGGCCACCTCCTGATCGAGGACGTTCCGGGGGTCGGCAAGACCACACTGGCCCATGCCCTCTCGCGCTCGTTCGGGCTGCACTTTTCGCGGGTGCAGTTCACGGCCGACCTGATGCCCAGCGACCTGTCGGGCGTCTCGATCTATGAGCGCGCCAAGGAAACCTTCGTCTTCCACCCCGGCCCCATCTTCGCGCAGGTGCTGCTGGCCGACGAGATCAACCGCGCCAGCCCGAAAACGCAAAGCGCGCTGCTCGAAGCCATGGAGGAGAAACAGGTCACGGTGGAGGGCGAAACCCGCGCCCTGCCCTCGCCGTTCTTCGTCATCGCCACCCAGAACCCGCACGACCAGTTGGGCACGTTCGCGCTGCCCGAGTCGCAACTGGACCGGTTCCTGATGCGCATTTCGCTGGGCTACCCGGACCGCGCGGCCGAGCGCGAACTGCTCAGCGGCGCGGATC
>JAQGMS010000375.1 GCA_028292245.1 Ramlibacter sp.
TGCACGCTAGGACGTCGGCGCGCTTCGGGAAACGAAGTGCACGATCTGGCAACGTTCGCGGGTTTGCGAAGCCGAGACGCCAAATCAGCTCCTGTCGCGTCTCGCCTGGTGAGAGCATGTTGGACCCCCGACGTCGAATTCATCCTCGCGATGGTGTGGTCTCGGGACATGCCGAAATCTTGGGTACTCGCCGCGCTGCTGATCGGAGCATGTGGGGGAAATGATCAAGCCGCACCGGATGCGGCAATCGTCGTCGATGCGGGGCCCGATGCACCACCGCCGTACACCGAAGCGCCCCACGGCACAGTCCCCGAGGTCATCTCGCTCGGCGGCATGGTGCTCGCCACGCCGAGGATCGTCCCGATCTTCTTTGCGAACGACGACACGATGAAGGGACAGATCGAACAATTCTTAGCGATGCTTCCGTCGTCGTCGTACTGGCACGCGACCACCAGTGAATACGGCGTCGGCGATGTCACGATCGGCGCGACGATCGTCTCGACCGACGCGGTTCCCGCGACCGACACCGCGCTCGAAGCGTGGCTCAGCGCGCAGCTCGACGGCACTCACGCCGGCTGGACGTTCGATCCGAACACGATCTATTCGGTGTACTTGCCGGCGGGCGCCGTGCTGTCGACCCAGTTCGGGACGAGCTGCCAGGCGTTCGGTGCGTACCACTCCGAGATCGCGGGCACCGGCGGCCAAAACATCGTCTACGCGCTGATGCCGCGATGTGGCGGCGGACTGAATTCTCTGACCGGTGCCTCGAGCCACGAGTTCATCGAGGCCGTGACCGATCCGCTGCCGTTCTCGGCGGGCGCGTACCAAGACCTCGACCCCGATCATCAGATCTGGGGCATGACGCCCGGCGCCGAGCTCGGTGACATGTGCGAGTACCTCTCGAACGCGAACCAGCCGATCCTCGGCACGTTCGTCGTGCAGCGTACGTGGTCGAACGCCTCTGCAAAGGCGGGACACGATCCATGCGTGCCCGCGCTCGCCGCGCCGTATCAAGGCGCCGCGCCGCTCCTCAACGAGGACATCACGCTCGACTTCGGCCAAGGTGTCTCGGTGATGACGAAGGGCGTGCAAGTGCCGCTCAACATGTCGAAGACGATCGATGTCGCGCTGTTCAGCGATGCACCGACGGCGGACTTCACGGTGCGCGCGACGCAGCTCAGCGGCGGAGGCGGCAGCGGCGGCCCCGAGCTGATGTTCGCGTGGGACAAGACGACCGGTCACAACGGTGACGTCCTGAAGCTGACGATCACGCGCAAGCGCGTCGTTCAGGGTGGCAGCGAGTTCTTGATCGTCGTCGGTCCGCAAGGCGGGTCGACCGCCCTGTGGTGGGCGGCCGCGGCGAACTAGCTAGATTGCGGTGCAAAACACCGCCAGACGCGAGCTGATTTCCGGGCCTGCGCACCCACGTGGGTGTCCGGCACCGTCTTTTGCCTGGTGCTAGGCCGCGCGACCGATCGCGGTCAGGTTGTTCGAGAGGGCCGCCCAGTAAATCGTGCGCGGCGTGCCGGAAGCGCCGCGGTACCGACTGCGGCCCATATCGAAGTGATGCTTGAGGCGCGAGTTGCGAGCTTCGCCGCCGGCTCGCCACGCTCGTCCTCGACGAAACCACCGTTGGTGCTCGTGTCGAATGCGCGCGGCAGAGCGGTGACCAGGAAACGGAACGACCGCGCGCCGAACCCCTAGCTCCTCGATCCTGCGAACACCGCGACCGGAGTAAAAGCCGCGGTCGGTGGCGACCATGATGGGCGGTGTGCCGAAGACTTTGATGTGCCGCTCGACAGAAGACACCAGGAGCTCCGAGTCGTGACTGCTCTGGACGACCTGCACGTCGGTGACGATGCCGCCATCAGCCTCCTGAACTTTGACGAGCGCGCCGAACTCCGTCGGCTTGTGAAGCTTTCCCCGACGAAGAATGCGAGCACCCGTCTCGAAAATACTCAGCAGTTTGCCGTCGGAATTTGAAACGCCGCGGAGTACGCGCGCGCGTGTCTGTTTGATCACTTGCCTCGCCTTCGGAATGAAGGCCCCGAGCCGAGCAGCAGCACGAGCCAGCGCACGTCGTCGTTTACCTTTCGCCTTCGTCATCGCGCGGAGCGCGGCGCGTCGCGCTCGGACCGCTTGCCGAGTGATCCGTGCGGTCACCTTCAACAGTCGGCGATACGGCTTCACGAGCGACTGCTTCGCTTCGTCGCCGCGCTTTCGCAGTGCGTACCCGATTTCCAATGCCCGACGCGCGAGGCTGCGCCGCACGTCGGTCCGGACGAAAGGGAGCTTGGCTCCGGCCTCCTCGGCTTTCTCCATTTCGCGCGAAAGGACTCGAACCGAGTCCTCGCAGAGCGAACTGTCAGTTGGATAGTGGATGGGTGCCTCGACAACCGTCGTGTCGACGCGGAGCCGGCGGCCCTTACTGACACCTCGGACTCGAGCGACTTCGACGACTCGATCAAAAATCACCTTGAGGATCTCGCCGTCGAGCAATTGCCCGTACCGCACCATCGTTTTTGAATCGGGCACATCTCCACCGTCGATGCGGCAGAACCGGCGATACACATAATTACCGGTGACCTCCCACTGCAGCTGCTCGTAGCTCCAACTCCGGAGGTGCTTGAGCACCAACAGCCGAAGCACCACTTCAGCGGGCGTGCTCGGTCGCCCAGTTCGCGCGCTCTGCTTGTGCCGCTTCGCGAGTGTCGCAAAAACCGTATCGACCAGGGTCACGTCGTCGAGGATGGGATCGATCCGCCTCAGGACAGGATCCATCAGGCTCTCGGGCCGCGGGATGCCGCCGAATGCGAACCAATCATCGAACGAGGTCTGACCGCGACGTCGCTGGGTCGTCATGAATCTCAACTGATCACATCCGGTGATCGGTGTCGATCCGGAAACCGCACGTCTCGGGCGAGCAGACGGAGGGCGGTCGATCAAATTCCAGCTACTTACCGCGGGCTATCGCACCGCAATCTAGCTAGGTCCTCAGTGAAGACTTGAGCTACGTGTTGATGATTCGTGTCGAGTCTCCCGGGTCTCGTTTCGTCCCGCCACTTCCATCTGAAGACTCCCGAGATGCGCTCGATGACTTTCCACGTGAAGACTCCGCTGTGCGCTCGATGACTTTCCACGTGAAGACTTGCGAGCGCGGTCGCCGACTACTCACGGGCGGATTGGAGCTGCGCGCTGGAATTACTTTCCACGTGGAGAGTCTCGCTGTGCCGTTCGTCGACGGTGGGTGATCATGAGGCACTGGCGCTCAGGCGCTCGGCGCGCGGTAGCGATCGCGCCGCGTTCGAGTCGTCAATCTGCCTCGTTGATCACTGTGGCGATCAAGTCTTGTCGCGCCAGAGCTTCGGCTCCCAGAGCTCGACCTTGTTGCCCTCGGGATCCATGACCCACGCGAACCGTCCGTTCTCGTGCGTCTCGGGTCCCTTGACGTCCGTCGCTCCGCCTTCGCGTACCTGCGCGATGATCCCGTCGAGATCGTCGACGCG
>JAQGMS010000335.1 GCA_028292245.1 Ramlibacter sp.
AAGCTCTGGCTGGACGAAGTGCTGACTTATGGATGGGCGTACGGCAAGGGCGGCACGGCCCTGCAGGGCAAGGACCTGTGGCTCGCCGCGACGACGGGCGGACCCGAAAGTTCCTATCACCCGCAAAGCTACAACCGCTACTTCTTCGACGCCTTCCTTCCGCCCTATGAGCAGACGGCCGCCCTGTGTGGCCTGCGCTTCCTGCCGCCACTGGTCTTGCATGGCGCGAACCACGCGAGCGAAGAGGCTGTCTCCCAGCACGTGGGTGTGTTTGCCGATCGCCTGCGCAGCTACCCCGACTGGCCGGAACTGGAAGACCTGCCGCAGTGCCCGGCGTGCGTGGTCCCCATGACGGACCGGCCGGGCAATACCGGAGGCGAGACCTAGTGGAACATGCACCCGCCTGGCTCATCAACAGCCTGATCTACCTGGGCGCGGCCGTGATCGTGGTGCCGCTGTCGCGCGCCCTGGGCCTGGGCTCGATCATCGGCTACCTCGCCGCCGGCATCGCGATCGGCCCCTGGGGCCTGGGGCTGGTGAGCAACGTGGAGGACATCCTGCATTTCGCAGAATTCGGCGTGGTGCTGATGCTGTTCCTGGTCGGCCTCGAACTGGAACCGCGGCGGCTGTGGAGCCTGCGCCGCCCGATCTTCGGCTGGGGCAGCGCCCAGGTGCTGGGCTGCGCCGCCCTGCTTTGCGTGGCGGGCATGGCGTGCGGCTGGTCTTGGCGCGTGAGCCTGGTGGCGGCGCTCGGGCTGGCCCTGTCGTCCACCGCCATCGCCCTGCAGGTCATGGGCGAGCGCAACCTGCTGCCCACCTCCAGCGGGCAGGCCGGCTTTTCGATCCTGCTGTTCCAGGACGTGGCGGCCATCCCGATCCTGGCCTTGCTGCCGCTGTTGGGCGGCGTTGCCGACGCCGGCGACACCACGGCGGCCGGCCGCTGGTTCGAGGCCGCCAAGATCGTCGCCGTGATCGGCGGCATCGTGCTGGGCGGCCGCCTGCTGCTGCGGCCCCTGTTGCGCTGGATCGCCAAGAGCAACACACCCGAAATCTTCACCGCCGCCTCGCTGCTGCTGGTGGTGGCGATCGCGGCGCTGATGCAACTGGTGGGCCTGTCGATGGCACTGGGCGCGTTCCTGGCCGGCGTGCTGCTGGCGGAGAGCGAATACCGTCGCGAGCTGGAGACCGACATCGAGCCGTTCAAGGGCCTGCTGCTGGGCCTGTTCTTCATCGCGGTGGGCATGAGCATCGATTTCGGCGTGCTGCTCAAGTCGCCCGTCCAGATGGCCGCGGTGGTCCTCGGTTTCCTGGCAATCAAGGGCGCGGTGATCTATGGCTTGTCCCGCGCGATGGGCCTGCCGGTCCAGGAGCGGCCGGTGTTCACGCTGCTGCTGGCGCAGGGCGGCGAATTCGCCTTCGTCGTGTTCCAGGCCGCGGTCGGCTCGCAGGTGTTGCCGGCGCAGACTTCCTCGCTGCTGATCGGCGCGGTGGCGGTGTCGATGCTGCTCAGCCCCCTGGTGCTGGTGGCGATCGACAAGCTGGTGCTGCCGCGCTATGCCAACTGCAACACGCCGCAGCTGGAGGAGATCAGCGAACAGCAGCACGCGCCGATCATCATCGCCGGCTTCGGGCGCTACGGGCAGATCATCGGCCGGATGCTGGGCGCCCAGGGCCTGTCGGCTACGGTGCTGGACCACGACGCCGACATGATCGAGGCGGCCCGCTCCTTCGGCTACAAGGTGTTCTACGGCGATGCGACCCGGCTGGACCTGCTGCGCACCGCCGGCGCGGAAACCGCCCGGATCCTGGTGATCGCGGTGGACGACAAGGACCAGTCGCTGGCCATCGTCGACCTGGCGCGGGAACACTTCCCCCATCTCGAATTGGTGGCCCGCGCCAAGGACGTGACCCACTGGAACGAGCTGCGCGACCGCGGCGTCATGCGCGTGGAACGCGAGGTCTTCGAGTCCAGCCTGCGCAGCGCGCGCACCGTACTGGAGGTGCTGGGCTACACGCCGCACGAGGCGCGCGCGCATGCGATGCGCTTTCGCCGCCACAACCTGGAGCTGTTCGAGCGGATGTACCCCCACCGCAAGGACCGCAGCAAGGTGATCGCAGTTGTCAAGCAGGGCCGCGCCCAGCTGGAAGAGCAGATGGCGCAGGAGCGGGCCGAGCGCGCGCAGCGCCGCAAGGAAAACAGCGAGCGCCCGCCCGGCTGGGGCGCCTGAGCGCCGGCGATTTCCGCCTGGATTCCGGCAAATTCCCTAGCGCGCCTAGGCAATTTGCTTAGGGGTGGCCAGCCGCCCGATGGTTTCATGGAGCTTCTGCACCACAGCGAGAGGCTGCCATGGATCGCGCTCCGATAGATTTGTCCCAACCACCGGCCGAAGCCGGCCGGGCGGCGGCACGCCTGGAACGAGAAATCGCCGCGCTGCGTGCTTCGCACGAACTGCTGGTGTCGACCCTGGACGCGGCCAGCGACGGCATCCTGACGCTCCAGTACTCCGACGATTCGATGTACTACAACATCCGTTTCATCGAGCTGTGGGGCATCCCCGAGGACGAACTGGCGGACATGGACAGCGCAACCCTCGCGGGGCTCCAGGCCCGGCAAGTCAAGGACCCCGACGCGCTGCTGGCGCACATCGAGCAGCGCCGCCTGAACCCGGATGCGGAAGACCTGAACGTCATCGAACTCAAGGACGGCCGGGTGCTGGAGCGCCACGTGCTGCCGCAACGCGTGCGCGGCAAATGCGTGGGCAGCGTCATCACCTACCGGGACATCACGGAGCGCTTGCGCTACGAGGAAAAGATGATGTTCAACCATCTGGTGCTGGAAAACTCCGGCCCGATGTTCTGGATCGATTGCAGCACGGCCGCCATCACCTATGCCAATCCCGCCGGCTGCAGCCACCTGCGCTACCCGCGTGACGAAATCATCGGCATGGAGGTCGCGGACTACGACCTCGACTACACAGCCGAACAACTGAAGCTGCTGGACGAGGCGATCCGGCTCGGTGGCGGCTCCGCCGCCTTCGAAACCCGCCACCGGCGCAAGGACGGCAGCGTCCGCAACGTCCGCGCCAAAGTGTTCCTCACGACCATGGCCGATCGGGCCATGTACATCATCACCGTCAAGGACATCACCGAGCAGAAGCAGGCCGAGAAGGACACCAAGCGGCAAGCCGCGACGCTGCAGTCGATGATCGACTCCATCCCCGACCGGGTCTTCTACAAGGACTTGCAAGGCCGGTACGTGGGCTGCAACACCGCTTTTGCGGCAAGTGTGGGCCACACCGCGGAGCAGATCCGCGGACGCACTCCGGAAGACCTGTTCGGCGGGGAAACGGCGGCGGCCATGAGCGAACGCCAGGCCAAGGTGGTCGCCGACGAGCTGGAGAACACCGCCGAACACTGGATCACCCACCCGGATGGCCAACGCACGCTGTACGAAACCGTGATCTCGCCGCTTTGGGACGAGCAAGGCGACATCCAGGGCGTCCTGGGCATCAGCCGCAACATCACCGAACGCAAGAGGATCGAGGAAGAAGTGCTGCGCGCCAAGGAAACGGCCGAAGCGGCGACGCGCATGAAATCCGATTTCCTGGCGAACATGAGCCACGAGATCCGCACCCCGATGAACGCGATCATCGGGCTGTCGCACCTTGTCCTCAAGACCGACCTGACCGCGCGCCAACGCGACTACATCGCCAAGGTGCAGACGTCCGGCCAGCACCTGCTGGGCGTGATCAACGACATCCTGGACTTCTCCAAGGTGGAGGCCGGCAAGCTCGACCTCGAAAGCGCCGATTTCGAGCTGGAGAAACTGCTGGACAACACCGGCAGCCTGATCAGCGAGAAGAGTCATGCCAAGGGGCTGGAGCTGGTGTTCGAAGTGGCGCCGGACGTCCCGCCCAACCTGGTGGGCGATTCGCTGCGGCTCGGCCAGATCCTGCTGAACTACGCCAACAACGCCGTGAAATTCACCGAGAAAGGCGAGATCGTCATCTCGGTGCGGGCCAGCGAGCGCACCGAAACGGACGTACTGCTGCATTTCCGCGTGCGGGACACAGGCATCGGGTTGTCCGCCGAAGAGATGGGCCGGCTGTTTCAGAGCTTCTCGCAGGCCGACACGTCGACCACGCGGAAATTCGGCGGTACCGGCCTGGGCCTGGCGATCTCCAAGAAGCTCGCTGCCCTGATGGGCGGCGAAGTGGGCGTGGAAAGCGAATGCGGCAAGGGCAGCACGTTCTGGTTCAGCGCCCGGCTGGGCATCGGCGCCGCGCTGCGCCGCGACCTCACGCCCAACCCGGACCTGCGCGGGCGGCGCGCGCTGGTGGTGGACGACAACGACCACGCGCGAGCGGTGATCGTCGAGATGCTGGAAGGCATGACCTTCCTGACCACCGAGGTGTCTTCCGGCACCGCCGCGATCGAGGAAGTGCGCCGCGCGGCGCGCGCCGGGCATGCTTACGACGTGGTCTATCTCGACTGGCGCATGCCGGTCATGGACGGCATGGAGACGGCACGCCGCATCCGCTCGCTCGGCCTGGCCTCGCCGCCACTGTTCCTGATGGTGACAGCCCACGGACGCGAGGAAGTGCTGAAGGAAGCCGAAGGCGCGGGCATCGAGAACGTGCTGGTCAAGCCGGTGAGCGCTTCGATCCTCTTCGACACGACCATGGATGTGCTCGGCGGGCGCCGCGCACCGCAGCTGCCGGCCGCGGACGGCCCGACCACTGTCGACCACCGGCTGGACGCGGTGCGCGGCGCGCGCGTCCTGGTGGTGGAAGACAACGACATCAACCAACAGGTCGCGCGCGAGCTGCTCGAGGATGCGGGCCTGGCCGTGGACGTGGCAGACAACGGGCAGGTGGCACTGGACCTGGTCCGGCGCAACACCTATGACCTGGTGTTCATGGACATGCAGATGCCGGTGATGGATGGCGTGACCGCGACCCGCGAGCTGCGCAAGTTCATGTCGGCGGCGCAGCTGCCGATCATCGCGATGACGGCCAATGCGATGGAGCAGGACCGCCGCAAGTGCATGGAAGCCGGCATGAACGATTTCCTGGTCAAGCCGATCGACCCGGCGGACCTGACGTCGATGCTGCTGCGCTGGGCGCGGCCGCGCCGGATGGACGCCGTCGCGCCGGCTGCGGCCCGCAAGCCCGCCGACACCGGCCTGCCTTCGGATATTGCCGGCCTGGACACGGCACTGGGGCTGAGCCGCATGATGGGCAAGCGGCCGCTGTACCTGGCGATGCTGCGTCGCTACCTGGCAGGCCAGGAGCCGGTGGTGCGCGACATCCGGCAAGCCTGGGGCACCGGCGACCGGGCCACGGCCCAGCGGCTGGCGCACACCACGCGCGCGGTCTCGGGCACCGTCGGGGCGACGCTGGTGCAGGAACGCGCCACTTTGCTGGAAGACGCGATCCGGCGCGACAGCGGTTCCCCGGAAGTCACGCTGCTGGTCGACGCGCTGGAAACTCCGCTCACCGAACTGCTGGGGGCGCTCGACGCGTTCCTGAATCCAGAATCAATTTCAAGGGTGTCTGTATGAGCCAAGCACAAGAATCCATCGCCGAACGCCAGGCGCTGCCGGCCGCCGGCCTGTCCGACCTGGTCAATCGCCTGGCGCAGGAACTGGCGGAGGTCCGCCGCTCCCTGGCCACGGCCACGCAGAAACTCGGGGCCACCGGGCGCACGCTGGAAAGCCGCACGCAGGAGCTGACGGAAGCGCGCGCGGCCCTGGCCCTGTTGCTGGCGACACTGGACTCCACCACCGACGGCATCCTCGCCATGGGTTATTTCGGCCGGGCCATGCACTACAACACGCGCTTCGTCGAGATGTGGCGCATCCCCGCCGACAAGCTGGACAAACTCAACGACGGCGCCCTGCTGGCAATGCAGTTGACCCAGGTCAAGGACCCCGAACGCTTCCTCGCGCTGGTCGGCGGCCGCAAGACGCAACCCGACGCCGAGCAGTTCAGCGTGGTCGAACTGACCGACGGGCGGATCTTCGAATGCAAGGTGATGCCGCAGCGCGTGCGCGGCAAGCGCGTGGGTTCGGTGACGAGCTTTCACGACGTGACGGAGCGCGAAGGCATGCGCCGCGTCATCGCCATGCTGGAAGCCGAACTGCCGGGCCAGGTGGCCGAAGCCAAGGCGTCGAGCTGCTAGGCG
>JAQGMS010000040.1 GCA_028292245.1 Ramlibacter sp.
CGTCGATGCTGCGGACGAATTCCTACGACACGATCTGCCACGAGCACCTGGAGTACTACTCGCTCCACACGGTGCAGCGGATCCTCGAAGCGGCGGACATGAAGTTCGTCGATGTCGCGATGAACAACGAGAACGGCGGCAGCTTCGCCGTGACGGCGGCGAAGGCTTCCTGCACCGCTTTCCGCGTGAACCGGCCCGTGGTCGACTGGATGCTCGAGCAGGAAGACCGCATGGCCCTGGGCACGCCCAAGCCCTTTCGAGATTTCGAGGAGCGCGTGTTCCGCCACCGCGAGGACCTCGTGCGGCTGGTGCGCACGCTGGTGGCCGACGGCAAGAAGGTGCTGGGCTACGGCGCCTCGACCAAGGGCAACGTGCTGCTGCAGTTCTGCGGCTTCGGGGTGGACGACATCGGCGCGATCGCGGAGGTGAATCCCGACAAGTTCGGCCGCGTCACGCCGGGCACGCACATCCCGATCATCACGGAAGCACAGGCCAAGGCGATGCGGCCCGACTACTTCCTCGTGCTGCCCTGGCACTTCAAGGACGGCATCCTGCGGCGCGAACGCGACTTCCTGGCCGACGGCGGCAAGTTCATCTTTCCGTTTCCGGAAATCGAAATCGTCTAGTGCCGGCGCCCGCCTCCTTCACGCTCCTGTCGATCGTGCCCGCGCTGGAGGGCGGCAAGGGCCATGTTCTCGGATACCAGCAAGCCGTCGGTCGGGCCGCCACGCTGAACGGTTGGCACCACGTGCTGGCGACTCCGCCCGGCCATGGCTTGCCACAGCTGCCTCCCGGCTGGCATGCCAGCCTCGCTGCCACAGCGCTCGATGCGGGTCTGCCGGCGTTGATCAAGCGGGGCCGGATCTGGGCGCTGCTGAAGGGGATCGGATCGTTTGCCGATTCCGTGGCTGCGGCCGTGCGCCGGGAATTGCGGGAGAGCCCCGGCGATTGCGCCATCTTTGTCGAGAGCTTCAACGGGCCGCAGCTGCTCGCGATTTGCCTGGCCGCGATGCGGCTGGATCGCGCCCGCCTGCACTTCTGGATCCTGTTCAGGCAGGAGCCCGCAGCGATGGGCTTTGGCTGGCCTTTGTATGTGGGTGTCGCGAAATGGCTGGCTCGGCTTTCGGGGCCGGGCCGCTTCCGGCTGCTGACGGACAGCGAACCGCTGCGCGCCACCCTGTCCGTGGCCTTCGGGCGGCCGGCGCATGTCATGCCGATACCGCACACCGAAGTCAGCGAAGGCGCGACCTTCGCGAAAAGAGAGGGCGAGGTGCTGTGCTGGTGGCCGGGCTCGTCACGGCCGGAGAAGGGCCTGGACGTCGTGCGCGACCTGGCAAAGCGCGGCGCGACGGACAGGCAAGACGGCCGCACGACTTTGCGGATGGTGGTTTCGCGGGCTTCGGGCCTGCAGCCCCAGGAAGGGCTCGTGTCGGTTGACCTGGTCGACGACGTGCTTTCGCCGCAGGACTACCAGCAGTGGCTGCGCACCGCCGATGCCATCTTGCTGCCGTACAGCTCGCAGCGTTACCGCGCCTCGACCTCGGGCATCTTTGCCGAGTGCATTGCCGCCGGAAAAATTCCGCTGGTCTCGCGGGGGACGTGGATGGCGTTCGAGCTGGAGAAGTACGGCGTGGATGAATTGGTCTGCGACTGGGCCGCGCCCGACATCGTCACCAGGATCATCGCTGCCGCGCAAGGCGAGCCGTTGAAGCGCAAGATCGCGGCGATGCAGTCTGCGTTTCTGGGTTTTCACTGCGAGGAATCCTACGCCCACGAATTGCAAGCGCTGATCCCGCAGGAAAGCGGGGACTGAATCCAACTAGCGTTGCGCCGAGACAGACCGGCGCTGCAGCAAGTAGCACAGCACACCGATGATCGCCTCGGCGGCCAGGCTGGTGATGGCCGCACCCATCATGGACAGCCGGGGAATCAGGGCGAAGTTCAACAACAGGCTGGCGACAGCGCCGGCCAGCGAGGCTTTCAGGAACTGTGAGTCCAGGCGCAGCGCCACCAGTCCCCAGGCGTAGATCTGGCTCACGAAGACGACCAACCGCCCGGCCACAAGAACATTGAAGACAGGCAGGCCGGGCAGGTACTCGGGACCGAGGAAGTGGCCGAACACATAGGGCGCGCACAGCAGCGCCGCCACGCAGACCGCGCAGCCGAACACGACGTGGAACCGGGCCAGGTCGGACTGTTTTTTCCACATCGAAGACACGCCGTCGGCGCGCCAGCTGACCAGCCTGGGCAGCAAGAGGTTGTTGATGCTGGCAAATACCAGCTCCAGCGCGGCCGCCATCACGAAGCAAACCCGGAAGATTCCTGCCGCGGCGTCGCCGTGAAAGTGCGCGACCAGCAAGATCGGGAACGCGCTGTACACGTAGATCACGACCGCGAGCAGCCAGTAGCGCCAACTCTGTTCCAGCAAACCGCGCAAGGCCAGGGCGCCATCACGCAGGCCCGATGTGCCACCCGGCGCCAGGCCCGCCAGCTTGAGTGCCCCGGCGATGGCGATGGCAGACGAAAGCGCCGTGACCACGACAATCAGCATCAAGTCGGAGCCCACCTGCATTCCCGGCGTGAAGAGCAGCGCGTATCCCAGCGCGATGGCGATCGCCGCGACGCTGGATATTGCCGCCTGCACCGGTAGCCGCTCCAACGCCTGGTAGATGAAACTGACGTTGAGGCTGCCGATGACGATGAGCCCCGCCCCGAGCAGCCACGCAACTCGCACGGCGCCCACCGGCTGCAGGATCAACACGGCCAGCACCCAGCCGGTGGCCAGCAGCAGGGCCACCACCAACCGGAACGTCACGATGGCCTGCACGAGCGGAGCCGCACAGGCGCGATCGGCCGCGATGGCGCGCACGGCCACGGCGTCGAAGCCCCCGTTGTAGGCCAGGCCGGCCTGCTGCGACAGCGCCTGGACCTGCGCGCTCACGCCGATGTTCAGCGGGCCGAGGCAACGCGCCGCGTAGGTATTGCCCACAAGCAGCAGTGCGTTCGACAGCATGTTGAACAGGAACATCCACAGCGCATGGCTGCCCAGGCGCGAACCGCGGCTCCCGAACAGGGCCTTGAGCCTGTCGAGATAGCGGCCTTCAGTCGGTTCTGCGGCCATCGGGTCGGCGCTGCTCAGCGCGCGTAGTTGCGGTCCTGATAGAACCAGGCAATGGTTCTCTTCAAGCCGTCCTCGAGCGGTATCGGCCGCCAGGCCGGAAGCAGGCGCCTGACCTTCTCCACGTCCAGGCATTTGGACGTGGCGCCGACATAGCGGGCAGTGTCATATTGCACCTGTTCAACCGGATAGCCGACGATCGCGCAGATGTGCGAGACGAAGGTCCGGATCGAAAACTCCTCGCCGGCGCCGATGTTGACGAGTTCGTTGTCGGCCCGGGAGGCGAGGGCACGCAACGCATCGACGAAGTCGTCGATGTAGACAATCTCGCGCTTCTGGTGGCCGTCGCCCCACAACACCACGGTTTCGCCCAATTCCTTGCCGCGGATGATCTTGCGGATCAGGTCGAAGATGAAGTGCATCTGCCGGCCGTCCATGTGGTAGTCGGGCCCATACAGCGTGGAAGGGACCACGCAGAGGTAACGCATCTCGAATTGCCGGTTCAATGCCCGCGCGCCCTGGTACAGCATGCGCTTGGTCATCGCATAGGTGTACAGGCTGTCGATCGGCTCGCCGGCCATGTAGTTGTCCTCGACCAGCTTTGCGCCCGGTGCGTAGGCGCAGCTGGTGCCGATGCACACCAGCTTGGCCTGCCGCTGTTGCTGCGCCCACCAGGCCAGCACGTTGGTGTTGATCTGCTGGTTGATGACCCATTGCTCGCCCGGATGGTGCAGGCAGAAATCGCCGGCCTGGGTCCAGGCGGCCAAATGGTAGATCACGTCGTACGGTTCGTGGTCCAGGGCTTCCAGGTTGCCCGGCCGCGTGAGATCGCAATTGGCCGACGCAAGGCAAACGGGTGAGTGCCCCTCGCGTTCCAGCGCCGTGCGCAGGTGCGTGCCCAGAAAACCCGAGCTGCCGGTAATGAGGATCTTGTTCATCGGGCCTGCGGGTCCACCGGGAAATAGAACTCGACGCCCTGCGCGATCAGCTTCTGGTTGTTGGCAAGAATCTCGTCCTTGAAGTTCCAGGCCAGCACGTAGTAGATGTCCGGCGGCGCCTCGAGGTCCGCCTCGATTTCGATCGGGATATGCATTCCCGGCGAGTACAAGCCTCGCCGCAATTCGTTCTTCTCGACCAGGCACTCGATCACGTCGGGGCCGATGCCGAAATAGTTGAGCAGCGTGTTGCCTTTGACGGGAGCGCCGAAGCCGAAGATCTTCTTGCCGCTTTCGTGCGCCGAGGTGAGGTACGCGACGTCCCTCGCCTTGACCTGCCGGATGCGATCCGAGAACGCGTGGTAGGCCTCGATCGTGTTGCAGTGGGAAGCCTGTTCCGCCGCGCGCATGGCTTGCAGCGGAGCACTGGGCGGCCGGGTTCCTGCGTGCGTGGCATAGGCGATGATCGAGCCGCCGTGAATGGGCTCCAGCCGGGCGTCGAACAGGGCCAGCCCATGCCGTTGCAGCAGCACCTCCACGGTTTCCAGGGTGTAGTAGAGCAGGTGCTCGTGGTAGATCTGGTCGAACGCCAGGTTTTCCATGATGCTCTTCATGTACAGGAACTGGACCACGAACACGCCACCCGGCTTGAGCCCTTCGCGAATCGCCTCGCAAACCGAGTGCAGTTCCTCGAGATGGAAAAACACCCCGGAGGCGTTGATCACGTCGAACTGGCGCCCGATGCCTCGCATCGTCTGCTGGTTGAAGAACGCATTGAGCGTCGGCACGCCGGCGTCGCTCGCGATCTTCGCCGTACCCGCCGACGATTCGACGCCCAGCACTTCCCAGCCGAGCGCCTGGAAGTGCTTGAGCTGCGTGCCATCGTTGGAGCCGATGTCCAGCACGGCCTTGTCCTTGCGATCGCGATAGAACGCCTGGTCGACCCGCGCGGCAACGGCGCTGAAGTGGGCGGACAGCGACTTCGTCACACCCGAAAGGTAGGTGTGATCGCCGAACATCACCTCCTTCTTCACCGTGTAGTCCAGCTGCGACGTATGGCAATCGCGGCAGAACAGCAGGCGCAAGGGATAGTAGGGTTCCTTGCCCACTTGCTCTGCGCGCAGGAAATTGTTGCACCAGGGCTGGAAGCCCAGGTCGACCACAGGCTCCAGCTCGCGCGAATCGCAGACGCGGCAAATCATCGAATCGTTGTGCACACCGCCCCTTCCCGCCTCAAGCGAACCAATGCATATTGTCACTGATGAACCGGCCCGCCCGGGCCAGGGACTCCTCGGTTCCGATGTCGAGAAACGGCGCCTCCTCTTCCACCACTTGCAGCCGGGCGCCTTGCGCGAGCAGGGCGGGGAAAACTTCCGTCTCGAAACTCAGGGGTCCATCGGCAGGGGGGAACCGGGCGATGCTGGCTCTGCGCAGCAAGTAGACACCGCCGTTGACCGTGCCCGCGCCCGGCCGCTTTTCCGCGAAGCGGCGAAGCAGGCCGTCGGGGCCGACCTCCAGCGAGCCGTAGCGAGCCGCATCGTTCACCTTTAGCCCCAGCAACGCGCCATCGACGCGTTCATCCTCCAGCGCCGCGACGAGGCTGGGAAGTCGCGCCAGCATCAGCGAATCCCCGTTGACGACCAATGCCTGCGGGTACGGCTCGGGCAAACCATTCCATGCATGAAGAAAACCGCCGGCCGTTCCCAGCGGCTCGGGTTCGGCGATGCAGCGCAGCCGCAGCCCCGGGAGATTCACGCCGGCCGCAAAACGTTCGATCTGGTCGGATTGGTAGCCGCTGGAAATGACGACCTGTCGCAAGCCCTGGCCATGCAGGTAGCGCACGACCCAGTCCAGGAAGGGCCGGCCCGCCACCGGCGCAAGCGGCTTGGGCATGCCGCCCAGGAGATGGCGAATACGGGTGCCCAGCCCGCCGGCCAGCACGACCGCGACGGTTTCGGGCGCCGACGGGGATGGCCGCTCAGAAGTTGCCATAGCGCTTGTCGCGCAGGATGGTGTAGCCCTTGATCAGCTCGCGCACGCCGCGATCAAGGCTCCACTGCGTGACGAAGCCGGTGCCCGCCAAGCGTGCGTTGGACACGATGTAGTCGCGCTTGTCGGGGTCTTCGCCGATAGGCGCTTCGACGAAGACGAAATCCGGCACGTGCTTGCGGATCACGCCGCACAGTTCCAGCTTGGACAGGTTGGCCTCTTCCAGCCCCACGTTGTACGGCTTGCCGCGCATGGCGTCGAAATGGTCGATGCCCCAGGCGAATACGCCCGCCACGTCCTGGATATGGATGTAGTTGCGCTTGAAGTGGCCTTCGAAGATGACGACGGCCTTGTCGTGCACCGCCCGGTACGTGAAGTCGTTGACCAGCAGGTCGGTGCGCATCCGCGAGGACATGCCAAAGACGGTGGCCAGTCGGAAGGTCACGCTGTTTTCGCGCTGCAGCACCGCCTTCTCGGCGTTGACCTTGGAAATGCCGTAGAGCGAAATCGGCCGCAGCGGGCTTTCCTCCGTGCAGAACTTGCCTTTCTCGCCGATGCCATAGCCGCTGTTGGACACCGGCATCAGGATGCGCTGCGACGGGCCAGCCAGCCGGCACAGCATCTCGACCGCGTCCTGGTTGATGGTTTGCGCGCCGAGCGGATCGATCTTGCACAAAGGCGCGCCCACCAGCGCCGCCAGCGGAATGATCACGTCGGCCTTGGCGACCAGCGAGCGCATGAGCGGCTCGTCCCGGCAATCACCGCGCACGACCTGGAAGCTGTCCCAGCCGCAGCATTCGGCCAGTGACGACTGGCCGAACATGAAGTTGTCCAGCACCGTGACGGCATGGCCGCCCTGCAGCAGTTTGGGCACCAGGACGGAGCCGATATATCCGGCGCCGCCGGTCACAAGGATGTTCAATGCTTTCTCCCCACGAGAAAAAGTTTTCAGGAATGCAGCACGGTGCTGCCGGCCGCGTTGATGCGGAACGGCACTTCGTGGTAGCCGCGCAGGGCCAAGCGTACCGCAGCCTGCTTCTCGACCGGCACGAACAGCAGCATGAAGCCGCCGCCGCCGGCGCCCAGCAGCTTGCCGCCGAGCGCGCCGGCGGACCGGCCCGCCTCGTAGATCTTGTCGATCTCGGGGGCACTGACGGCGCTATCGAGCTTGCGCTTCTCCATCCAGGTTTCGTGCAGCAGCTGCCCGAAAACCGAAAGATTGTCCGTGCCCACAAGTGCGTCGCAGGCGCGATCGACCAGGGCGAGCATGTTCTTCAGGGAACCCTGGTTGGCTTCGATCTTGTCGAGTTTTCTTCTTTCCACGTCCTGGGCTTGCCGCGTCAGGCCGGTGAAGAACAGCATCAGGGAATCGTTCAATTCCGCCATCCGCTTTTCTCCCAGCACGATCCGCTCGACGTTGAAGTTGGACTTTCCGTTGAACCGGATCAGGTTGAAGCCGCCGTAGGCCGCGAACACCTGGTCTTGCAGGCCCACCGTTTCCTGCAGCACATCGCGCTCGACATGGATGGCGGCGCGGGCCAGCTCCTCGCTCCCGATGGTCCGGCCTTGCAGCGCGTGCAGGCCCTTGATGAGCCCGGCCGTGAAGCTTGACGACGAGCCCAACCCGCTGAAAGACGGCAGGTCGGAGGCGAGGTTCACTTCCACGTCCTTCAGCACGCCGCAATGGCGCAGGATTTCGCGAAAGGGCTTGTGCTCGAGGTCGTCGAGCTCCCGCACCAGTTCAACTTTGCGGTATGAGAACCGGATCTTGTGGTCGAACAACCACGAGGGCAGGTGCGAGACCGTGTGATAGATGTACTTGTCGATGGAGGTGCCGAGCACCGCTCCGCCATGTTCGGAAAAAAACTCGGGGAAGTCCGTTCCGCCGCCGAAAAAGCTGATCCGAAGAGGCGTTCGAATGATGATCATTTGCCGTCGCCGGCTCGCAACCGGCAGGTGAAGGTGAGGTGCATGATGGCCCCGGCCAACGTGGAGGTCAATGCAGCCTGTCCAACAACTCGCGCGCGCTGTCGGCCCAGGTGAAGCTCGCCATGCGGCCAGGAGACGGCCGGCCGCCCCTTGCCGTGGCGAGCACCAGTTTTTCCAAGGCCTCGGCCGAGTTGTTCTCGAACAGGATGACGCCCTCGTCCGCCAACTCCGAAAACGCCGGGATGTCGCTCGCCAGGACCAGGCAGCCGCGCGCGCGCGCCTCCACCAGGGGCAGTCCGAACCCTTCGAACAGCGACGGGAACAGCAGGGCCCTGCAGCGCGTGTAAACGGCCGCCACTTCGGCATCCGACGCATCGTGCAGCGTGAGCAATTGCGTGCCTTGGCGCGGATGGCTGCGCAGCATCTCGATGAATGCGGCGCAATCGGAGGTAGGCCGTCCTGCAATCAGCAGGCGGATATCTTCACCGCGCGCCCACAGCCGCTCGAACACTTCGATCAGCAGGGGGTAGTTTTTCTTGGGCTCGAACGATCCGATCGCGGCGAAGCAAGCGCCGGCGCCATCGAGGAAGGCTTCGAGCTGTTGCCGCACCTGGCTGGCGGCCTGGGCCGTGGCGTCGCTGCCGAGGCGAAAGTGCCCGGTCGGCGCAAGGGGCAGCGAATTGGCTCGCGCCCACGCGCGCAAGTCGTCATCGGTCGCCTTCGAAATGGAGATGATGAGGTCGGCGCATCCCGTCATTTCGCGCAGCCAGGCCTCGAACAGCTTGGGCACCAGCGCGAAGCAGAACTGCGGGTGGCGGATCGGCATCAGGTCGTAGACCAGCAGCAGGACGCGCGCGCCTTGCCGCCGCGCCTGCTGTGCGGCGAGCCATGCAGGGTAATTCCACGAGGCGTCGGCCAGCACCAGGATGTCTCCCGGCCGGAACCGGACCGGCTCGGCCTTCGCACTCAAGGCGTTGAAGGTCCAGGCGCTCGAGATTTGCCAGAGGCGCCGCAATAGTGGCCAAGGCAGGACCTTCAAGGCCAGCAACACCAGGCGCCGCGCCAACTTTCCAGTGACCCATTGGAATAGCCGCTCGGCGTGGCCAGGCACGTGGTCCGGCCGCGGCTCGGTGCCGCGGGCGAGCTCAGCCCGCCTGAACCCCGAGCTGTGAAAGGCGACCGGCTCGCACTGGACGCCTTGGGCCTTGATCTCTTCGAACAGGCGACGCACCGTGCGGGTGATGCCGATGCTGCCGTATTGTGTGCGCGTGTAGCTCACGTCGAACCAGAGCCTGGGCGCGCCAATCACAGTTCGCGCTCCCAGGGCAGGCCGGAACGGCCGCGGATCGCGTTGCAGTCCATCTTGAAGGTGCCGGCGAGCACCGCATCGACCGTTCCCAGCCGGCCCGGGTTGAGGCCGCGCCAGTACTTGTACAGCACGTCCCCGCTGTCCAGCACGTACGTCTTGATATCCGCGCTTGGATAGGTGCGCGAGAAACCGTCGCCCATTCGCACGCTGGTGGCTTCGCCCGATCGGAACAGCCGCGGGCAACTGAGCTCGATCTTGGCGAACACCTGCTCGGCCTGGCGGGACACCATGGACGGCGCAATCGGAGCGGGCCGGGCGACCGGATAGGCGAGCGGACAGATCCAGAACCCGAATTTCGCAACCGTGGCCGGGTTGAGGTTTTCAATGTGGCGCAGCGCCAGGGAGGCCAGGCCGCGCGATTCAACCATCTTGCAGGCTTGTGTGCCTTCCAGCCCCAATTGATTCGGCGCGAGCATCCGGTTGATCTCTTCGCGGATGGCCTTGCCCGGCTGGCGCTGGCCGTCCATGTAATCGGGCAGCGTCGGAACCACCAGCTTGATGGGCTGGTGCAGCTTCGCGGCCTCCTGCAGGAACGTCTGGGCGCGCTGGTCGTCGATGAAGTGCTCGGGGTCACCGTGCAGGCTCGCCACGCTCATCCACCGCGATCGTTCGTCGAACTGCGGCGCGATCAGCGAATACGAGATGCTCGACACCGTCACGTACGTCGCCGGTTCCTCGCGTTCCTGCGCAGTCAGCGCCACCGGAAAGTACGGCTGGGCCCAAGGGCCCAGCGCCCACCAGCCCCAGGGATTGTTCTGCACCAGCGCAAAACCCTGGACGCCGATGATGAGCGCCGCCGCCATCAGGCGGGACGCGTGGGTCAGCGGCAATTGATGGATGACGGCGACGCACAGCGGCCCGACGATCAGCAAGATGGCGATGAAATAGCGGCCATTGCCGGTCGTCGCCAGCCAAGGGATGAAAGTGAGCCAGACGAAGGCCAGCAACAACCAGGTCGGTGACATCCGCGGGCGGCGCAGCAGCAGCAGGACGGCCGCGGCGGCGGTCAACAGCACGAGGAATGCGAAGCGCAGGTCCGGCGCCATGATCTCCACATACACGCCGGCGTCGGGTGCGCCCATAGCGATCGGGCGCCAAAGGGCGTCGCGCAGCGTGTCGGGGATGAAGCGGATCATGGCGTCCAACCCCACCAGTTGCGCACCGGATCGAACGCGGAATCAAGGAACGGGTAGATGGGATTGCCGAAGTGCGTCCACAATTGCGCGCCCCAATAGCCGTAGGTGACCACCAGCCCAAGGACTACTGCGAGGCACGCCATCGTGGTGTTCAAGACGCGCTCGCGCGCGCTCGCGCCACAGAAAATCCACAGCAATGGGAGTACGACCACCAGCGGCCCGTTGCTGAACTTGCAGGCGATCGCCGCACCGGCCAGCAAGCCGGAGAGGATCGCCAGTGACCGCGAGCCGAGCCGCCGCCGCTGGCCGAAGGCGCCCTCGAGGGCCAGCGCGACGGACCAGACCAGCGGCGCCGCCGCCAGCAGGTCGTTGGAGCTGGAATCAAAAAGCGATAGCACCACCGCGCTCTGGAAGGCCAGCACCACGGCCATGAAGCGCATCGCCCGTTCGGCGGGGCCTGGGCCGGGGATGCAGGTGCGGGCGATCATCCAGACCGGGGGCACGGCAACCACGTGCAAGGTCGCCAGCGCAACGCCCGTCATCGTCGGACCGGCACCCCAGGCGGCCAGTTTGTAGACCGGCCAATAGAGGTAGGGAAACTGCAGGCTCTGATAGCCGGCCGCCAGAAAATCCTGGTCGAATCGCGGGTGGCCGGCGATCCAGCCCAGGTAGATGTGGTGGTTCAGCGCGTCCCAACTGAGGCCCATGCCGTATTGGCCGAGGGGCACGGCGATGAACGCAAGCCAAGCGACCAGCAATGTCACCGCGAGTTCCAGACGGCCACGCGTTGGGCCGGCATCGCGACTTTGGTCAGGCATCTTTCGCTGCCGCCTCCATCGGCGACCAGCACAATTTGAGTGCCGCTGCAAACAAGGCGCCGGCCGCCGCCTGCATGCCCAGGATCATCAGCGTGACCGCGGGAATGACGGAACGCATGGTCTCGGTCGGGTCGAGCGCGCCGAATCCCGTGGCGCCCCAATCCTGCACGATCGCAATCGACCATCCCAACCCGCTGGCAAGGAGGCCGGCCCCCACCAGGAGTCCCGCCTCGAGCGTCAAATGCGACTCCCAGCGCGCCAGCCAGGGTGGCTTCGGGACGATGCCCGAAAGGACGCCCATCCACTTCGTCAGCACCGCAAGCTGGATAAGCTGCGCCCCGAGTACCGTCGCGGCAGCCATGTAGAGCAGCGAATGGATCCCGAACCCGAACGAAGCAAGGCTGAAAGGCCCGCGTTGCAACGCGAAGAAGCCCGCCAGGCCGGCGGCAAGGAGGATGACGCCGGGATACAGGAATAGCCACCTCGGGCAAAAGAGCAGGAGGAATCGCAGATGGCGCCAGCCGTCGCGCCACGGCCGCAAATGCGGGCGCCGGCCGCGGCCGTCGGGCCGCAAAGTTGTGGGGACCTCCTCGATGCGCAGCCGCGCCATTGCGGCCTTGGCGACCATCTCGCTGGCGAACTCCATCCCGGGTGTCACGAGTCCCAACCGCATGACGGCCTCGCGCGAAAACCCCCGCAACCCACAATGGAAATCGCGAATGCGCACGCGAAAGAAAATCCGCCCCACCAAGCTCAGGACGGGATTGCCCAGGTAGCGATGCAAGGCAGGCATGGCGCCTCTTTCAATGCCGCCCCGGAAGCGGTTGCCCATCACCAGGTCCGCGCCCTGGCGCAGCTGCGCCACGAACTGTTCCAGCCTGGAGAAATCGTAGCTGTCGTCCGCGTCGCCCATCACCACGAAGCGCCCGCGCGCGGCCGCGATGCCGTGCATCAAGGCTGCCCCGTATCCGCGCTGGGCCACCTGGATGACCCGCGCACCGGCGCCGCGCGCCAGTTCGATCGAACCGTCGGTCGAGCCGTTGTCCGCAACCAGCACCTCGCCGGCAATTCCCTGCCGCTCGAGAAAGCCGCGCGCGGCGGCTACACACCGCTCCACCGTCCTGGCCTCGTTCAGGCAGGGCATCAGGATCGTGAGTTCAGTCGGATTGAGGGAATTCATCGGTGCGGCAGGCAGGCGATTTTCGGCATTTCAATGAAAAACGAGCGGCCAAAGCCGCTCGTTTGGCAGAAGGCCAATGAAGCTTAACCGCGGCAGGAGCCCGGCAGGTACTTGGCCAGGATGCCGTTGGTTGCCGACGGGCCGCACTTCCAGCCACCGATCACGGTGCCTTGCGAGTACGAGGGGATGGCGGTGCCGTTGGCAGCGGTCGGCACCAGGTCGATCGCCTTGCCGTCGATCAGCGAGTCGCCGAAGCCGGTAGCCGTCACCGTGATCACGCCCACGGCGCTGGTGGTCACCGACGACACGTACTTGGACGTCTGGGTAGACGTCGACTCGCAGCCCCAGGCGTTCGCGGCGACTTGCGTCAGCGAACCGGTCTGGTACACCTCGGAAATCGTCGTGCGGCAGGCGGAAGCGGCCAGAACCACTTCAGACAGCTTGGCGCGCTTGG
>JAQGMS010000389.1 GCA_028292245.1 Ramlibacter sp.
CACGGCGAGTCGGTGCCGAACATGCGCGACGACGACCTGTTCGAGATGCGCAAGAAGTTCGGCGTCCTGTTCCAGGACGGCGCGCTCTTCGGCTCGATGAACGTCTGGGACAACGTGGCCTTCCCGCTGCGCCAGCACACCGACAAGTCCGAGGACGAGATCGGCGAGATCGTCAACCGCCGCCTCCGCGAGGTCGGACTCGGCGGCGCCTGGGACCAGATGCCGAACGAGCTCTCGGGCGGCATGCGTAAGCGCGCCGGGTTCGCACGCGCGCTCGTGCTCGACCCCCAGATCGTGCTCTTCGACGAGCCGGACTCGGGCCTCGACCCGGTTCGCACGGCGCTGCTCTGCGAGCTGATCCAGGAAGTCCACGCGGAGAACGGCGGCTGCTACGTCGTCATCACGCACGACATCATGTCCGCGCGCCGGGTTGCGGACTACATCGCGGTGCTCTGGAAGGGCCGGATCGTGGAGTCGGGTCCCGCGTCGGAGCTCTTCAACTCCGACAACCAGTTCGTGCGGCAGTTCCTGTCCGGCGAGGCCCGTGGCCCGCTCGGGATGGAGTAGCGCCCAGCTCGAAAGCAGTCGCGGCCGTGGCCTGATCCTCGCGACTCGGCGCGGCGGCACGCGCACGCTCTTCGCCGCGACCGCGACCGGCGCCGTTGTGGTGTTCGTCTTCCTGTCGGTCATCCTGCCCGCACCGGCCGGCACCCCGGCGCACGACGCGATCCGCTTCAACCTCGCGATCTTCGTTCCGTACATGGCGCTGGCGCTGGCGCTGGGACGCCATTACGGAGTGGCGATGCTCGATCGCCGGCTCGAGTGGCTCAAGGCAGGCCGCGAGCCCGACGAGCGCGAGCAGCGCGCGACGCTGCGGCTCCCTTTCGACCAGATGCTGCTGTCGGCGGTCGGGTGGGCTGGTGCGGCGCTGGTGTTCGGCTCGATCAATCTGCGCTACTCGGGCGAGTTCGGCTTCCGCGTGGCAACGACGATCCTCATGGGTGGGCTGGCCACGTGCGCGCTCTTCTACCTGCTCGGCGAGCGCTCGTTGCGCGACATCGCGGCGCGCGCGCTCGCCACCGGCCCGCCCCTGCGCCCGGTGGCGCCCGGTGTCGTTGCGCGCTCGGTGATCGCCTGGACCCTGGCCACGGCGGTACCTGTCGGCGGCATCGGCCTGGTCGCGCTCGGGGTTATCAGCGGCGACACGCCCGCGAACACCGCGACCGCGTGGAGCATCGTGTTCCTGGTTGTCGCCACCGTTGGCGTCGGCATCCTCACAACGATCGCCGCCGCGCGCTCGGTGGCCGAGCCGATCCGCTCGGTGCGCGCGGGGCTGGCGCGGATCGAGGCGGGCGAGGCGGACGTCGAAGTGCCCGTCTACGACGCCAGCGAGGTCGGCCTGCTGCAAGCCGGGTTCAACCAGATGGCCGCGGGGCTTCGCGAGCGCGAGCGGCTGCGCGACCTCTTCGGCCGGCACGTGGGCGAGGACGTCGCGCGCGAGGCGCTTGCCGGCGAGATCAAGCTCGGCGGTGAGCTGCGTGACGCCGCGGTGCTGTTCGTCGACATCGTTGGCTCGACCAGGATGGCCGGCGAGACGGCGCCCGAGCAGGTGGTCGAGCTGCTGAACGAGTTCTTCGCGGTCGTCGTCGACGTGATCGAATCGCACGGCGGTTGGGTCAACAAGTTCGAGGGCGACGCCGCGCTCTGCATCTTCGGGGTTCCTACCAGCGACGAGCGCTGTGCCGCCAACGCGCTCGCCGCCGCCCGCGACCTGACTTCAAGGCTCGGCCGGGACGGCCTTCCCGCCGCCGGCATCGGCGTCTCCGCCGGCACGGTCGTGGCGGGCAACGTCGGCGCGCCGCACAGGCTCGAATACACCGTCATCGGGGACCCGGTGAACGAGGCTGCGCGGTTGACCGAGCTGGCAAAGGACGAGCCGCACCGTGCCCTCGCATCCGGAGCCGCGCTGAGGGCCGCCGGCGACGGCGAAGCGGCGCATTGGCGGCTGGGCGAGGCGGTCCAGCTGCGCGGCCGCGCCGAGACGACTCGGCTGGCGCGTCCGGCTGCGGGAATGGAATAACCCGCGCACCGCGAACCATCTGCTGAGATACTGCGCCGGGGGGTAGCGGTGCATCGCGTTGCGATGTCCGCCACCGGAGGGATTTCTGGAGCGTCAGCAGACATCATTTGGGCGTCTCGCCGCGATAGCGGGCCTTGTGCTCGTCGTGCTCCTCGTCGCCCTGTTGATGTTCAGCGGCGGGTCGGGCTACACCGTCACGGCCACGTTCGAGAACGCCGGCCAGCTGGTGAACGGCAACTACGTCGAGGTGGCGGGCCGGCCGGTTGGGAAGGTCCAGTCGATCGAGCTCGACGCGCACGCGCAGGCCCGCGTGAAGCTGTCCGTGGGCTCAGGCTTCGATCCACTCCACGAGGGAACGACAGCGGTCATCCGCGCCGCGTCGCTGTCGGGGATCGCCAACCGCTACATCGAGCTGCACCCGGGCCCGAACAGCAACGCCAAGATCGCGGACGGCGGTCGGATCGGTGCCGACAGGACCCAGGCCCCGGTCGACCTCGACCAGCTCTTCAACACTCTCGACGCGAAGACGCGCAAGGGCCTGCAGGACATCATCCAGGGCGGGGCGACCCAGTACGGGGGCAAGTCCAAGCAGGCGGCTGCGGCGCTCCACTACTTCAACCCTGCTCTGTCGACCAGCGCGCAGGTCATGCGCGAGCTCGTTCTCGACCGCCAGAATTTCGAGCGCTTCGTCGCCGACACCGCGAAGACCGTGAGCGCGGTCGACCAGCGCCGCAGCGACCTGGCCGCGCTCGTCGGCAACACGAACACCACTGCGAAGGCGATCGGTGACGAGAACGTCGCGCTCGCGCGCGCGCTCGGGCTGCTCCCCGGCACCCTGCGCCGCGCCAACACCACGTTCGTCAACCTGCGCGCCACGCTC
>JAQGMS010000094.1 GCA_028292245.1 Ramlibacter sp.
AGTTCGCGCGAACGCGCCGTGCCGATGCCCAGCCGCGCGCTGAACCAGAAGGTGCTGCCCTTGCCGTACTCGCTTTCGACCCCGACCTCGCCGCCCATCAATTGCGCCAGCTGCTTGGAGATCACCAGTCCCAGGCCGGTGCCGCCGAACCTGCGGGTGGTCGAAGTGTCGGCTTGCGAAAAGCTCTGGAACAGCCGTTCGATCTGCGCGGGCGTCAGGCCGATGCCGGTGTCGCGCACGCGAAAGTGCAGCAGCACGTCCTTGTCGGTGCGCTCGCTGGCCCGCACCGAGACGACGATCTCGCCCTTGTCGGTGAATTTCACGGCGTTGTTCGCGTAGTTGATCAGGATCTGGCCCAGGCGCAGCGAGTCGCCCACCAGGTGCGGCGGCACGTCCGGCGCGACGTCGAACACCAGCTCCAGCCCCTTGGCGTGGCTTTTCTCGCTGAGCAGGCTGCCTGTGGTATCCAGCAGCTTTTCCAGCTCGAAGTCGGTCGCCTCCAGGTCCAGCTTGCCGGCCTCCACCTTGGAGAAGTCGAGGATGTCGTTGATCACGCCCAGCAGGTGCTGGCCGGAAGTCTGCACCTTGGAGATGTAGTCGCGCTGGCGCGGGGTGAGCTCGGTCTTGAGCACCAGGTTCGACAGGCCGATGATGGCGTTCATGGGGGTGCGGATCTCGTGGCTCATGTTGGCCAGGAAGTCGGATTTCATGCGGGTCGCTTCCTCGGCGAGATCCTTGGCCCGGTGCGCACCCTCTTCGTCCCTCTTGCTTTCGGTGACGTCGTCGGCGATGACCAGCAAGTGGGTCGCCCGGCCCGCGGCATCGTAGAGTGGGACCTTGCGCACATGGACGCGGATTTCGCCGCGATGCCGCGTCTGCGAGGGCCGGTCGGCAAAATCCTGCTGCCCGCCGTTCTTGACCAGCTCGGCGTCAGCCGCTTGCATCGTGTCCGCCATCGCGCGGGGCCAGAGGTCATGCACGGTGCGGCCTATCGCCTGTGAACGTGGAAGGCCATACATTCTTTCCGACGCCTTGTTCCACATGACAACGCGATAGTCGTCCTGCACGGACTTGAGCTGTACCGAAATGGGGATGTTCTCGACGATGTCATGCAGCAGTTGCCGATCGCGCAGCTGCACTTCCTGCTCTCTCTTTCTCTCGGTGATCTCGCTGATGGTCAGCAGCGCACCGGCGCGGGCCAGCTTGTCCAGCGGCGACACGTTCATCTCGAACCAGCCGCCGCCGGTGGCCGGATCCGCCGGCGAATGTTGAAACTCGCAGCGGAAACCGGGCGCCTTGCCGTCCAGCACCTGCCGGATACCGGCGGCTGCATCGCCCTCGATGGGGAAGTGTTTCCACTCCTGGTTCACCATCGTGATCTGCCCCGACGCGTCAAGCACCGCTACCTGGGCGGGCAGCGCGTCCATGACGGCCGTCAGTAGCGGGTTCGGGGAAGGATCGATGTGGGCACGGTCCATATTAAGTTTCCGGAAGGAGTGCTTATTAAGGACCTCCCAACCCCCCAGATATTAAGGAATTCCCTTAGGAGCGTGGAGAAAGCCCGGAGAAGCCGCGCGCGGCGCTCCTAGAATTCAGCGAACTCAACAGGAGAACGCCATGACCAAAGGCTATTGGCTCGTTCGCGTCGACATCACCGACCCCGAACAGTACAAGAAGTACATCGCCGCCAACGCCAAGCCGCTGGCCGCCTACGGGGCGCGTTTCCTGGTGCGGGGCGCACCGTTCAAGAGCCTCGAGGGAGGCAGCCGCACGCGCAATGCGGTGATCGAGTTTCCCAGCTACCAGGCGGCGCTCGACTGCTACAACTCGCCGGACTACCAGGCGGCGATCAAGTTGCGTGAATCGGTCGCGACGGCGGACCTGATCGTCATCGAAGGCTACGACGGACCACAGCCGGGACAGGCCTGACGTCGTTCAGGCCAGCGGGCTCGGACGCGAGCTCAGCCCGCCGGGCAACAAACCCTGGAACTGGGCATTGATCGACCCGATCTTCTCGCGCGCAACCATTTCGCCGTGCATCTGCGCCAGGACGCCCATCAGGTCGCCCCGCAGGTACCAAAGGTCCTTGATGTCGGTCGCGTAGCGGATGCGGCGCGTGGCTGCCGGGAAGCGCTTGGCGCCGTCTTCGCCCAGCACGGCCAGCATCGACTCCCGGATGTCTTCCAGCCCGCTTTCCAGGACGGACTCCGACGGCTCGACCGGCCGGCCGAGCAATCCCGAAATGCTGTTCTTGAAATCGGATTTGGACCAACGCCCCATGTGTGCCTCGTATTGGCCTGATAGTGTCATCCCCGGCCCGAAACTTCAACCAGCCCGGCGCCGCGCAATCCCCCTTCGCGTGAGGAAATCCGCAGTGTGTGGAAAATAGCGGCGTCCCAGGGCCGGCGCTGGGGACTCACCCGAAAGACAAAACCATGTTCAAAGCCCTCGTGCTCGACAAGAACCCCGATTTCAGCGCCTCGGTGCGCGACGTGGACGACGCCTTCCTGCCGGAAGGGGACGTCACCGTCGACGTCGACTACTCGACGATCAATTACAAGGACGGCCTGGCGATCACGAATCGCTCGCCCGTGGTGCGCAACTGGCCGATGGTGGCCGGCATCGACGGGTCGGGCACCGTGGTGGCCAGCCAGTCCGGGCAGTGGAAGCCGGGCGACCAGGTGGTGCTCAACGGTTTCGGCGTCGGCGAGACGCACAAGGGATGCCTGGCCGAACGCGCGCGCCTGAAAAGCCAATGGCTGATTCGCCGCCCCGAACGCTTCAGCGCGAAGCAGGCGATGGCGATCGGCACGGCCGGCTACACCGCCATGCTGTGCGTGCTGGCCCTGGAACGCCATGGCGTGAAGGCGGGCGACGGCGAAGTGCTGGTCACGGGTGCGACGGGCGGTGTCGGTTCCACCGCCGTGGCCTTGCTGTCCAAACTGGGTTATCGCGTGGTGGCGGCCACCGGCAAGGCATCGGAGGAGGCTTACCTCACTTCGCTCGGTGCCGCGTCCATCATCGACCGGGCCGAACTTTCGGCGCCGGGCAAGCCCTTGCAGAAAGAGCGCTGGAGCGGCGTGGTCGACGCCGTGGGCAGCCACACATTGGTCAACGCCTGCGCACAGACACGTTACGGCGGCGCGGTCGCGGCGTGCGGGCTGGCGCAGGGCTTCGACCTGCCGGCCACGGTGATGCCTTTCATCCTGCGTGCTGTCGCGCTGCTGGGCGTCGACAGCGTGATGGCGCCGCTCGCGCTGCGCGAAAGGGCCTGGAGCCGGCTGGCGCAGGACCTGGACCCCGCCAAGCTCGACGCGATCACGACCGAAGTGACGCTGTCCGAGGCGATAGCGGCCGCGCAACGCCTGATGGACGGACAAGTCCGCGGCCGCATCGTCGTGCGCACCCGCTGAATTGGGGTCAGATTCCAATTTCGCCGACGATCGCACCCAGCCGGACCACTGTCACGCCCGGCCTCAGCTGTCGCAACGAAGGCATCACCAACACGCATTCGTCGTAGGGCGTGACGACGGGTTCGCCGCCATCCAGTGCGATCGCGGTGCCGGCCTTGCCGATGACCTCGCCTCCGCTGAAACGGCCCAGGAAGGCGAAGTCCATCGACCTGGCCACAACGGGATGGGTGACCTCAACGGCCGGCGTCGCGTCGGCATCGGGCAGCAACCACTCGCGCGGCACGCCGGCATGGTTCAGCGATCCGGCCTGGATCAGGAACCGCATCAATGCATTCGCCGCATGGGTCACCGACCCGGGCTCCCAGTGCTGGCCTGCTTCAAGCAACAAGGCGATACGCGCTGCGTCTGGACCGGCTCGACCCTGGTAGTCGCGCATGCGCACACCGTCCGCATGTCCTTGGTCGATGATGATCTGGCCCGGGCAGCGCAGTTGCCGCGCGAACGCGATGTTGCGCGGCAAAGTGCCCGTCACCAGCAGCGGTGCGCACGACTCGTGCATCGAATGCAGGTCCAGCAGGTGCGTGCATCGCTCGACGAACGGCAGCAGCTCGCGCGCACGCCGCAACTCGCTGCAGCCGCCGGGGCCTTCCAGCCGCGACCGGTCCCACAGCCGGTTCAAGTCCTCGTCGACGAAGCGCGAATCGTCGGGCCGCCCCGGGTCGAAGCGCTGGTACGCCTGCATGTTGCAGAACGCCGTCGTCACCCGGCCCCTGGCCGGCATGATTCTGCTGGCGAGGAAAGCATCCAATGCGATCGCACCGGAATACTCGTTGCCGTGTACCAGCGCGGTTACAAGCACTTCGGGGCCCGGCCGCCCGCTCTCCAGCTCGTGCACGTAGGGCACGCCGGTGCACGATGGCTCCCAGCGCGAAAGATCGGGCGGATCGATCAGGACGGGATGCGGACCGGGCTCGCCTGCTTTCACGAAACAGATCCGATCGCCACCGCCTGGTGCACCACCGTTCGCACACGCTGCGTCTCCGCCCTGATGAATGCGGTGAGCTGCTGCTGCGTGCCGCCGTCGTTGGAGATACCGGCTTTCTGCAGTTTCTGCCACACGTCCTGGTCGCGCAGCACAGCGTTCAATTCCTTGTTCAGGCGAGCGGCGACCGGCGCGGGCAGCCTGGCGGGCCCGAACAGGCCGAACCACACCTTCATGTCATAGCCTTTGAGCTTGGGGTGTTCCGCCAGCGACGGGATCTGCGGCGCCGTGCGCGAGCGCGCGGGCGTCGTGACGCCCAGCGCGACCATCTTGCCGGTTTCGATGTAGGGCAGGGCCGAGGACAGCACGAAGACGCCGAACTCGATGTTGCCGCCCAGCACGTCCTGCACCATCGGCGCGGCGCCGCGATAGGGGACATGGCGGAACGTGGTGCCCGCGCCGAGGTTGATCAGTTCTCCGGCCATGTGCAGGGGCGTGCCCACGCCCGACGACGCGAAGCTCAGGCGATTGGGCTCGCGCCTGGCCTTGGCCAGCGCTTCGTCCAGCGTTTTCACGCCGACCTTGGGCCCCGCCACGAAAACCATGGGCGTCACGCCGACCATGCCGATGTGCGTCAGGTCGGTCTCGCCGTTGTACTTGACGGCGCTGTTGAACAAGCGGGCGAGCGACACCTCGCTGCCGGAGCCCAGCAGCAAGGTGTAGCCGTCCGGCGCGGCGTTCACCGCTTTCTGCGCGGCGATGGTGCCGCCCGCGCCGCCCTGGTTCTCCACGATCACCGGTGTGCCCAGGCGTCTGCCCAGCGGCTCGGCGACGATGCGTGCGACCAGGTCCACGCTGCCTCCGGGCGGGTAGCCCACCAGCAAGGTGATGGGCTTGCCGGCCGGCCAGGCCGGGGCTTCCGCCCGGGCCGCAAGCGGCAGCACGCCGGCGGTGGCAAGGCCGGCCAGTCCCAGCGCAAGCTGGCGGCGGGTGAGTTGGGTTCGGTTGGGCATGACGGCTCTCCTCGGTTGATGAGGGCAGTCTAGGAAGGGTTGCCGGCGCGGGCATGCGCATCGCGCATACCGGCATGCGAAGTCAGCGCGTGGCGCTGGCCTGCCAGATTCGGTGGGCCAGTTCGCTGCGGGCCTTGCGCGGACGGTACAGGCGGATCTCGAAGCCGATGCCGCCGCCGGCCCTGTCCGCCGCCACCAGGCGCCCCGAACGCATGTCGTCCTCCACCAGCGCGCGCGGCAGCCACGCCACGCCGACGCCTTGCAGCGCCTGCGCGTGCAGCGACTCGGCGAAGTCGGATTCGGTCACGGTGCGAAGGTGCAAGTCCTTGCCGGCACGCGTCAGGCCGTCCTGCAGGATCTGGCTGAGGGCGAGCGTCGGCGCGTAGCCCAGCATCGGCACCGGCTTGCGCGCGGTGCCGGGCAGGGCGTGCAGGGGCTTGCGATCCGCGCGCGGCGAGCTCACGGCGACCAGTTCGTCGGTGCCGATCGTGACGCCTTCGAACAGCTGTTCGTCCAGCAGCAGCGGCAGCCGGGGGTGGGTGAACGTCAGCAGGAAGTCGGCGCCGCCTTGTTCGAGCAGCGTGGCGCCCTCGTGGATCGAGCCGGTCACGATGCGCAGCCGCACTTCGCCCACCTGGCGCCTGGCCTGCTCCAGCCACTGGGGCACGGCGGTGCGCGACAGCGTGCGGCCGGTGGCCAGCGTTACCCACTCCAACCCCTGGCTGGACTGCCGGATGCGCGCGCGCGTATCGCTCAGGCTGTCGACCGCGCGCCGCGCGGCGGGCAGCAATTCCTCGCCCGCCGGCGTCAGCGACAGCGGGACGCCCGACCGGTTGACCAGCTCGGCGCCGGCCCACAGCTCCAGCGCCCGGATGCGCCGCGAAAACTGCGGCTGCGTGACGTGCCGCAGCTGCGCGGCGCGAGAGAAACTGCGCTCCCGCGCCAGCATCACGAAATCTTCCAGCCACTTGTGATCCATGGCCCAAGTGTCATACAGAACCGTGGTGTTGAAAAATCATCCGGTTGACACACCGCCCGCGTCCTGGGCATGATGGCCGCCCCCGCCGGAAACGCCCGGCGCACACCGATATTTCAAGGAGAGCCACCATGTCACTGCGCATCAACGACACCGCGCCCAATTTCACCGCGCAAACAACCCAGGGCCAGATCAATTTCCATGACTGGATCGGCGACAAGTGGGCCATCCTGTTCTCGCATCCCAAGGACTTCACGCCGGTGTGCACGACCGAGCTGGGCTATATGGCGAAGATCGAGCCGGAGTTCACCAAGCGCAACGCCAAGCTGATCGGCCTGTCGGTCGACCCGGTCGACAACCACACCCGCTGGGCCAGCGACATCGAGGAGACGCAAGGATCGAAGGTCAACTACCCGATGATCGCGGACACCGACCTGGCGGTGGCCAAGCTCTACAACATGCTGCCGGCGGAAGAGGCGGGCAGCTCCGATGGCCGCACGGCCGCCAACAACGCGACAGTGCGCTCGGTGTTCATCGTCGGCCCCGACAAGAAGATCAAGTTGATGCTGACCTACCCGATGACCACCGGCCGCAACTTCGACGAAATCCTGCGCGTGCTCGACTCGATGCAGATGACGGCCAAGTACAAGGTGGCCACGCCGGCCAACTGGAAGAAGGGCGACGACGTCATCATCGCCGGCTCGGTTTCCGACGAAGAGGCCAAGACGCTGTTCCCGGGTGGCTGGAAAGCGGTCAAGCCCTATTTGCGCGTCACCAAACAACCCGGAAACTGAGCAAAGGTCCATACTGGGGATTCCAATAACAGGGAGTCCCTATGAACCTCGTTCCTCATATCGGGCCGGTGGCCGCGCTGGTCGCCGGCATCCTGATCCTGGTCATGCCCAGGCTGCTCAACTTCATCGTCGCCATCTACCTGATCATCATCGGTGTCGTCGGGCTGCTCGGGAAATAGCGGCTCAGGCGATGGGCCCCAGGTAGGTCAAACCCCAGGCCACGCCGCCCAGTTGCACGATGTTGGCCAACATGCCGCCGATGTGCAGCCGGCGAAAGCGTGAAATCGCGGCCTTGTCGGTGGCGGTCATCGTGCCCCGCACCAGGTCCATCCGCGAGAGCACCGTGTGGCGCAGCAGGAGGGCCACGCCCACGATGCAGCACATGCCCAACGAGAAGACGGGTTTGCGGGCAAAGGCATAGCCGGCCGCGGCCGCGACGGCCGTGAACATCACCGCCATGTAGTAATAGTGGAACAGGCCGCGGATGAAGTGCGCGTCCAGCGGCGTGTCGTGCTTGAGCACCAGCAGCGGCAGCGAGCCGAGCGTGAAGAATCCCATCGTGATGAGCAGCCCCACGGTCGGGACAAGCGCAAAAGCAAGGGGTGGCATGGAGTTCTCTCCTCGGGCTGACCCGAGGCATGCTGCGCGCCCTTGCTTACGGGAAATTGACGCCAGCGGTCAGGCGCTCTTGCCGGCCGCGTGCAGGGCGTACAGCTTCTGCATGCCCCCCAGCCAGCGGTCGTAGTCCTGCCCCTTGCTCAGGAAGTACTTCGCGACTTCAGGGTGGGGCAGCACCAGGAATTTCTCCTCGCGCATCGTCGCCACCACGTCCGCGGCCACCTGCTCGGCGGTCAAGACGCCGTCGACCCCGGCCGACCCTGTGCCGCCGGCGGTCATGTCGGTCTGCACCGATTGCGGACAAAGGCACGAGACTCGCACTCCGCGCCTGCCGTACGCGATGCGCAGCCATTCGGCAAACGCGACGGCCGCGTGCTTGGTCACGCCGTAGGGCGCGCTCTCCACGATGTTGAGCAGGCCGGCGGCGGAAGCGGTGACCACGAAATAGCCTTCACCGCGCGCGACCATTTCGGGCACCACGGCGCGCGCGGCCCAGACATGGGCCATGCCGTGTACCTGCCACATCTTGTCCCACAGGGCGTCTTCCAGCTCGATGCCGCCCATGCGGCCCAGGATGCCCGCGTTGGACATGAAGATGTCGACCCGGCCGAAGCGCTCGCGCGCCGTCGCCACCAGCGCCTGGATGTCGGCTTCGCGGCTGACGTCGCACTTCACCGCCACGGCGCCGATCTCCTTGGCCACGCCCTGGGCACGCTCCAGGTTCACGTCGGCCAGCACCACGCCGCGCGCGCCGTCGGCCATGAAGCGCCTGGCCAGTGCGGCGCCGATGCCGCTTGCGGCGCCGGTGACGATCGCGACTTTTCCTTGGATGTCCATGGGGTTCTCCGGTTTGCCGGAAGTATCGCGCCGGCGGCGCCGCGCCGAAGCCCCGGAGGCGACAGCTTGGCGCTGGCACAACAGTAGCTGCGCTCCGACACGCGGGCGGGCGTGCAGTCCTACACGGGCGCGGGCCCACGTCGCCGAGCATGACCTCAACAAAACCCAGCGGACCCACCATGAGCGCACACGACGACTTCGACACCCCAGACCTCGACCAGGCGTACGCCCTGCTCAGCCGGGCCGATGTCCGTGATGAAGACACCCATTGGGAGCATGCGTTCAGCCGCGAGCGCTATTACCAGCCCGGCCTCGACTACGAGGACTACGCGCCGGCTTACTGCGTGGGCTACATCGGCTTTGTGCAGTACGGCGGCGAGTTCGACCATGCGGAGCGCTCGCTGTGTGCCAACTGGGAGCGCATCAAGGGCGATTCGCGGCTGTCGATCGAGGAGGCGCTGCAAGCCATCCGCGCTGCCTGGGACCGCATGGCCGGTGAAGGCGAACTGGCGGTTTCGATGCCAGCTTACGGGGCAGTCGGCTCAGTGGCCTCCGCGCGAGCCTAGAGCGCCTTTTCCAGCCGATCGAGCAGCGCCGCTTGCGCGGTGTTTATCTTGCGCCGCGCCTCATCCAGCGCGAACCAGCCGACGCGGTCGATCTCCGGATAGGTCTGCCTTCGGCCGGAGCGTGGCGGCCATTCCATCTCGAAGGTATTGGAGCGCAGCTGCGCCGGGTCGCAATCGCCGGCGAACGCCCAGGCCGCGATGCGCTTGCCGCTTTTCTGGGCGACTTCGCCCAGCGGCAAGAACGGCGGTGCCGCGTCGAAGCCTGTCTCTTCCAGGAATTCACGGCGGCCCGCGGCCAGCGGTTCTTCGGGATCGGTGTATTCGCCTTTGGGAAGGGTCCAGGCGCCTTCGTCTTTCGCGGCCCAATACGGCCCGCCTGGATGCGCAAGCAGCACCTGCAAGCCGCCGCCTGCCGTGCGGCGGTACATGAGCAGTCCGGCGCTTTTCTTCATGGCCGCAGCGTAGCGGCAAGCCGGCCGGCGCGAACTATTTCTTTCCCGATTTCTTGCCGTCTGGTTTTGCCGGCTGCGGCTGCGCGCCGTCGCCGGCCTGGCGCTGCCGCTTCTTGACCATCGCCATGAAGGCCGTGTCGGCGCCCGAGCCATTGCGCGGCACCGCGCCGTTCGCATCCGGCGAGGGCGCCGGAGGGGTGCCGTCTTTCCGGGTGGCGTCGTCGGAGCTCATTGGTGGCGGCTCCCTGCGGCATCATCGGCCTCTCCGGTCTGGTGGCGCTGCTGCTCGCCTCGCGAGATCATGTGGGCCAGGGCGCTGGCCGCGCCTTCGCCTGAATGCCCGGAGTCGCCGTCCTGGTCGTGCGAGGGCCGCTGCTCCTGGGAGCCGTGTTCCTCCTTGGTGTCGCTGGGTCCGCTCATGCTCATGGTCATCGTTGTTTCCCTCATCCACCGCCCGAACAACGGGCCGTGCACAAGGCGTGATTCTGGGAAAAACCGATGAGCCGGCCCGTCGGAACACGGCTGAGCCACTTGTAGGAATATTTCCAATTGCCGATGAGGCGAAAGATGGCTACAGCGCAGGCTCCAGCAGGCCAGCTGCCCGCTGCACCTCGACCCGGATTTCCTCCGTCAGCCGCGCCTTCAGGTCCATGAAGACGGGTGTGGTCTTGACCGAATAGCGCCGCGGATGCTCGATCGGCACCGGCAGGTCGCACTTGATGCGGCCGGGCCGAGCGCTCATCACCACCACGCGGTTGCCCATGAAGATGGCCTCGTCGATATCGTGGGTCACGAAGAGAACTGTCTTGCGCTCGCTTTCCTTGTCTCCCTCCCAGATCCCCTGCAGCAGTTCCTGCATCAGCTCGCGGGTCTGGTGGTCCAGCGCACCGAAGGGCTCGTCCATCAGCAGGATGCGCGGATTGTTGGCAAGCGCGCGGGCCAGGGCCGTGCG
>JAQGMS010000106.1 GCA_028292245.1 Ramlibacter sp.
GCAGGATGCCGACGATGAAGGTCGACAGGCCCATGATCAGGATGGTGATCAGGAAGGTGTACTTGCGCCCGATCATGTCGCCCAGGCGGCCGAAGAAGATCGCCCCGAACGGCCGCACGATGAAGCCCGCGGCGAACGCCAGCAGCGCGAAGATGAACGCGGAGCCGGCATCCAGCCCCGAGAAGAACTGCTTGGCGATGATCGCGGCGAGCGAGCCGTACAGGTAGAAGTCGTACCACTCGAATACGGTGCCGAGCGAGGAAGCGAAGATCACTTTCTTCTCTTCGGCGGTCATCGGCCGGTGCGCGGCGGCTGTTGCCATGGGGTTGTCTCCAGTCGTTGTGTGCCCGGGATGGGCACGTGGGCGCAATTCTTGAAGATGGCTCTGACCCCGCTCTGACGCCAAACCAACAGGGGCTTGCGCGAAACTGAACCGGTTCTGACGGACTAAGGTGAAACCCGCGCGAGCCGTTTCACGATGCGAACGAAAGTGGACCTTTTGGGGCGCGGCGGGGAAAGCGCCCGACACAGGAAATCCCCTAAGGTGGTGAATTGCCTAAGGCCCGGCGCGGTGGCCGTGGCCTGATCGGGTTCCTGCATCAGGCGACCCATGACTACCCTCCCGCACGACGATCCAGCCGCAAGGCATCCGCATCCCCGGTTGGCGACGCCATTTCCGATCCGGCTGCTGGGCGGCGCCGTGGCGCTCACGGTCTGCCTGTTGCTGGCGATGGGATGGTCGGCCTACGACTCCTACCGCACCGTGGTCATCGCGGAAGTGCGTGACCTGCGGCTCACGGAACTGCAAGGCAGCATCGTCCACCTCGACGAGGTGCTGACCATGTCTGCGCGCATGGCCGCCACCACCGGCAACCCGCAATGGGAGCAGCGCTACCGCCGCTTCGAATCCGCGCTGGAGGAGGCCGTCACGGAGACCGCGCGACTCACGATGCAGTCGGCCAGCGCCGACGCCACGCGCCAGACCCAGGAGGCCAACCGCAAACTGCTCGAATTGGAGAACCGGGCCTTTGCCCTGGTGCGGGCCGGCCGGGCCGCCGAGGCCGAACAGCTCCTGTCCAGCGACACCTACGAGGGGCTGAAGAAAATCTACGCGGCGGGCATGGCGGCGCTGATCCAGGACGTCAAGGCGGGACTGGCGGCCAGCCAGCGCGACATGTCGCAGCAGGCCGCGCTCTCGGGCGTCGTCGCCCTGGTGGCGACAGGGATGCTGGTGTTGACCTGGCTGAAGGTATTGGGCCGCTTGCGCCGCTGGCGCGCGGCGCTCGGCCAGGCGCTTGCGGGCGTGCGGGACAGCGAGGATCACTTTCGATTCCTGGACAAGCTGGCGGAGGCCACCCGCACGCTGACCGATCCGGGGCAGATCATGACCGTGATGTGCAGGATGCTGGGCCAGCACCTGGGCGCCTCGCGTTGCGCTTACGCGGACGCGAAGAAAGAAGGCGATCCCTTCGTCTTCCTGCACGACTACACCGACGGATGCGAGAGCCTCGTGGGCCGCCCTCCGCCGGCGCTGGCCGTCGCGGAGGGAGCGGCCAGGCTGCGCAGCGGCCAGACCGTGGTGGTCCGCGACGCAGATACGGAATACCCGGCCAGCCAGACCCAGGTCATGTCCACCGCCCTGGGGGTCAAGGCCATCATCGTGTGCCCGCTGACCCGGGAAGGGAACCTGCGGGCGCTGATGGCCGTGCACCAGACGACACCGCGCAACTGGACGCCGGGCGAAGTCGCCATCATCCAGGACGTCGTCGAAAAGTGCTGGGCCACGATCGAACGCGGAACCGCGCAAGAAACGCTGCGGCTGAGCGAAAAACGAAGCCGCTCGATCATCGACAGCGCACAGGACGCGTTCGTGAGCATCGACTCCGAGGGCGTGATCCGGGAATGGAATCACCAGGCCGAAGCCGTCTTCGGCTGGCCGCGCGGCGAAGTGATCGGGACCTTCCTCCATGAAAAGATCATTCCGCACGAACACCGCGAAGCCCATTTGCGCGGCATCAGGCACCTCCAGGCCACCGGCACGGGACCGGTGCTGAACAAGCCCATCGAACTCACCGCCTTGCGCCGCAACGGCGAGCAGTTCCCGGTTGAAATGACCATCTGGGCGTTGTCGATGGGCGCCGAGACGACCTACAACGCCTTCCTGCGCGACCTCACCGAGCGCAAGCGCGCGCAAGCCGAGCTGGAGGACGTGCAAAAGACCGTGGACGCTTCGCGCCAGGCCGGCATGGCGGAAATCGCCACCAATGTGCTGCACAACGTGGGCAATATCCTGAACAGCGTCAACGTTTCGGCCACCCTGGTCAGCGGCACGCTGCGCACCTCGCGGGCACGCGGCTTGTCGCAGGCCGTGCAGATGCTGGACGAGCATGCGGCGAACCTGGGCGATTTCCTGACCCTCGACCCCAAGGGCAAGCTCTTGCCCGGCTACCTGGCCGGGGTCGCGCAGGCGCTCGCGCAGGAACAGCAGCAGATGAGCACGGAGCTGGCGCACCTGACCGACAGCATCGACCACATCAAGGGCGTGGTGGCCACCCAGCAGTCGTACGCCGGTGGGGTCAACCTGGTCGAGCCGCTGCAGATATGCGACGTGGCCGAGGATGCCCTGCGGATGAACTGCGGCGCCCTCGAACGCCATGGCGTCACCGTGGTCAAGCAGTTCTCGCAGGTGCCGGTGGTGCGGCTGGACCGCGTGCGGGTTCTGCAGATCCTGGTCAACCTGATCAGCAACGCCGGCAACGCAATGGAAAACGTGCCCGCGCAGCACAGCCGGATCACCTTGAGCGTGGACGCGATCGGCAGCCGCGGCTTGCGCGTTTCGGTCCGCGACGAGGGCGAGGGCATCCCGGTGGAGAACCTCACGCGCATCTTCGCCCACGGCTTCACCACCCGGAAAAAGGGCCACGGCTTCGGCCTGCACAGCTGCGCGCTGGCGGCCCGGCAGATGGGCGGCACCCTCACGGCGCACAGCGACGGGCCCGGCCGGGGCGCCACTTTTACCTTGGAACTGCCGACAGCCGGCAATGGGGCCCCGCAATGAGCACAGCACGCAACAGGCCGCGCCCAACCAGCGTCACCGGCTTCTTTCGATCGCGGCGAGTCCAGCTGATGTTCGCCGCGCTGCTCGTGTTCGGCGCCTGTGCGCAGCAGTTGCGTGCGGAACCCGTCACGCTCGACTTTGCCCTTCCCATCCCGGAGGCCGATCCGGCCTACCTGATCGCCGTGCAGTTTGCCAAGCGCGTCGAGGCGCGCAGCGGCGGGCCAGTCAAGGTCGAGATCTTCCCGGCGGCGCAGCTCGGCAGCCAGACCGAGGTCTTGCAGAAAGTCAAGCTCGGTGCGATCGACATCACCGCGACCACCCCCGACTACCTCATCAAGTACGAAAAGGCGTTCGCCGTGCTGGTCATGCCCTATGTATTCGACAGCTACGAGCACGCGCACCGGGTGCTCGACGGGCCGGCGATGAGTTGGCTCGCCCCGCTCGCCGAGAAGCAGGGTTTCGTCATCCTGTCCAACCTGGAATGGGGATTCCGCAACCTGACCAACAACAAGCGTCCCATCAACCGGCCCGAAGACGTTCGCGGCCTGTTGATCCGCGTGCCCCCCGTGGCGGAACTCGAGGACACCATGGAGGCGCTGGGTGCGCAAGTGAGCAAGATAGGCGCGAATGAGCTTTACCAGGCGCTGTCGCAGGGAGAAGTCGACGGGCAGGAAAACCCGCTCAACGCCATCTACTATGGAAAGCTGTACCGGGTGCAGAAGCACCTCGCCCTGACTCGGCATGCCTACTACAACTCGGTCCTCCTCATCAGCGCGCAGAGCTGGGCGAAGCTCACCGCCGCCCAGCAAATCATCCTGCGTGAAGAAAGCAAGGCGCTGGGCGATGCGGTGCGCAAGAGATTCGTGGGCCAGGAGGAGGAGCTGATCGCCAGGATGGCCGACGCCGGGCTGAAGGTGACGCATCCCGACGCCAAGCCCTTCCGCGCGCTGATGGAACCGGCCTACCGGAAAATCAAGGTCCGCGCGGGTGAGGACAACGTCCGCAGGTTTCTGAAGATGGTCGACGACGAGCGCGGAAAATGACCTCCATCGTGCCGTCCCGCTGCATGCCGGCCATTCGATTCGCGGGGATCGTGGCATTCGCGTTGCTGGCGTTTGTACGGCAAGCGGATGCCGAGCCGCTGACCCTGACGTTTGCCCATAGCGCGCCCGCCGGCAATCCGATCGACCTTGGAGCAGTCCGGTTCGCCAGGCGGGTACAGGAGCGGACCAACGGCCAGGTCAGGATCGAGATCTTCCGGCAAGGCCAGCTCGGAAGCACGAGCGAGGTGCTGGAGAAGGTCCGGCACGGTTCGGTGGACATGAACGTGGCCTCGCTGAGCTACCTCATCAAGTATGAGAGAACTTTCGCGGCCGCGGCCATGCCCTACCTGTTCGACAGCGACCAGCACGCCCAGCGCGTGTTCGACGGGCCGGCCATGGGCTGGTTCTCCGCGCTCGCCGAAAAGCAGGGCTTCGTCCTCCTGGCTAATTGGGAAGGGGGATTTCGCCACCTGACCAACAACAAGCACCCGGTCAACAGGCCCGAGGACGTGCGCGGCCTGAAGATCCGGGTTCCGCCGGTGATGGAATTCGAAGACACGATGGAAGTGCTGGGCGCGCAGGTCAGCAAGATCGGCTTCTCGGAGCTGTACCTCGCGTTGTCCAAGGGAGTGGTCGATGGCCAGGAAAACCCGATCAGGTCCATCCATTCCAACAGGCTCTACGAGGTGCAGAAGCATCTCGCGCTGACGCGGCATGCGTACTTCAATACGTTCCACCTGGTCAGCGCAAAGACCTGGGCGAGGCTGTCGGTCGCGCAGCAGCAGATCCTGCGCGAGGAGAGCAAGGCCGCAGGCAACGCCACGCGGCGGGCAGACGCCGTCGAAGAGGCGGCCCTGATCGCGAAGATGGTCGAGGCCGGGGTCCAGGTCACCCGGCCCGACCTCGGGCCGTTCCGTGCCGCCACCGAACCGGCCCGCCGCAAGATCGCGTCGTTTGCCGGCGACGAAAACGCGCTCAAATTTCTCAGGATGGTCGACGATGAACGCAACCGCTGATTCCGGGCACGGCGCCGAGGCGGGCCATCCCCCTCCGAACGCGGCGTGGTGGCGCAAGGCTCGCAGCCTGAAAGTGGAGATCGCAGTGGCGTTCGGCACCGTCATCGCCCTGACGCTGGCGCTGGGCCTCACCTTCTACCTCAGCGATCTGCGCTCGTCGGCCGCGCTCGACAGGCTGCTCAACAGCGACGGCCGCATGGCGGACCTGACGCTGCGCAGCGAGCTGGCGATGGCCAAAGCGGTCGATGACGAGGACAACTTCGTCCTGTCCGTGGACCGGCTCGGGACCGCGGCGGCGCGCGAGCGCTATCTGTTGCCGATGCAGTCGCACCTGGGCGACGCGCGGGAATACCTGGAGAGCGTTCGCATCATCTCTTCCGACGCGGCTTTGCGGGAACAGATCGCGGGGATCGACCAGCAGATGCTGCGCTACGAGGAAAGCGTTTTCACCCTCGCGCGCCTGCTTGGAACCCCCGGCCAAGTGGAAACCCTGCAGCAGGCGGACGACAGGTTTGCCGTCTTCACGGCGGCCATCGAGTCGTCGCTGGAAGACGTGCATACCGCCGCCACCAAACGCGCGATCGCGACGCGCAGCGGCGTGGAGCAGGCCGCCAACATCGCGCGGTGGACCGTCTTCGTCACGGTCGCGTTCACCAGCCTGATCGGCGCGATCGTCGCGGTGATCGTGTGGCGGCGCATCAACGGGTCGGTGGCCCAATTGATCACCTTTTCCGGGCGGGTCGCCGCGGGGGACTTCAGCGCCCGCGCGCCGCAGGGCAGCGAACATGAATTTGCCATCCTGGCACAGGCCATGAACCAGATGGCGCAATCCCTGGAGAACTCGCAGGCGCAATTGCTTGCCACGGCGCGGCGGGCCGGGATGGCGGAGATCGCCACGAATGTGCTGCACAACGTGGGCAACATTCTCAACAGCGTGAACGTGTCCGCGGGCCTCGTGGTGCACACCTTGCGCAAGTCCAAGGCAAACGGATTGTCGCGAGCGGTGGGGATGATGAACGAGCGCGCGGCCGACTTGGGCGACTTCCTGACCGACGACGCCAAGGGAAAACAGCTGCCCGCCTACCTGAACAGCGCGGCGCGGGCATTGATGCAGGAGCAGCAGGGCATGCTCAAGGAACTTGGAAACCTCACGCGAAGCATCGATCACATCAAAGACGTGGTCGCCACCCAGCAGTCGTATGCAGGGGCGTCCGCCGTCGTCGAGACGGTCCAGATCTGCGATCTGGCTGAGGATGCCGTGCG
>JAQGMS010000373.1 GCA_028292245.1 Ramlibacter sp.
CGAGCGATTGAAACGCCTGCACCAGCCCGAGGTGCGCGCGGCCATCCTGAGCGAAACGCCGACCGAGACCGACGCTCCGCTGTTCTTCCGGCCGAACTACGACAAGATGTATCTGCTCGGCGATCCCCCGGACTACGAACAGCCGCCGGAAAATGCGCTGGGCGCGCAGGCCCGCCGCGAGGGCCGGCGGCCGGAAGAACTGGCCTATGACGCCATGCTCACCGATGAGGGCCGCGGCATGCTCTATGTGCCGTTCCTGAATTACGCCGACGGCAATCTCGATGCGACGCGTGAAATGCTGAGCGATCCGCATTCGGTGCCCGGCCTCTCCGACGGCGGCGCCCATTGCGGCATCATCTGCGACGCCAGTTTTCCGACCTATTTGCTGACGCACTGGACCCGCGACCGCACCCGCGGCGAAAAACTCTCGATCCCGTTCGTGGTGGCGGCGCAGTCGCGCAAGACAGCTCTTTCGGTCGGGCTCTACGATCGCGGCGTGATCGCGCGCGGCTACAAGGGCGACCTCAACGTCATCGATTACGACCGGCTGCATCTGCATCCGCCGAAGGTTCATTACGACCTCCCCGTCGGCGGCCGCCGCCTGCTGCAGCAGGTCGACGGCTATGACGCCACCATCGTATCCGGCGTGGTGACGCAGCGCGGCGGCAAGTCCACCGGCGCGCGTCCCGGCCGGCTGGTGCGCGGCGCCCAGGGCGCTCAATCCCAGTTTGGTGCGGCGGCGAGCTAGGGCAACCGCCGCGCATACCAGCAAGGACCAGTTGCTCGCTTGACCCGGATCCCGTTCCCAGGGATATCCTGCGATATCGACTGAGTGGCAACTAGGGTTCCGGACGGCACGCGGCCGGCGCAGGACCGAGCGTTGCGGAGACCGCGGCAGACCCGTGGCTGCACCCGAGGGATAAAAGCCCAGAGGAGGAGACGTCGAGATCTTTGCTCGTGCCCGATTGGGCCGGAGGTCTCATGTCGTTGCTGCCGCTTCTCCTGGTCATTCTCGCCGCTTTCATCCATGCGAGCTGGAACCTGCTCGCCAAACATGCAGCGTCAGCCGGACCGGCCTTTGTTTTTGCCTATAATGTCGTCGCCTGCGTGACCTACTTCCCGTGGGTGGTGTGGCTGATCACGCATCGCGAGCTGGCGTGGAATTGGCCGGTCGCCGCCTGCCTGCTGCTCAGCGCGATGATCCATCTCGGTTACAGCCTGTGCCTGCAGCGCGGCTACCAGGTCGCGGATCTCTCGGTGGTCTATCCGATCGCCCGCGGCACCGGGCCGCTGTTGGCGTCGACCGGTGCGTTCATCATCCTGCGCGAAGCGCCCTCGCTGCAGGGCGTGCTCGGCCTGGTCGCGGTGGTCGTCGGCATCGGCTGCATCACCATCCAGGGCGATCTCTCGGCATTTCGCCGGCCACGCGGCCTCGATGGCATCCGTTGGGGTTTTACCACGGGGTCGCTGATCGCGGGCTATACCGTGGTCGACGGCTACGGCGTCAAGATGCTCGGGATTCATCCCGTCATCCTCGACTGGGTCTCGAACGCCCTCCGCTTCTTCATGCTGGCGCCGATCGTGCTCGCCAACCCGGCGCGGGCGCGGAAAGCCATGCACGGGCACTGGTGGCTCGCCGTTGGCGTCGGCGTGCTGTCGCCGCTGTCCTACATCCTGGTGCTGACCGCCGTCGACATGGGAGCCCCGCTGAGCCTGGTGGCGCCGGCGCGCGAGATATCGATGATGATCGGCGCCATGTTCGGCATGCTGTTCCTGCGCGAGCCGGTCAACGCCTGGCGCGTCGGCGGCTGCCTCGCACTGGTCGCGGGCGTGATCCTGCTCGGCATTCCGCATTAGACACAGCCTTGTCGCCTTGGACGAAAGGCCAATAGTGCCTGATCTCGCCGCGAATATCATTGTAGGCTGCCGCCGGAAAGCCCTGCCCGATCGGAAAGCAAGGAGTGGCCGCATGCCAGATAATGTGGCGCTGTTCGCTACGATCATCCTGCTGCTTCCGATGTTTTATTTCCTGCTGGCGGCGCCTTCCTTTCTGCTGGTGAAGCTGGACGTCCCCTCCGTCTCCGAACTGCTGCGCGCTATGTTCAGCGGCTATTTCCTGACGGTGGCCATCGCCGGCGCCATCGGGGCGATCGCGGTGGCCTTGACGGGTCGCCTGGGTTTGGCCTTTTGCATTGGCTTGATCGCGGTTTTCGCGCGGTCGTCGCGCCGCTGGTTCTTGCAGCGGATGGATGCCCAGATCCATGACAGAGATGCCGGCGATGCCGATGCGGTACGCCGGCTGCGGCGGCTGCATTGGGGCGGCATGGCCAGCAATGCGGTGCAGCTTGCCGTTGTCATCGCCTGCATTCCCTATGTCGCCGTCGCGCCGGTTTGATCTGACTTGACGAACGGGCCGGCTAGGCCGGTCGGCGCATGCCCACCCGCAGATCCGACCCCACCGGCATCATTTGATACGGCGGCTTCCAGCCCGGCAGTGCCGCGAGGCGCTGGCGCCAGGCATGAATAGCGGGATACTCAACCGATATGTCGAAGCCGGTCTCGTCGGCCGGGTAATACACATACCCTGCCATGGAAAAATCCACCGTTGTCGGCCGCTCGCCGAGCACGAAGGGGCGACCCGTCAGGTGCTTTTCGACAATCGAATAGCAGGCCTCCACGCGCGATCGCAGGAACGCCAACACCGCGGGATGCGCCGGCTCCGGCATGAACGATTTCTGAAATCGATGCATCGCGTAATTGTTGGTGAACTTGTGATTGTCGAACATGATCCAGCGCAATGCCTCGACATGCTGGTCGGCCGTGGGAGCGAACTTGCCGGTGGTTTCGGCGAGCCAGGTCAGGATCGCGCCCGACTGCGACATGAACTGCCCGTTGACCTCGAGCACCGGCACCTCCCCCATCGGGTTGGTATGATCCCGCCAGTTCGCATCGCGGGTCTCGCCGCCGGCGAAATCGACGCCGACCGGCTCCCAGTCGAGGCCGGCGCAATTCATATACAGCGCCAGTTTGTAGGAATTGCCGGATGCGCCGATGCAATGCAGCCTGTAATGCGCCATTCGCTTATGCGAATTTCGGTTGCGCCGCCTGAGCCATCAGCCGCGCACGCTCGGTGTTGGGCCACAGCAGCAATAGGCCGAGCAGCCCGGAGGCGATCATGACCACGGCGTTGATGGTGAAGCCGCTCATGTAGCCGTCGAGCGGCACCGCGGCGTGCTGGATCACGCTGCCCATCACGGATGGCGCGATGATGCCGGCAAGGGTGTAGATCGCGCCATAGATCGCGATCACGGCGCCGCGCTGCTGCACCGGCGTGAATTCGCCGAGCATCGGCGGGCACACCACATAGATCGATCCGCAGAGGCCGGAGCCGACCACCAGAAGCGCTATCTGCAAGCCCGCGCCGCTGGCATAGGGCAGCGTTGCCAGGATGACGCCGCCGACGATCAGCGGCACCGAGCCGAGCACCCCGCGCGCGCCGCGCGTGGTGTAGCCGCGCGTCAGCATCACCTGTGAGATCC
>JAQGMS010000140.1 GCA_028292245.1 Ramlibacter sp.
GCCGACCTGGTCAACATCCTGATCGTCGACGACGAGCCCAGGAACCTGGCGGTGCTCGAAACCGTGCTGGACGATCCCGGCTACCGGCTGGTGCGCGCGAACTCCGGCGAAGAGGCGCTGCTGGCGCTGATGGCCAACGAGTTCGCGGTGCTGGTGCTGGACGTGCGCATGCCGGGCATGACGGGCTTCGAGCTGGCGCTGATGGTCAAGGAACGCAAGAAGACGGCTCGCGTGCCGATCATCTTCCTGACGGCCTACTTCAACGAGGACCAGCACATCCTGGAAGGCTACGGCAGCGGCGCCGTCGACTACCTGCACAAGCCGGTGAACGCCTCGGTGCTGCGCTCCAAGGTGGCCGTGTTCGCGGAAATGCACCGGCAGGGCCGCGCGATCGAAGTGGCCAACCGGGCCCTGCTGGCCGAAGTCGGCGAGCGGCGCCGCGCGGAGGCTCGCCTGGGCGAGCTGAACGAGTCGCTGGACCGCCGGGTGAAGGAGCGCACCGAGGCGCTGCAGGCCAGCGAAGCGCGGCTGCGCGACGCCAGCCGCCGCAAGGACGAGTTCCTGGCCACGCTCGCGCACGAGCTGCGCAACCCGCTGGCGCCGGTGCGCAACGCGGTGCAGGTGCTGCGCATGAAAGCCGCGGCGACGCCCGAACTGCTGTGGGCTACCGAGCTGATCGAGCGCCAGGTGCAGGCCATGAGCCGCCTGATCGACGACCTGATGGACGTGAGCCGGATCAACCAGGGCAAGATCGAATTGCGGCGCGAGCGGGTGGAACTGGCGAGCGTGCTGCAGGACGCCGTCGAGACCACCCGGCCGCTGATCGACGAGTTCGGGCACGAGCTCCAACTGGCGTTGCCCGCGCAGGCCCTGCTGCTGGACGCCGACCCCACGCGGCTGGCGCAGGCCTTCATGAACCTCCTGAACAACGCCGCCAAGTACATGGACCGGGGCGGCCGCATCGAGGTGGCGGTGCGGCGCGAGGACGGCGAAGTCTTCGTGACCGTCAAGGACACCGGCATCGGCATCGCCCCCGACCGGCTGGGCAGCGTGTTCGAGATGTTCTCGCAGGTCGAGACCGCCTTGGCGCGCTCGCGTGGCGGCCTGGGCATCGGCCTGTCGCTCACCCAGCGGCTGGTCGAGATGCACGGCGGCAGCGTCGTGGCGCGCAGCCCGGGGCTGGGCAAGGGCAGCGAGTTCATGGTGCGGTTGCCGGTGGTGCCCGGGGCCGGGGACCCCACCGAAAACGACGAGGCCGGCGCGGCCAAGCCCCGGGAAGCGGCGTCAGGCCCGGGGCTGCGCATCCTGGTGGCCGACGACAACCAGGACGCGGCGGCCACCCTGGCCGTGCTGCTGGAGTTGCTGGGCCACACGGTGCGGCACGTGCACGACGGCGAGGCGGCCGTGCGGGCGGCCGTCGAATTCGATCCGGATGTGGTGCTGCTCGACATCGGCATGCCCAAGCTCAACGGCTATGAGGCCTGCCGCCAGATCCGCGCCCAGCCCGGCGGCGCGGCCATGAACCTGATTGCCGTCACCGGCTGGGGCCAGCCGGAGGACCTGCGCCGCTCGCAGGACGCCGGGTTCGACCGGCACCTGGTCAAGCCGGTCGATCCCGCTGTGCTGATGGACATGATCGCGACGCTGGGGCCCAAGGACACAGCGAAAGCTCCCAAATGATCGTCGAACGAATCTGGACCGGCAAGTCGCTGCGCAATGTCAACTACCTGGGGGCTTGCCCGGACACCGGTGAGGCGCTGGCGATCGACCCGCTGGACCACGAGAAGACACTCGCCACCGCCCGGGTCAAGGGCTGGCAGATCACGCAGATCCTGAACACGCACGAGCACCACGACCACATCGGCGGCAACGCGGCGGTGGTCGCCGCCACCGGCGCCAAGGTGATCGCGCACCATCGCGCCGCCCGCCTGATCCCGGGCGTGGACCGCGGCGTCAAGGCCGGCGACGTGATCAAGGTGGGCAAGCGCATCGACCTCGAGTGCCTGGACACGCCGGGCCACACGATGTGCCACATCTGCCTGCGCTCGCACACCGACCAGCCGGCCCTGTTCTCGGGCGACACGCTGTTCAACGCGGGGGCCGGCAATGTGCACAACGGCGGCAACGTGGAGGATCTCTACACCACCTTCGTCAACCAGTTGGAAAAGCTGCCCGAAAGCACTCGCGTCTATCCGGGGCACGACTACATCGAGAACAACCTGAAGTTCACGCTGGCGCGCGAGCCGGGCAACGCGGCGGCGCAGGCGCTGCTGCCGCAAGTGACGGGCCACGATCCCGCCAAGTCGGCCGTCACCACGCTGGCCGACGAAAGGCGCTTCAACACTTTCATGCGCCTGGACAGCCCCGGCGTGATCGCGCGGCTGCGGGAAGACTTTCCCGACTTGCCGGAAGAGCCCGACGCGAAAACCGTGTTCGCCAGGTTGCGGGAACTGCGCAACAAGTGGTGAGGCCGGCTGCTTGCGAATCGCTGAGCCGCTGACGCCTACGGCAGATCACGCTCGCGGCTGACCGCGCCGCGGCCCGGCGCGCTTCACAGTAGCGGGGTCATGCACCCCGCTCGAACCGCTTCAGCCCTGGCCTTGTTGGTGGTCGCTGCATGCGTGGCGTGCAATGCGTTCGCCGGCAAGCTCGACCATTCGGGCAAGAAGCAGTTCGGCAAGGCCTCGATCTATTCGCACAAGTTCGCGGGACGCAAGATGGCCGACGGCACGCGGATGCATCCGCAAGGCGACGGCGCCGCCAGCAAGACGCTGCCGCTGGGAACCACCGCCAGGGTCACGAACCTCGATAACGGAAAGAGTGCGACGGTGACCATCCGCGATCGCGGCCCGCACGTGCGCGGCCGCATCGTCGATCTCTCGCCGTCCTCGGCCGAGGAGATCGGATTGACGCACAAGAAAGGCCTCGCGCGGGTGGCGGTGGAGCCGATCAGTGAGCCGTGAACCAGCTCATGTCCAGCTGCTGCACCGTGCCGACGATGCCGGCGATGTGGTCGGTGTTCATCGTCGCGCTGGCGGCATAGGCGAACAGGTCGCCCTGCGTCGCGAACTGCTTGCCGGCGCCGATCTGCGCCGCGTAGCTCTGGATGACGTCCTGCGTGGCGGCATGTCCCGTCACGTTCAGGTAGAGGGTGGCGACCAGGCTGGCCGATGAAACGCCCGGCGCATAGGCCGCGATCATCTTGCTGCCCAGCACGCCCATGGTCGCTGAAGCGTCGGCCTGCGCGGTCCAGCGGCTCAGCGCCGAATGGTCGGGCGTGGCCCCGAACGCCGCCTGCAACAGCGCCGCGGCTTGCCAGACATGGCCGGCCGGAGTGCTGCCCGAGGGCCCCTGCGTGTCCAGCGCGAACAGCGCGTCGCTGAATTCGATGCGCTCGGTCGCCAGGATGATCGGCACGGCCTGCGGGTTGTGCGCATCCGAGGTGTGGATGGTGAGCGTGCCGTCCCTGAGCGTGTACGACGTCACTTGCCGCACCGATTCCGGGAACACGAAGGTGTCCAGGCCGGTGCCGCCGTCGAAGTAGTCGCTGCCGCCCTGGCTCAGGTAGAGGTCGTCGCCGCCAAGCGCCAGGCAGGCGTTGTCTTCCCAGGTGCCGACCAGGGTGTCGTTGCCTTCGGTCGCGTTCACGATGCTGCGCAGCGGCGGGCTGGTGCTGTCGCGCAAGGTCGTCTCGAACACGTCCCAGTTGTGGCCGCCCGGCTCCTGCGAGCCCCAGGCGGCGATGTAGCCGCCATTGGCCGGCGCGAGCGCGACGTCGGACTGGTTCAGCGCCGTCGTGGTGTTGAGCTGCGTCTCGGATTCGATCGCATGTCCTTGCGCGTCGAAGCGCTGCGCGAAGACGCCGTCGCCGCTGCCGTCCTGGTCGGTCGAGGTCCAGCCGATCACATAGCCGCCGTCGGGCATCGCGGTGATGGCCGGCGCGGTCTGGTGGCCGGCCAGCGTGCTGTTCACGATGGACTGCGAGCCCGCAGCCGCGCCGTCGGCGCCGAACCGTTGTGCATGGATGTCCAGGCCGTTGCCGTCGGCAGCCGCCGATTGCCAGGCGATCACGTAGCCGCCGTCCGGCAGCGCCGCTGCGACCGGCTTGGCGATCGCGCCGCCATCGACCGTGTCGACCCGCGTTTCGGCGGCCAGCGCGGTGCCGTGGCTGTCGAACCGCTGCGCATGAATGCCGCTGCTGCCGTCCCACGCAATCACATAGCCGCCATCGGCCAGGCCGGCGACGGTGGGCGCGGACTGCGGGCCGGCCGAGGCGGTGTTGACACGCACCTCGCCGCCCAGCGCGGCGCCGTCTGCACCGTACATGCGCGAGTAGATGCCGGGCGCCGCGGACGACTGCGCGTCGGACCACCAGGTGACGACGAAGCCGCCGGCAGCGAGCGCGGCGATGCCGGGATGCACCTGGTCGAGGAGGGAGTAGTTGTTGACGTGCGTCTCGCCGCCCAGCCGCTGGGCCTGGCTGTCGAAGCGCTGCAGGTACACGCCGTAGTCGAAGTTGCCGCCCGACTGTTCCTGCTGGGAGGCCCAAGCGACCACGAAGCCACCGCCGGCCGTGGCGGTAACCGTCGGTTGGGCCTGCGCGTTGGTGGTGACGGTGTTGACCAGCACATCGCCGCCGACGGCCACGCCGGCATCGGTGTAGCGCTGCAGGTAGATGTCGGTCGTGTCCGGCATCTGGAACGATTGCCAGACCACGACATAGCCGTCGTCGAGCTTGGCGATGGCGGGCGCCCACTGGTCGCCGGTGGTGGTGCTGTTGACGCGGGCGTCGGGGGAGGTACTGCTCATTGGGATGCCTGAAGATGGGTGCTTGCGTCGGAGACTAAAGCTCTTCCGCTGGCGCATTTGTAGGACGGCGGCTATCAGCGCTGAGCTTGCCGGATGACACGCCGCTACCTGGCCTGCACAAGGTCATTGCAGCCCGTCTATATTCGCTGGGCAAAACTCCAACGAGGACGTCCGTGACCGATCTTTCCGCCTTCCCCATCACCCAGAAATGGCCTGCCCTGCACCCGGACCGCCTGCAGCTGTATTCGCTGCCCACGCCCAATGGCGTCAAGGTTTCGATCATGCTCGAGGAGACCGGCCTGCCCTATGAGGTGCACCGCGTCGCCTTCGATTCCAACGACCAGATGTCGCCGGAGTTCCTCTCGCTCAACCCCAACAACAAGATCCCCGCGATCCTCGACCCCAACGGCCCGGGCGGCAAGCCGCTGGCGCTGTTCGAGTCGGGCGCGATCCTGATCTACCTGGCCGACAAGACCGGCAAGCTCATCCCCAGTGACGCCGCCGGCCGCTACGAAACCATCCAGTGGCTGATGTTCCAGATGGGCGGCATCGGGCCGATGTTTGGGCAAGTGGGCTTTTTCCACAAGTTCGCCGGCAAGGACTACGAGGACAAGCGGCCGCGCGACCGCTATATCGATGAGTCGAAGCGGTTGCTGAACGTGTTGAACGTCCAGCTCGCCGATCGGCGCTGGCTGGTAGGCGACGAGTACACGATCGCCGACATCGCGACCTTCCCCTGGGTGCGCAACCTCATCGGTTTCTACGGCGCCGGCGACCTGGTGCAGATCGGGAATTTTCCACATGTGACGCGGGCGCTGGAAGCGTTCGTCGCGCGGCCGGCGGTGGTGCGGGGGCTGGACATTCCGAAGAAGCCTGACTGAGCCGCGCAGCGGCTTTTTGAACGCAGAGGGCGCAGAGTATTCGCAGAGAACGCAGAGAGATACCAAAATCTCTTGGCTGCTCTCTGCGGCCTCTGCGTAAATTCTGCGCCCTCTGCGTTCAAAAATACGGTGGCGTTGGAGCCGGTGCGATGCATGGATGCCGGATCAAGTCCGGCATGACAGCCTCTGCTACCGCCGCTTCGCCTTCGCGGACACCGGCACCTTCCCCGGCGCCTCGATCGGCAAGCGCGTATCGGCTTTCACTTCTTTCAGCACGACGCTGGACCGCACGTGCGTGACGCCGGGCAGCTTGAACACGGTCTCGTGCAAAAAGCGCTCGTAGGCCTTGATGTCGGGCATCAGCACTTTCAGCACATAGTCGGCCTGGCCGGTCGTCGAATAGCAGCTGACGATCTGCGGGCAGTGCGCAACTTCCTTTTCGAACTGCACCACCACGTCCTCGTTGTGGCGCGTCAGGTTGACCTCGGCGATCACGCAAAGCGCGAGGCCTACTTTCTCGCGGTCGATCAGCGCGGTGTAGCCGACGATGATGCCGTTGCCTTCCATTTCCTTGATGCGTTTCCAGCAAGGCGTGCTCGACAGGCCGATGCGCTCGGCCAATTGCTGCACGGTCTGGTGGGAGTCGCGCTGCAGCTCGGTGAGCAGCACCACGTCCTGGCGGCCTAGGTTGTTCATACTCTGTTATCTCCTATTTGGAGAATGAATTTCTCCATGGATTATGGATTTGGAGAAACAAAGAAGCAAATTCTTCTCTCGCCCGCTTACGCTTGGCGCCATGCCCGAAACCCTGCTGCGCCCCGATTACCAATTGGCCGATGCCCTGTGGGCGCGCGAGGGCCAGGTCTTTCTCACTGGCACCCAGGCGCTGGTGCGGCTGATGCTGATGCAGCGCCAGCGCGACGCGGCCGCCGGCCTGAACACACAGGGCTTCATCAGCGGCTATCGCGGCTCGCCGCTGGGCATGGTCGACCAGCAGGTCTGGAAGGCCGGCAAGAAGTTCGAGGATCAGGGCATCCGCTTCCTGCCCGCCATCAACGAAGAACTGGCGGCCACCGCCGTGCTGGGCACGCAGCGGGTCGAGGCCGATCCGGAGCGCACCTGCGAGGGTGTGTTCGCGCTCTGGTATGGCAAGGGGCCAGGGGTGGACCGCGCCGGTGATGCGCTCAAGCACGGCAACGCCTATGGCGCATCGCCGCATGGCGGCGTGTTGATGGTGGCGGGCGACGACCACGGCTGCGTTTCGTCTTCGATGCCGCACCAGAGCGACCAGGCCTTCCAGTCGTGGCACGCACCCGTCGTGTCGCCGGGCTGCGTGGCGGAATACCTGGAGTTCGGCTTGTACGGCTGGGCGCTCTCGCGCTACTCGGGCAACTGGGTCGGCTTCACCGCGCTGTCGGAGGTGGTGGAAAGCGGCGGCACCGTCGACCTGGACTTGATCAACGCGCGCATGGCCGCCTGGCAGGACGCGGCCACCATCGACGCCGTCACCGGCTACGCGCGGCCGGCCGGCGGCCTGCACTACCGCTGGCCCGACCTGCCTTCGCTGACGATCGAGCAGCGGCTGCACGCCAAGCTCGACGCGGTGCGCGCCTTTGCGCGGGTCAACAGCATCGACCGGACGATCGTCGACAGCCCGCAGGCCACGACCGGCATCGTCACTGCCGGCAAGGCGCATTTCGATTTCATGGAAGTGCTGCGGCGCCTGGACATCTCGCCCGACACGCTGGCGCGGCATGGCGTGCGCATCATCAAGCTCGGACTCACCTACCCGATCGAGCCGGTGCGCATCGGCGAGTTCGTGCGCGGCCTGCGCGAAGTCATGGTGATCGAGGAAAAGGGCCCGGTCGTCGAAACCCAGTTGCGCGACATGTTCTACAACGCGCCGAATCGCCCGGTGATCGTCGGCAAGCGCAACGCCATGGGTGACGCGCTGATCTCCGAAGCGGGCGAGCTGCGGCCTTCGCGGCTGATCGAAGTCGTCGCCAACTGGCTGGCCGCGCATTTCCCCGACCTGGACCGCCGGCACCTGGTGCGCGACTTCACGCCGCCCGAGCTGCTGTCCAACGCCAGCGACAGCGTCAAGCGCCTGCCGTATTTTTGCGCCGGCTGCCCGCACAACATCAGCACCAAGGTGCCCGAGGGCTCGCACGCACAGGCGGGGATCGGCTGCCACTTCATGGCCAGCTGGATGGACCGCGAGACGGAAGGACTGATCCAGATGGGCGGCGAAGGCGTGGACTGGGTCTCGCACGCGATGTTCACCAAGGTGCCGCACGTGTTCCAGAACCTGGGCGACGGCACCTACTACCACTCGGGCTACCTCGCGATCCGGCAGGCAGTGGCGGCCAAGGCGACGCTCACCTACAAGATCCTGTTCAACGACGCGGTGGCGATGACCGGCGGCCAGCCGGTGGACGGCATCATCAGCGTCGACGGCATCGCGCGGCAGGTCGAAGCCGAGGGCGTGCGCAAGGTGATCGTGGTGTCCGACGACATCGGCAAGTACGACGCGATCAAGAATCGCTTCCCGGCCGGCACCGAATTCCACGACCGCGACGAGCTCGACACCGTGCAGCGGCGACTGCGCGAAATGCCCGGCGTCACCGTGCTGATCTACGAGCAGACTTGCGCGGCGGAGAAGAGGCGCCGGCGCAAGAGGGGCGAGCTGGTCGAGCCGTCGCGCCGCATCTTCATCAACGAGCAGGTCTGCGAAGGCTGTGGCGACTGCTCGGTGCAATCCAATTGCGTCGCGGTGCTGCCACTGGAGACGCCGCTGGGCCGCAAGCGCAAGATCGACCAGAGCGCCTGCAACAAGGACTACTCCTGCACCAAGGGCTTTTGCCCCAGCTTCGTCGGTGTGATGGGCGGCGTGCCGCGCAAGAAGGCCGGCGCCCTCACACGGCGAGCCGATGAAGTGACGCGGCTGGTCGCGTCGCTGCCGCAACCGGCGCCGCATCAATGGACCGGCCCTTACGACCTGCTGATCGCCGGCGTCGGCGGCACCGGCATCATCACCGTCGGCGCGCTGATGGCGATGGCCGCGCACCTGGAAGGGAAGTCCGCCAGCGTGCTCGACTTCATGGGCTTCGCGCAGAAAGGCGGCAGCGTGCTGGCCTTCGTGCGCTTGGCCGACATCCCGTCGCGCCTGAACCAGGTGCGCATCGACACGCAGCAGGCCGACGCGCTGGTGGCCTGCGACGCGGTGGTCGGCGCCTCCGCCGAGGCCTTGCAGACGGTGCGCCACGGCCGCACCCGGGTGCTGGCCAATACCCACGAAACGCCGGTGGCCGAATCGCTGCACAACCCGGACGCGCAACTGAAGATCCCGCAACTGCTGGAAAAGTTGCGTTTCGCCGCCGGCGCCGACCGCGTCGAAACGCTGGACGCGCATGGCCTGGCCGAGGCGCTGCTGGGCGACTCCATCCTGGCCAACATGATGACGCTCGGCTACGCCTGGCAACGCGGGCTGTTGCCGGTCGGGCTGCCGGCGTTCCTGCGCGCGATCGAGCTCAATGGCGTCGCGGTGGAGAACAACAAATTGGCTTTCTCGCTGGGCCGTCTCGAGGCCGCGTCACCGTCGGCTTTGCGGCAATTGCTGCAAGGCGAGAGCCTGGACGTTGCGCCGGATGAATCGCTGGCCGCGCTGATCGCGCGCGGCGTAACCCACCTCACGCAGTACCAGAACGCGGCGTATGCGCAGCGCTATTCGGATTTCGTCGGCATGGTCAGGCACCATGAACTGCAGCTCGGCGCCAATCCGGGTCTGCCGTTCACCAGCGCGGTGGCGCGCAGCCTGCTCAAATTGATGGCGTACAAGGACGAATACGAAGTGGCGCGTCTGTACACCGACGGCCGTTTCACCGAGACGCTGCGCCAGCAGTTCGAAGGCGACTTCTCGCTCGAGTTCTACATGGCCCCGCCGTTCCTCAGCCGCTCCCGCGACGGCCAGCCGCCGCGCAAGATCCGGCTGGGCTCCTGGATGCACAAGGCGATGAAATTGCTGGCCCCCTGCCGCGCGCTGCGCGGGACGCCGCTGGACATCTTCGGCCGGACCGGCGAGCGCCGGCTGGAGCGGCAATTGATCACCGGCTACATGGAGCGCGTGCGCGAACTGCTGCCGGCCTTGACGCCCGATCGGCTCGCCGTTGCCTGCGAGCTTGCCGCCCTGCCCTTGTCGATGCGCGGCTACGGCCATGTGAAATTGGCCAACGTCGCGCTGGCGCGGGTGCGCGAAGCCGAGCTGCTGCACCGGTTCGATCCGGCGGCGTATCCCGCCCCCACACGCGCGCCGAAGGCGGGGCAATTGCGCGGCATCGCGATCGCCGTCAACCCGTAGTCGCGACGTCCTCCGCCTCGCCGAAGATGCAGGCAAAGCCGCGCTGCGTGTCCATGTACTCCCGCATCCGGTGGATGCGCCCGTCCCTGACCTCGATCACGAAGCAATAGTCGTTGTCGTAGTCGCGGCCGTTGGCAAGCTTCGCCTGGAACCGGTTTTCCAGCATCGCCGTTGCGCCCTCCGCCAGCAAGCTCTTGAAGGTCACCTGCACGTCGCTGACGAACAGCGTCGTGAGTTCGTGCGCCAGGAAGCGGACGATCGTGGGCCGGTCCAGGACGAAGTTGCTGTAGCCCAGCGCCCTGCCGGACGCGTTGCCGGGCGGCGCGAACCACTTCGCGTCTTCGGTGAACACGGCCTCGATTTGCGCGGGGTCGCGGGTGGCGAACGCCTTCCACGCGTTCTTGACGATTTCCTTGGTGGTGGCTGAATCCATGAGTGCTCCGTGAGGGTTGAAGCACGATGATCGGCCGCTGGCTCCCCTGCGTCTGGCTGTTTTCGGACCCATGCATCCAGGCCATCCGCCGCTATAGTGGCAGCGAACTGAACGGGATTTCCATGCAACGATCCGCTCGCCTTCTCGCTCTTGCACTTCTGTCTGCCGCATGCTGCCTTCCAGCCTTCGCGCAGACGCCTGCGGCGGTCTGGCCGGGCGCGCAGTGGCAACGCGCGGCGCCGGAGGAACTGGGCATGGACTCGCGCGCGCTGGCGACGCTGGTGGAGTACGGCGCCAACGCGCAGATGGACAGCCTGCTGGTCACGCGTTACGGCAAGGTCGTCGGCGAAGCCTATTACTCGCCGTTAAGGCCGGCATGAAGCACCGGATCAATTCGGCGACCAAGGGCGTGGTGGCGGCGCTCGCGGGGATCGCCTCCGGCCAGGGCGTGCTGGGCAGCACCGACACGCCGGTGCTCGACTTCTTCCCCGACCGCGTGCCGGCCAACCCGGACGCGCGCAAGAAGGCCATGACGCTGCAGACGCTGCTGGACATGACATCGGGCATCGACTGGACCGAGCCCTTGACCAACGCCGTGCCGGAGTCGCTGATCGCGCTGGAGCGAAGCGCCGACTGGCAGCGCTTCGTTCTCGACCGGCCGATGGCGCAGCAGCCGGGCAGCACGTTCAACTGCAACAGCGGCGGCTCGCACCTGGTGTCGGCCATCATCGCGCGCAAGGTCGGCATGGACACGCAGGACTACGCGGCGCAGCAATTGTTCAAGCCGATCGGCGTCGGCGATTTCCGTTGGCGCAAGGATCCGCAGGGCGTTTCGACCGGTGGCTTCGGCCTGTACCTGCAAACGCCCGACATGGCGCGCATCGGCTACCTGTACCTGAACCACGGCGCGTGGAACGGCGCGCAGATCGTGCCGCGCGCCTGGGTCGACAAGGTTTTCAACGCCAGTGTCCCGATGGGGCCGATGGCCGGGTGGCGCTATGGAGACTTCTGGTGGACCTTGCCCGCGCGCAAGGCGTACCTGGCGGTCGGCTACAAGCGGCAACTGATCATCGTGCTGCCCGAGCTCGGTGTCGTCGCGGCGATGACGGGGCGAACCCACTATCCGATCGAGAACGTGATCGACCACCTGACCGGCGCCGTGAAGTCGGACCAGGCCCTGCCCGCGAACCCGCAGGCTTTCGAATCGCTGCAAGCGAAGATCCAGGATGTGGCCGTCGAGAAAGCCTCGGGCGTGCCGCCCGCGCCCGCGCTGGCGCGTGAAATTTCCGGCAAGAAGTACCGCATGGCAAACAACGAGTGGGGCTGGAAGGAACTGACGCTGAACCTGGACGGTACGCCTTCCTACGACGTCGTGAGTTACACCGCGCGGGGCGCGAGCACCACGCGGATGGTGACGCGGCCGCTGGGGATGGATGGCCGCTTCGCGACGAGCCAGTCGGCGGAAGGCATCGTGGCCAGCAAGGCGGGCTGGGTCGACGGCAGCACCTTGTCGATGCTCGTGCGCCTGCCCGAGGAGGCCTTGGACCTTACCTACCAGGTGCGCTTTGACGGCAGGCGGGTCGAGATCACGCAGATCAACGAATTCGGGCAGCGGCGGGCCGTGACGGGCGAGATGGAGCCTTGACTACAGTGCCAGCACGTTCGGCCCCGCCACCTCGGCCATGCGATTGAAGTCGAGGATGAAAAGGCGCCGGTAACCCAGGCGCACGATCCCGTCGCGCTCCAGCTTGCGCAATTCGGCGTTCACCTTCGAGCGGCTGGCGGCCAGCATCTGGGCCAAGGCGGTTTGCGACACGGGCAACTCGAATTCCGTGCG
>JAQGMS010000144.1 GCA_028292245.1 Ramlibacter sp.
GATCTCGAAGCGCGCGGCACGCCCGCCGATGTGATGAAGCTCAAGCAGCTCGGCTACGAGCACCCGGCCTGGATCATCTGCACGCCCGAATACAACGCCAGCTATCCCGCCCTGTTGAAGAACACGCTCGACTGGATTTCCAGCCCGGTCAGGTCCGACCCGGTGTGGAACGATGATTTCCGCTCCACCCGCGGCAAGGTGGTGGGCGTGCTCAGCGCCTCGCCCGGCGCCCTGGGCGGCTTGCGTTCGCAAAGCCACCTGGTGCCGCTGCTGCTCAACCTGCAGTTCTGGGTGGCGCCGAAGAACTACGCGCTCGGCCGCGTCGCCGATGCCTTCGATCCGCAAGGCCAATTGGTCGCGGACGCCGCCAAGAAGAACGTGCAGGCCGTGATCGACCAAGTGCTCTGGGCGGCGACGCGCCTGGCGACCTAGCTCGCGCTGCCGAGTTTCTCCAGCGCGGGCGCCGACGCAATCTCGATGCGGCCGTAGCCCAGCACCAGCGCACCGCCCTGCACCAGCGCCTTGAGCTCCTTGCTCAAGGTCTGGCGGGTGATGCCCAGCATCATCGCCAGCGCCTCCTGCGACACCGGCACCACGGCGCGCGAATCGACCGACTGCGTCGCGTCCCCGCGCGCGAGCAGCAGCAGGCGCCGCGCGACGCGCGCCCGCGTGGAACGCAGCGTCGCGTCCTCGACCATCCCGTACAGCGAGCGCGTCCGCGCAGCCAGCATGCGGCAGATCGCCTGCGAGAAAGCATGCCGCCGCATCAGTTCGTCGAACGCGGCGCGCGGCAGCGCCAGCACTTCGGCCGGGCCCAGCGCAGTCGCGTCGTGCGTGCGCGGCTGTTGGTCGATCAGCGAAATCTCGCCGAACCAGTTGCCCGCTTCCAGCACCGCGAGGATCGCCTCCTTGCCGTCTTCGCGCAGGCTGGAAATCTTGAAGCGGCCTTGGGCCAGGCCGTAGAACGCGCCTTGGCCAAGTGGGACCTTGTCGCCTTGCCGGAACAGCATCTCGCCTGGCCGCAGCCGCTGCAGTTCGCTGCCGGCCAGCATGGCGCGCCGCTCGCGCAGCGGCAGCGCGCCGAACCAGGGGTTCGCGGACATCGCCGCAAGCAGCTCGAGCGTGGACTTCATTTGGCGCGTCGGGGACTCATCAGACAGTGATTGTCAATTTCTTGACAGTTAGCCGTCAAGCGCCGCCGAAGAATGAAGGGCAAGGAGACAAACCATGGAAATCGCATCGCTCAGGCAAGTCGTCAGCGCCGAAGAATGGCAATTGCGCGTCCAACTCGCCGCCTGCTACCGGCTGGTGGCGCTGTATGGCTGGAGCGACCTCGTGTTCACGCACATCAGCGCGCGGGTGCCGGGACCGGAACACCATTTCCTGATCAACCCCTACGGCCTGATGTTCGACGAGATCACCGCCTCGTCGCTGGTGAAGGTCGACCTGCACTGCAACAAGGTGATCGATTCGCCGTTCCCGGTCAACCCGGCCGGCTTCGTGATCCACAGCGCCGTGCATGAAGTGCGCGACGATGCGCAATGCGTGCTGCACACGCACACGCGGGCGGGCATCGCCGTCAGCGCGCAGAAGTGCGGCATCCTTCCGATTTCGCAGCAATCGACTTTCGTGCTGGCGTCACTGGCCTATCACGACTATGAAGGCGTCGCGCTGCGCGATGAGGAAAAGGCCAGGCTGCAAGCCGACCTGGGCAACGCCAACAACCTGGTGCTGCGCAACCACGGCCTGCTGGTTTGCGGGCCCACGGTCCCCGACGCGTTCCTCAACATGTACACGCTGGAGAACACCTGCCGCATCCAGCTCGACGCGCAGGCCGGTGGCGAGCTGACCACGGTGAACCCGAAGATCATCGAGGGCGCGATGGCGGCGGCAAAGCCGTGACCGCCGGCGGGGCCGGCGCGCTGGCGTGGCCCTCGCTGATCCGCAAGCTCGATCGCATCGACCCGAGCTACAAGGACTGATCCCGCTCAGGCGGCCGCACCGACGGCCGCCAGCTCCACCACCGCATGGCCGCTGTCGGCGGTCTTGCGCGGCTCGTGCTCGAGCACGATGATTTCCTTGCGCGTCATCTCCATGTCGCCGAAGAAGGTGCAGAACGCCACGTCCTTCGCGTCGCGGCCGGTGCCGATGCGGACCAGCCGGTCCACCGGCGCCATGCCGGTCGGGTCGAACAGCACCCAGCGCCCGCCGATCCAGGCCTCGAACGTGGCGTGGAAATCCTGCGGCGGCTCGTCGAACCACACATAGCCCACCACGATGCGCGCCGGAATGTTCAGCGCGCGGCACAGCGTGATGCCCAAGTGCGCGAAGTCGCGGCAGACACCGGCGCGCTGCACGAACACCTCCTGCGCCGTGGTGGTCGAATTGGTGCTGCCCGGGCGGTACTCGATCGAGTCGTTGATCCACTTCACGATCTTGCGCACCCGCCCGATGCCGGGCTCCTCATTGCCGAACATCTGCTGCGCCACGCAGCCCAGGACGTCGGATTCGCAATAGCGCGTGGGCATCAGGTAGTGGAAGATCCCGTCCGGCACTTCGCTGACCGGTGTCTCGGGCAAGTGCTCGTCGACGTGCTCCGAACAGACTTCGACCTCGGCCTTGTAGTCGACCAGCAGCGGGCCGGCCGGCGCATCGAAGCGGAAGAACCGGTTGCCGCTGCCGGTGTCGGTGAACGCGTGCAGCGCGACGTTCGACGAGACCGCCAGGCGCTCGCTCAGGATCGTCTGGGTCGGCCAGTGCGCCGCCTCGATGTTGAAGCAGAAATGGGTCGGTACCTTGACGTCGTATTCGAGGACGGTTTCGACCGTGGAGACATGCATCGGTGGGCTTTCATCAGCAGGCACATGCCCGCCAGCCCATGTTAGGAATACGGCTGTGCCAACTTGATCAGCAGCCGGCGCAGCGCGCTGTAGGACTACTTGCCGAACAGGCCCTTGAGGCCCGAGCCGAGCTTGCCGCCCAAGCCGGCGCCGGCCGCCGTTCCCACGCCCGGCGCAAGCACCGTGCCGATCGCCGCACCGATCAGGGCGCCGCGCGAGAGCGTCACGTTCGGTGAGTCGAGCGTGCCGCCGACCGCCAGCGGCACACCGATGGCGCCGCCCACCGCCGCCGCGGCCAGGTTCACGTTCAATTGCCCGTTCAAGCTCTTGTCGGGCGCCATGGCGACGGTTCCGTTGGCCGACAGCGCACCGGACGTCGCGACCAGGTTGGAAAGCTGTACCGAGCGACCGTGCGAGGTGACGTTGCCGGCGAGCGTGTCCAGGTGGGTTTCGCCGCCACGGTTCATGCCCACCGACTTCACCGCCTTGGCCAGGTCGATGCCGTGCACCACGGCGCCGTGCACCGTGAAGCGGGTCTGGGTTTGCAGTGCTTCGGCCAGGGCCCCGAGCTCGCCCACTTCGGCCTGCAGCGTCGTGTGCGCCTCCAGCCGCCCGGTCAGCGTGCGGCTGGGCGCGGTGAGCGCGGCCACTTCGACCTTTGCGGTGTCGAACTCGCCTTGCAGCATCGAGCCGCCCTTGGTGCCCGGCCGCAATTGCAGCTTGCCGGTAACGGTGCCGCCGCCCAGGTCGGCGTTCAGGTTCCAGTGATCTGACTCCCGCTGCAGCTTCGCCTTCGCGCCTTCCATGCGCCCTTTCAGGATCGCCAATTGCACCGAAGCCGGCAAGTTGTCGTCGTCGAGCTGGGCCCGCAGGTCCAGCACCGTGCTCTCGCCGCCCTTGGCATGCACCCAGGTGATGTTGTCGAGCACGATGCGCCGCGGGATCACGGCCAGGCCGCCGGCACCCTCATCCTTGCCCGCCTTCCCGGCCCGCTGCTTGCGCCGCGCCGCGTTGATGGCATCCACGGCCTGCTCGGGCACCACCGCGTTGCGCACGATCAGGGTCGCGACGCCCAGGTGGCCGCGCAGCAAACCGGCCCACACCGGCCGCGCCTCGATCAATTCCAGCGTCAGCGGCGGCTGGCTTTTCACCTGCACCTGCTCCAGCGCCACGGCGGGCAGCGGCCACAAGTTGACGGAAACATGGCCCAGCTCCACCGGCAAACCCAGCGATTGCGAAACCTGCTGGGCGATGCGTCCGCGGAAGTCGTCGCTTCCGACCCAATGCTTCAGCGCCCCCGCCACGGCGGCCAGCAGCAGCACGAGCGCGAGCACGATCGCAATCGACAATTTCACGAACCGGTTCATCCTGTCATTGTCGCGATTCTTCGCGTTGCCGTGTGCCCTGCAGAAAAATCGCGCAACCGCTAGCATCGACGGTCCGGTCCCACCACGCTGAAAGATTTCAAAGATGAAGCTCTACTATTCGCCCGGCGCCTGTTCGCTGTCGCCCCACATCGCGCTGCGCGAAGCCGGTCTCGCCTTCGAGCCGGTGCTGGCCAGCACCAAGACCCACAAGCTCCCCGACGGAACCGACTACTACGACATCAACCCGCTGGGTTACGTCCCGCTGCTGGAGCTGGATGACGGCACGCTGCTGCGCGAGGGCCCGGCCATCGTGCAATACATCGCCGACCTCGCGCCCACGAAGAATCTCGCGCCGGCCAACGGCACGCTGCCGCGCTACCGGCTGCAGGAGTGGCTGACCTTCATCGGCACCGAGATCCACAAGTCCTTTGCACCGCTGTTCAACGCCGCCATGCCGGAAGAGGGCAAGCAGATTTTCCGCGACCGGCTGGCCAACCGTTTTCGCTGGCTCGATGGGCAGCTGGCCGGCAGGGACTACCTGATGGGCGAGCATTTGAGCGTCGCCGACTGCTACCTGTTCGCGGTCACGCGCTGGACCAAGCCGCTGAACGTCGACATCGCGGCCCACACCCATCTTGTGGCCCACCATGAACGCGTCGGCGCGCGGCCGGCCGTGCAGGAAGCGCTGAAAGTCGAGGGACTGCTCAAGTGACCAGCCTGTTCGACCCGGTGCGCGCGGGAAACCTGCACCTGCCCAACCGCATCGTGATGGCGCCGCTGACCCGCAACCGCGCGCCCGGCGCGGTTCCCACGCCGCTGATGGCGCAGTACTACGCGCAGCGCGCCAGCGCGGGGCTGCTCATCACCGAAGCTACGGCGATCAGCCACCAGGGGCAGGGCTATGCGGACGTGCCGGGCCTGTACGGCGCCGACCAGCTCGACGGCTGGAAGCGCGTGACGCAGGCGGTGCACGAGCGCAAGGGCCGCATCGTCGTGCAGCTGTGGCACGTCGGCCGTGTCTCGCACGTGGACCTGCAGCCGCAGGGCCGCAAGCCAGTGGCGCCATCCGCCATCGCCGCGAAGACCAAGACTTACCTCATCAAGAATGGCGTGGGCTCGTTCGTCCCCACTTCCGAACCGCGCGCGCTCGACGCGGCGGAGCTGCCGGGCATCGTGCAGGACTATCGGCATGCGGCACGCAACGCCGTCAGCACGGCCGGCTTCGACGGCGTCGAAGTGCACGGCGCCAACGGCTACCTGCTGGACCAGTTCCTCAAGACCGGCGCCAATCACCGCCGCGACGACTACGGCGGCTCGATCGAGAACCGCGCCCGCCTGCTGCTGGAGGTGATGCGCGCCGTGGCCGGCGAAGTGGGCGGCGCCCGCACCGGCCTGCGCATTTCACCGGTCACGCCGGCCAACGACGTCGACGATGAAGATCCGCAAGCCCTGTTCGGCTACCTGATGCGCGAACTTGCCCCGCTGGGCCTGGCCTACATCCACGTGATCGAGGGCGCCACCGGCGGCCCGCGCGAGATCGCCGACCGGCCGTTCGACTACCCGGCGCTGCGCAACGCCTACCGAGCCGCCGGCGGCAAGGGCGCGTGGATGGTCAACAACGCCTACGACAAGGCCCTGGCCGAGCAAGTCGTGGCGGAAGGCGCGGACCTGGTGGCGTTCGGCAAGCTGTTCATCGCCAACCCCGACCTGGTGGAACGGCTGCGGCGCAATGCGCCGTTGAACACGCCCGACAAGGCCACCTTCTATGGCGGCGGCGCGCAGGGCTACACCGACTATCCGTTGCTGGCCTGAGCGGCCGGAAAACGGATCACGCCGCTCAGGCCCCGCCCCTGCGCGGCCGCCCGCAATTCGAAGCGCGCGCCCAGCAATTGCGCGTAGCGCTGCACGATGGCAAGCCCGAGTCCGGCACCGGCGCCCAGTTGCTGGCCGACCGTCCCCTGGGACCAGCGGCGCGCCAATTGGCTCGCCTCGTGCGAATCCATGCCGGGGCCGTTGTCGGTCACGCTCAGCAGCGTGTCGGCCCCGTCGTGCGCCACGGCAAGCGTCACGCGCGGATGCGGCGCGCTGCCGTAACGCAAGGCGTTGTCCAGCAGGTTGCCCAGGATGCCTTCGACCAGCGCGGTGTCGCCCCGCACATAGGCCGGCTCGTCCAGCCCTTCGGCGCCCAGGTCGACGCCGGCGGCGTCGGCCTGCGGCATGAATCGCAGCAGCACCTGGCGCGCCACTTCATGCAGCGGCAGGTCGACCAGTTCCAGGCCGGCACTGGCCTCGTTCGCGCGCGCCAGCGCCAGCAACTGGTCGACCAGGTGGCTGGCGCGCTGTTCGCCCTGCGCGATGCCCTGCAATTGCTCGCGCCAGACCGCGGGATCGTCCTGGCGCAAGGCATACGCGGCTTGTGCGCGGATTCCGGCCAGCGGCGTGCGCAACTCGTGCGCCACGTTGCCGGCGAACTCGCGCTGCGCCTCGATGCTGCGCGCCAGCCGCGACAGCATCGAATTCAGCGCCGTGCCCAGCCGCTCCACCTCGCGCGTGGTGGCGCCCTCGGTCACCGCAGCGGGCACCGGCGCCAGGTCGCTGGCGTCGCGCTGGTCCACTGCGGCCTGCAATTGCGCCAGCGGCTGCAGGTCGCGCCGGATCACCCGCCGCAGCCAGCCGGCCAGGAACAACAGCAACAGGACCTGGGGAATCGCCGAATAGGCCAGCATGCGATGCAGCAATTGCGTGCGGCTGGCCGAGGTCTGCGCCATCACCACGATGAATTCGGCCGGGTCGGCGCGGCGCAGGCTGACGCCGCGCAATTCACTGCCACGCAATTCGAAGTCGGCGAACTGGTAGGGCACGCCCTCGGGCAACGCGGGCGGCCGCAGTGCCGGATTGCCGGCCACGGCCGTGCCGTCCGGGGCGAACAACGCGTAGTGCACGGCTTCGGTCTGGTCGAACAGTAGCGTGCGCATCTCGCCGGCCGACAGGGCCAGTTCCAGCCCTGCCGGCCCCAGCCTCACGTGCGCCGCGACCGCGTGGGCGTCGTCCAGCAAGGCGCGATCGAAAGCGACGCCGGCGAAGTGATTGGCCACGGCCAGCGCGATGCCGGTGCCCAGGGCCCAGGTCAGCACCAGCGGCAGCAGCACGTGACGGGCCAGCCGGGCGCGCAGCGACGGCTTGCCGCCCGGCCCGGCGCTCACCCGTGTTCCTCGATCACATAGCCCAGGCCGCGCAGCGTGCGGATGCCGACGCCGCTGGCCGCCAATTTCTTGCGCAGCCGCGACACGAACGCTTCGAGCGCGTTGTCACCCAGTGCGGCCTCGGCCTGCGACAGCTTGTCGGAAAGGTCGCGCTTGCTCACCACGTGGCCGGGCGGCGTCATCAGTTCCCACAGCACCTCGAACTCGCGCGCCGGCAAGTCCCACGCCTGCCCGGCCAGGAAGAAGCGGCGCGCCTTGCGGTCCAGCGCCAGCGGGCCCAGCTCGACGCGGTCCTGCGTGCCCTGGGCGCGCCGCACCAGCGCGCGTAGCCGCGCCTCCACCTCCGCCAGGTCGAACGGTTTGCCCAGGTAGTCGTCGGCGCCGGCGTCCAGCCCGGCAATGCGTTCCTCGGTGCGGTCGCGGGCGGTGAGCACCATGACCGGCGTGTGGTCGCCCCGCGCGCGCGCATCGCGCAGCAGGACCAGGCCGTTGCCCATGCCGGCGCGCGGCTGCGATGTCAGCGGCAGGTTCAGGTCCAGCAGCACGGCGTCGAAGGACTGCCCCCGCCACTGGTGGTCGGCCTCGTCGATCGCGCCGGCCGTGTCGACGCGATGCCCGGCGTCGCGCAGGCTGCGCAGCATCACGTCGCGCAGGACGGCGTCGTCTTCGACCAGCAGGATTCGCATCAGGCAAGCATACGACAGGCCGCGAAGCGGGCCACGCCGATGCCTGCGGGGGAGGTTTGCGGCTTTAGCGGCCGGTCATGCCGCCCGAGCCGCGGCGGTAGAGCTCCACAGCCTCGGCTTCGCGCGCCTGGGCCAAGTCGGCCTGGGCCTGCGCCTTCATGGTTTCGCGCAGGATGCCGCGCCCGACCGACATCACGCCGGTGCGCGAACTGGTGCGCTCGAAGTCGCGGTCGCGCTGCGCCCGCACCAGCGAGTTCTCCAGCACGATCGCGCCGGTGCTGCCGCGCTCTTCAGCCGGCGGGGGCGCCACATCGGTCACCACTGGGGCGGTCACCTGAGCCAGGACACCGCCCGCCCCCAGCGCCAGCGTCGCCGCGCAGGCGGCAGTGCGGATCAGATTCTGGTAGTTCATGGCGTGCCCCTTAAGCAAGAGTTTTCTCACCGCCATCGTGGTAGCGCTGGCGGTGTCGCCGTGTGGCCAATCCCGCGCTCTTTCGGTAGGAGCGCGCTGACACATCCTGCTCTGCGGCACCTTTACACATCAGCTACTGCGCGGCCACAGGCGCGTTACACGGGCGTTCCAGACTCGGCTCTAACCTGCAGCCCATGTTGGGTCTCCGCAGGCCCTCGACAGAAGGAATGAAGTCATGAAACACGTTTACAAACACCTGTTCGCCGCCAACCTGCTGGCCGTGGGATTGGCCGCGACCGCGCAGACCCCGCCTGCCACGCCCGGGGCGGCGCCGGCGCGGATGGAGCGCGAGCATCACGGCCGTTTCGACCCGGCCAAGATGCAGGAACGGATAGCGCGCCGCCAAGCCGATCTGAAGCAGAAGCTCCAGATCACACCGGCCCAGGAAGGCGCATGGACGGCTTACACCGCCTCGATGAAGCCGCCGGCCAACATGCAGCGGCCGAACCGCGCCGAATTCGAAAAGCTCACCACGCCCGAGCGGATCGACCGCATGCGCGCCATGCGTGCGGCACGTGCCGCCGAGATGGACAAGCGGGCCGACGCGACCAAGACGTTCTATGCCGCCTTGTCGCCCGACCAGAAGAAGGTGTTCGACACGCAAGCCGCCCGCGGCCACCGGGGCGGCGAGCAGCATCACAAGGGCTGAACGTCAGTTCGGGCCGTTGGGCGCCAGGCGCGTGTCCTGGTTCAACAGGGCCCGGCGCTCCGAGTCGTAGGCGGCGCGGTTCCCCATCACTTCAGCGCGCACCTCGGCGCGCGAACGCGGGCCGACCACGCCGTTCGGATCGACGTTCGGCTTGCCGCGCACCATGGCGCTGGCTTCACCGGCGCGAGGCGGCACGCTCGACGTGGCCGCCGCGCGGTTCATCCCCTGGGCATCCTGGCGCAGCGCATCCTTGGTCGAGATGGGTGCTTCGGACGCGGTTGAGTTGGTCGTCAGCGCGTTGGGCGCACCGCCCGTTTGCGTGCTGGCCTCGCCGGCCTTCGGCGGGACGTCGGAGTTGCCGGCGGCCGGCGTGCTTTGCGCTTGCGCGCCGGCAGCGGCCAGCAAACCGGCCATCAGAACGGACAAATAGGCATGAGAGGTTTTCATTTCGATTCCTTTGCTTGAGCTTGGCCCCCGAATGGGGCGCGTGTTCAAACCTTAGGAGCCGTGGCGGGGAAGCTTTATCGGACAGCCCCGAACCTGCCTGTAGGACTTGAACGGCCCGGCCATGGCTGAGCCCCGCGCACGCAGGCAGCGGCCTAAACTGTCCGCATGACCGAAGTTCGCAAAGGCCAGGCGCCGGCCCCGGTGGCGCGCGACGTGTTCCACCAGCGCTTCATGCAGGACTTCTTCGACCCGGCCTACCGGGCCGAACACACGGCGCTGGACCGGCTGGAAGAAATCGCCTGGCACGCCTACCAGGAAGGCCGCAAGGCACCGGTCACAGAAAAATCCGGCCCCGGCTTCGCCGACCCGGACTACGACCTGTCTGTGGAGTGGCGCGCAACGCGCGACAAGCTCATCGCCGCGCAGCAGGCCTGGTCGCACAAGGACACGCCCTCGCGCGTGCTGCTGGTCTGCGGCTCGTCGCGCAACGACGGCACCTGTCCCGGTGAAATCTCCAAGACGTTCCGGCTGGTGCAGCTCGCGCGCGAGGTGCTGGCCGGCGAGGCGCTGGAAGTCGACGTGCTGGACCTGAGCCGGCTCACTTCCGACTACGACCGGCACATCCATCCCTGCAAAGGCTGCGTGGCCACCGCCATGCCGCTGTGCCACTGGCCGTGCAGCTGCTACCCCAATCACGCGCTGCGGCAGACCGGCGACTGGATGAACGAGATCTACGAGATGTGGGTGCGCGCGCACGGCGTCATCCTCATGACGCCGGTGTACTGGTACCAGGCAGCCAGTCCGCTCAAGTTGATGATCGACCGGCTGGTCTGCGCCGACGGCGGCAATCCCGATCCCACCAGCACGCACGGCAAGAAGCCGGAAGAAGCCAAGGCGCTGGAACTGAAAGGCTGGGACTACCCGAAGCACCTGGCCGGCCGCACCTATGGCGTGGTGGTGCATGGCGACGTCGCGGGCATCGACGACGTGCGGCGCGCGCTCGGCGACTGGCTCGACTGGATGGGCTTGATCGACGCGGGCGCGCAGGCCCGGCTGGACCGCTTCATCGGCTATTACGAGCCCTATGCCACCAGCCACGACGCGCTGGACCGCGACGAAAACGTGCAGGAGGAAATGCGCAACGTCGCCCGCGCGGTGGTAGGTGCCATGGCCGATTTGCGCGCCGGGCGGCTGTCGGTGCCGGACGCGAA
>JAQGMS010000149.1 GCA_028292245.1 Ramlibacter sp.
GCCGCCGCCGCCGAGCAAGCCGAGCGCACGGAACGGCTGCGCTATCCCACCGGGTTCGTGAACGAAGAAACGGACACCACAGCCGAGGCTGCCCCCGCGCGACCCGTGCAGGCCGTGCCCGCTGCCCCGACCGCGCCCACGCCTGCCACGATGCCCGGTGCAAGCGCTGAAGCCGCGCGTGGACTGCCCAAGATTCAGTCGTTCCAATTGCCCGTCGAAGACCTGGTCCACGTGGCCGAGGGCTCGGGCTTGCAGTGGGTCAATTCGGATGCCGGCAAGATCGCAGCGGTGCAAGCGGCGATCGCGGCCGAGCCGCAGCCGGTTCGGGTGCCACGCGAGCGGCCGTCGGCCACCGTGATCGACGAAGGCCCGCTGGTGCTGGTGGAAACCAAACGCGACCTGCGCGAACTGAAACTGCCGTTCGAGCAGAACAGCCAGCCGCCGCAGTAAGAGCAAGGCGCGAGGGCCTGCTCGCAGCGGCAGGCCTGTCGTTTCCTAGTCGCTGGCCGCGCGCTTCCAGGCCTGCGCTGCCGTTGCGTGATCCCCGCGCTCCTCGGCCAGCAAGGCCAGGGCGCGCCAAGCGTTGCGGTGCAACTTCGCGTCCTGCAGGCCCATGGCGGCCTGGCTCATCAGCTGCTGGGCCTTGCCCCACAGCTGCCGCTTCATGCAGGCCATCCCGGCCAGGTATTGAAGCGTGGCATCACGCGGATTGATTATGTGCGCGGATTCGATGCGCGCCAGCCAGGCGCCGTCGAAGCTGTCCAGGCCCGCTTCCAGCGATCGCACCAATTTCACCTTCAGGCTGTCGCCCAATTGGCCCTGTCGTTCCCACACCGGCAATAGCCAATCGCGCGCAAGGTGCGCATCGCCGCCCAACAGGGTCAGGCGCGTCGCGGCATGGATCGCGAGCTCCGGCATCAGCCGCTCGGAGGGCTCGAGCGATGCCCAGGCGCGCTGCAGCTGCGCGACGTCGTGCGAGCCGTTGAGCAAATCGATCGCCAATCCGCGCACGATGCTTTGCGCCGCGCCGGTCGAGAACGCGCGATGCTTGGCCAGAAGGCGCGCCGTTTCCAGGGCCTCGGGGGTTTGCTGCGCCAGGCGCGCCGCCTTCAATCGGGTCCGCAGGGCCAGCGTTCGCCGCGCGGCGCCTTGCGGCAGTCCCTTGAGCCAAGCCATCGCAGCCTGCGGCTCACTGTCGTCGAGCGACCAGTGCGCGGCGCGCATCAACGCGCCCTCTCGCGTTTCCTGGGCATCGCGCGACGAGGCCTGCTCCAGCGCCTGTTTCAGGTGTTCCTCGCGCGATGGCTTGTCCTGCAACGCCTGGGCGCTCTCGGCGGCCAGCACGTGAGCCAGCGTGCGCACCTGGGCGGCGTTGGCCGGCGCCTGCCCGCCCGCGCTCAATGACTTCTCCTGCCCGAGCGCAGCCTCGGCCGACTTGCGCGCGCGAATGAAGCGGCCGGCCAGCAGGTGCGAAACGGCATCGAGCATGGAGCCATGCATCGCGCGCTCCTTTTGCTGGGCGCGCCAGCGCAGCGCCTGGCGCGGCAGGTCGAACAGCGCCGCCAGCGCCCCCAGGACCGCGTGCAGGAACACGAAGGCCGCGAACAGCAGCAACAGGACCAGGTTGAGCGACAGGTCCACCCGATGCGGCGGCCAGAACACGGTCACCGTGCCCTGGTTGTTGCCCGCGAACAATGCGATCGCGACCGCGACGCCGAACAGGGCCAGGAGCCAGAGAGCCGCGCGCATCTCCGCCTATCTGCCCGCTGCGGCCGTCGCCAGCACCGCGAGCGTCTCGTCGATGCGTGGCAGTTCCACCGCACGCAACTGCGCCTGCACCTGCTGCGCCAATGCGGCGGCAATCTGCGTCTTGCGCGCCGCCGGATCGAAGTACTTGCGCAAGGCGGCCAGCGCGGCAGCCACATCCGAGCGCGCCGAATCGGTTTGCCGGGCCAGCAGGCCGAGCCGCGCGTTCAGCAACTTGAGCTTGAGGTTCTCGCGCAGGAAAAACGCCTGCTCCGGCGCCAGCAGCACCGCCTCGGGCTGGTCCACGCGGCTGACGCGCACCAGGCCGCGCGCCTCATCGCGCAGGTCCGCAAGCAGGCGCTCCCACCATTGCAGTTGCACCGCCGCCGTTGCCGATTTGTGCGGGAACGCCGAGGCGCCGGCAGGAGTGACCGCGTTTGCGAGCGGCAGCTCGTCGACCTGCCGGATCAATTCATCCAGCTTCACCAGCAAGCCAGGCACGTCCGTCACGCCGGCGGCGCGGATGCGATCGACGTCGCGGGCGATCGCCGCCCGCACCCGCGACAGCCGTGGCTGCGCCGCGCGATCCAGCCGCTTGTCGGCGCTGCGCAGTTCCGCCAGCAGCGGCTCGACGCTGCCGGTGAGCTGGGCCTGCTGCTGGGCGAGGCGCAACCCGGATTCGATGTCGACGACGAGGTTCTCGTCCCGCGATCGCGACAGGCTTTGCATCAGCTCCTCGATCTGCGTGCGCTGCAGCGCGACTTCGCCCAACCGCGTTTCGGTCAGCGCCTGGCGGGCCGCGGTTTCGCGCGCGAGGTCCTGCGCCTGTTTGGCAATGGCGCGCGCCTCGATGGCGTTGGCACCGGAATCGGCGCTCTGCCGGGCCAGCTGCTCCTGGATCGCAGAGAGTTTCTGCCACAACATGGCGCTGCCCCCCAGGGCCAGCGCGGACAACGCCAGGAAGAAATACAGGACGCCGCGAGCCACGACCACGCCGGCGCCGGGTTGCGGCGCATCGGTCGGTGCTTGAGCCACGTCCAGCGCGGGAACCTGGGGCGTGGCGGGCTCGCTGGTGGGCTCTGGAGTCATCGAAACGATTCTAGGGCCGCCACCACCGCGTCAAGGTCGGGCCGTGACTCGCAAACAACACCGAACCCCGCCTGGCGCGCGGCCTGCGCGATGCGCGCATGCGTCGCCACCGCGCGAGCCTGCGACCACGCCTGTTGCGGCAACAGTTCGCGCAGGTGCGTGATCGATTGCGAACTGCTGAACAACCACGCCGATTCACTTGTGGCCGCTTGTTGTGCCTGCGACAACTCGCCGGCGCCGAGTTCGGGCCGCTGCCGCAAGTAAGCAACGACAGTCTCGACCCGCGCGCCGGCCGCAACCAGTTGCTCGGCCAGCCAGTCGCGCCCGTTTGCCACGCCACCGGCATCGCCGCCGCGCACGATCAGGACGCGGTCGCCGGTGCGCACCTGACCGGCGACTTCCTGCCACAGCGCTTCGGAGTCGAACTGGACCGCTTGAAGCGGCGGCGAGTCGATCGCCGCGCCATCGACACCGGCATCTATCAATGCCTCGCGCGTGCCGGGGCCGGTACCCCAGGCCCGGGCCGATGCCGGCCAGCGCGAGTGTGGCGGCATCTGCGCGAAGAACTGCCGCACTGCGTTTCCACTGACGAACATCGCGGCGCGGCAATGTTCGAGCTGTCTCCAAGCGGCATGCAGCGCCGCCGGCTGCGTCGCGGGGGCAATCTTGATCAGGGGAAGCGCAACGGCATCGAAGCCCCGGTGGCGCAGGTCCTGCACCCAGCGCTGGGCCTCGCTGTCCGGCCGGGTGACGATCACGCGCATGGCGCGGGCCGGATCAGTGAGCGCCGGCGGCGCGCAACCGCGCCGCGACTTCGATGCCAAGCTCCTCCGCTTGCGCGAGGTCCGCCGCGACGCTGGCCGATCGCGCGCGCATCAGCGGCGCCGCGCTGTCCGGGTCGCCCCAGACGGCGCGCAGCTGAAGATATTCGCCGGAGAACTGTGCGTACGCAGCCAGCGGCATCGAGCAGCTGCCGCCCATCGCACGGCTCACCGCGCGTTCGGCCGCCACCGCGAGCCAGCTGGATTGATGCGCGAGCGGCGCCAGCGCCTCCAGCAAGTCCACGCGCTCGGCCCGCACTTCGATCCCCAGCGCGCCTTGCCCGGCGGCGGGCAGCATTTGTTCCGGCTCGAACACCTGGCGCGCGCGCGCTGCCAGTCCCAGGCGCTTGAGGCCGGCCGAAGCGAGCACGATGGCGTCATATTGGCCCTCGTCGAGTTTGCGCAGCCGCGTGTCGAGGTTGCCACGCAGGGGCTCGATCTTCAGGTCGGGGCGCAGCGATCGCAACAGCACCACACGCCGCAGGCTGGATGTGCCGACGACGGCGCCTTGCGGCAGGTCCGCCAGCGCGGCAAACCGGTTCGAAACGAAGGCATCGCGCGGGTCCTCGCGTTCCATCACGCAAGCCAGCACAAAGCCTTCGGGCAACTCCATCGGCACGTCCTTGAGCGAATGGACCGCGAGGTCCGCGCGGCGCTCATCGAGCGCCGTTTCGAGTTCCTTGACGAACAGGCCCTTCCCTCCGACCTTGCTCAGCGAGCGGTCCAGGATCTGGTCGCCGCGCGTGGTCATGCCCAGCAGCGAAACCTCGTGACCGCGCTGCTCCAGCAGCGCTTTCACATGCTCGGCCTGCCACAGCGCAAGGCGGCTTTCGCGGGTGGCGATCACTAGCTTCAATCTCGTAACCTGCTTGTAATGCTTGAGGGGTAGTCGATGCTAGCATGCAAGGTGCCGAAAAATTAAGCAAAGCTATGTCGACAAGCCCGCCAATTTCCCCTACTTCCGCCTCGCGCCGAGCCCGCGACAACGAGCGGCCCCTGGTGGAGGACATTCGCCTGCTGGGCCGCATCCTGGGCGACGTCATCCGCGAGCAGGAAGGTGTGGAGGCTTTCGAACTGGTGGAGCGCATCCGCAAGCTGTCGGTGGCGTTTCGCCGCGACGCCGACCACGAAGCGGACAAGGCGCTGAAGAGCCTGCTGAAGTCGCTGTCCGGCGACCAGACGGTGAGCGTGATCCGCGCCTTCACCTACTTCAGCCACCTGGCCAACCTGGCCGAAGACCGGCACCACATCCGGCGCCGCGCGGTGCACGAGCGCGCCGGCGACACGCAGGAAGGCAGCATCGAAGTCGCGCTGGCGCGCCTGCGCTGGGCGGGCATCAGCACCAAGACCATCTCGCAGACGCTGGCCTACAGTTATGTGTCCCCGGTGCTCACGGCCC
>JAQGMS010000165.1 GCA_028292245.1 Ramlibacter sp.
TCCTTCATCAGCCGGGTCGACGTCGACAAGCTGATCCTGCAGCGCGTCCCGGTCACGCTGGCCGTCATAGGCGCGTCGCAGGTGCTGGCGCTGATGGTGGCGTTGCCGGTGGGCATCTATTCGGCCATGCGCCCCTATTCCTGGTTCGACCGGATCGCCAGCGCGCTGGCCTTCGTCGGCTTCTCGCTGCCGACGTTCTTCACCGGGCTGCTGCTGATCCTGCTTTTTTCCATCAAGCTGGACTGGCTGCCCTTCGTCTACCGCGCCGACATCTCGGCCACCGGCTGGCAGTGGTGGTGGGAGCATTTGCGCCAGGCCATCATGCCGGTGATGGTGCTGGGGCTGTTCCAGGGCGCGAGCTGGACCCGCTACGTGCGCTCGGCCATGCTCGACGTGATCCGCCTGGACCACGTGACCACCGCGCGCAGCAAGGGCCTGTCCGACTGGGACATCGTGATGAAGCACGTGGTGCGCAACGCACTGATCCCGGTCGTGACGCTGGTGGCGCTGCAGATGCCGGCGATCTTCGGCGGCGCCATCGTCACCGAGCAGATCTTCCGCATCCCCGGCATCGGCTCGCTGCTGATCGACGCCATCCTGCGCAACGACACGCCGGTCATCATGGGCGTGACCTTCGTCTTTTCCTGCCTCGTGATCCTCTTCAACCTGATTGCCGACTTGCTCTATGGCTGGCTCGATCCCCGCATCAGTTACCGGTAACCCGGGCCCCGGCCCCGGCATCGAAGCTCCGGCGAGCGCGCGGGGGCTTTCGCTGTGGCGCGACGCCTGGCGGCGTTTTCGCCGCCACAAGCTGGCGCTGGCCAGCCTGGTGGTGCTGGGCCTGATCGCGCTGCTGGTGGCGTTCGGCCCGCTGGTGTGGAAATTGGCCATCAACGACATCGACTTCAGCGCGCGCCTGAAGCCGCCGAGCTGGAAGCATCCCTTCGGCACCGACGACCTGGGCCAGGACATCTTCGCGCGCATGTTGTATGGCGGGCGCATCTCGCTGGCCGTCGGGCTGGCGGCGATGAGCGTGGCGATCGCGGTGGGCGTGACCATCGGCGCCATCGCCGGCATGGCGCGCGGCACGGTGGACGCGGCGCTGATGTGGTTCACCGACCTGTTCCTGTCGCTGCCGCAATTGCCCTTGCTGCTGCTGCTGATCTACCTGTTCCGCGACGGCCTGAAGACGGCGTTCGGTCCCGAAGTCGGTGTCTTCATGCTGATCGTCTGCGTCATCGGCGGCTTCCGCTGGATGCCCGTGGCGCGGCTGGTGCGCGCGCAGTTCTTCTCGCTGCGCGAAAAGGAATTCGTCGAGGCCGCGCGCGCGCTCGGCGCCAGCACCACGCGGCAGGTGGTGCGGCACATCCTGCCCAACGCGCTCGGCCCGGTGATCGTGGCCGGCACCATCGACGTGGCGGCGGCGATCATCGCCGAATCGACGCTCTCGTTCCTGGGGCTGGGCTTTCCGCCGGACATCCCGACCTGGGGCCGCATCCTGTACGACAGCAAGGAATACCTGGACATCGCCACCTATTGGGCGCTGTTCCCCGGCGCCGCGATTTTCCTGGCGGTGCTGACCATCAACTTCATCGGCGACGGCCTGCGCGACGCGCTGGATCCCAGGGACGTGCTCTGATGGCCTTGCTCGACATCCGCGGCCTCAAGACCCATTTCAAGACCGAGGACGGCTGGCTGCACGCCGTCGACGGCGTCGACCTCACGGTGGAGCGCGGCGAGACGGTGTGCGTGGTGGGCGAATCGGGCTGCGGCAAGACGGTGACGGCGATGACCGTGCTCAAGCTGATCCCCATGCCGCCCGGCCGCATCGTCGCCGGCCAGGTGCTGTGGCAAGGCCGTGACCTCGTGCCGCTGGACAACGCGGGCATGCGCAAGGTGCGCACCAAGGAAATCGCGATCGTGTTCCAGGAGCCGATGACCTCGCTCAACCCGGTGTACACGGTGGGCGAGCAGATCGCGGAATCGGTGCGCCTGCACGGCGGCTTCAGCCGGCGCTCGGCGCTGGACCACGCCACCGAGATGCTCAAGCTGGTCAACATCCCGATGCCCGAGCGCCGCATCCACGACTACCCGCACCAGTTCTCCGGCGGCATGCGCCAGCGCGTGATGATCGCGATGGCGCTGTCGTGCAGTCCGCAATTGCTGATCGCCGATGAACCGACCACGGCGCTCGACGTCACCATCCAGGCGCAGATCCTGGACTTGCTGAACGAGTTGAAGGAACGGCTGGGCATGTCGATCCTGCTGATCACGCATGCGATGGGTGTGGTGGCCGAGATGGCGCAGCGCGTGGTGGTGATGTACGCCGGCAAGGTGGTGGAGGAGGCCAGCGCGACCGAGCTGTTCGCGCGGCCGCGCCATCCCTATACGCAAGGCCTGATCCGCTCCATCCCGCGCATCGACCGCGCCGCGACCCATCGCATGCGGCTGGAATCGATTGCCGGCAACGTGCCCAAGTTGCTCGACCCGCCCGAGGGCTGCCGCTTCGCACCGCGCTGCAAGTACGCGATTCCCGCGTGCGTGGCCGCGACGCCGCCCTTGCGCGAGATCGAGCCGGGCCACAAGGTGGCGTGCATCCGCGCCGAGGAAATATCCGTATGACCGAGCCGCTGTTGCGCGTGCGCGACCTGGTCAAGCACTTTCCCATCAAGGGCGGGGTGATGGGCCGCCAGGTGGACAAGGTGCACGCGGTCGACGGCGTGAGCTTCGAGATCGGCGCCGGTGAGACGCTCGGCGTGGTCGGCGAATCCGGCTGCGGCAAGAGCACCACCGGCCGCTGCATCTTGCGGCTGATCGAACCGACGTCCGGCGAGGTCTGGTTCGACGGCCGCAACGTCACCGCCATGGGCAAGGACGAGTTGCGGGCGCTGGCGCGCGACATGCAGATCATCTTCCAGGACCCGTACGCATCGCTCAATCCGCGCATGACGGTGGGCGCCATCATCGGCGAGGCGCTGACCATCCACAAGCTCTCGCAGGGCCCCGGCGAATACCGCGCCCGTATCGCCGAGCTGCTGCAGATGGTGGGGCTGAGCCCGGACCACATGCGCCGCTATCCGCACGAATTCTCCGGCGGGCAGCGCCAGCGCATCGGCATCGCCCGGGCTTTGGCGGTGAACCCGCGGCTGGTGGTGTGCGACGAGCCGGTGTCGGCGCTGGACGTGTCGGTGCAGGCCCAGGTGATCAACCTGCTGGAAGACCTGCAGGAGCGGCTGCAACTGACCTACATGTTCATCGCGCACGACCTGTCGGTGGTGGAGCATTTCAGCGACCGCGTCGCGGTGATGTACCTGGGGCGCATCGCCGAGATCGCGCCGGCGAAGGAGCTGTACGCCAACCCGTTGCACCCCTACACCGAGGCCTTGATGTCGGCGGTGCCGATCCCCGACCCGCTGATCAAGCGCAAGCGGATCATGCTGCAAGGCGACGTGCCCAGCCCGATCCGCCCGCCGGGCGGCTGCCGCTTCAACACGCGCTGCCCGATCGCGCAGTTCCCGATCTGCAGCACCGAGACGCCGCCTTTGAAAGAATCCAGCCCCGGCCATTTCGTGGCCTGCCACTTCCGCGGTTGACGGCACCGGCGGCGTAACATGCACGCCGTGCATCTCAAGGACATCGACCTCAACCTGCTGCGCGTGTTCGACGCGGTGTACCGGGCCGGCAGCGTCAGCCGCGCGGCCGAACTGCTGGAACTGACACAGCCGGCCGCCAGCCAGGGCCTGACGCGGCTGCGCGCGCTGGTCCACGACCCGCTGTTCGTGCGCGCGCCGGGCGGCGTCCGTCCCACGCCCAAGGCCCGGCGCCTGGCCGAACCGATCCGCTTGGCGTTGGCCGGCATCGAAGAGGCGCTGAGCGAATCGGCCGGCTTCGAGCCGGGTGAGTCGCGCCGCACGTTCCACATCCACATGAGCGACATCGGCGAAGGCCGGTTCCTGCCCGAGCTGATGGTGGCCCTGCGCGAGCAGGCACCGGGCGTGCGCATCGAAACCTCGCCATTGCCGCGCGAGGAGATTGCCGACGCGCTCGATACCGGGCGGATCGACCTGGCCTTCGGTTTCCTGCCGATGGTCAAGGACACCCAGCGTGTGCGCCTGCTGAAAGACCGCTACGTGGTGCTGCTGCGGCAGGGCCATCCCTTCGCGCGCAAGCGCCGCAGCGACAAGCAGTTGCTGGCCGACCTGCAGCAGCTCGAATTCGTCGCCGTGCGCACGCACGCCGACACCTTGCGGATCCTGGAACTGCTCAAGCTGCGGGACCGCCTGCGCCTGACCACCGAGCATTTCATGGCGCTGCCGGCCATCGTCCGCGCCACGGACCTCGCCGTGATCATGCCGCGCAACATCGCGCGCGGCTTCGAAGGCGGCTATGCCATCGTCGAGCCGGAGTTCCCGCTGCGCGATTTCACCGTCTCGCTGCACTGGAGCAAGCGCTTCGAGGCCGACCCCGGCAACCGGTGGCTGCGCGGGGTGATCGAGGGCTTGTTCAAGGAGTAGGGCGCAACGCAGCCAGACGCCGGAGTCAGACGAAGGGCCACACTTGCCAGTTCGCCCCACAATATCGGCATGGCCCGCAACACCCAGGTCGCCGCCGACCACAACGCCCCGCCCATCACGCAGACCCTGGCGCAATTCGTCGCCACCCATCCCTCGCGGGGGTGGAGCGACGCCGTGGAGCATGAGGCGCATCGCACCTTCCTGAACTGGCTGGGTTGCGCCGTCGGCGCCGCGCGGCACGAGGCCGCCGATGCGGCACTGGCGGCGGTGCGCATGCTGGAGCCTGCGCCGCAGGCCACGGTGCTGGGCCGCAAGGACCGGGTCGACATGGCCAGCGCCGCGCTGGTCAACGGCATCACCTCGCATACCTTCGATTTCGACGACACGCACCTGAAGACCATCATTCATCCGGCCGGCCCGGTGGCTTCGGCATTGCTGGCGTTGGCGGAAACAACCGATGTGTCCGGGCGGCAGCTGATCGACGCCCTGGTGCTGGGCATCGACGTGTCGTGCCGCGTCGGCAACGCGATGTATCCCGATCACTACGACCGCGGCTGGCACATCACCGGGTCGACCGGCATGCTCGGCGCCGCCGCCGGCTGCGCGCGGCTGCTCGGGCTCGATACGCGGCAGACCGCCATGGCGCTGGGCATCGCCGCTTCGCAGCCGGTGGGCATGCGCGAGCAGTTCGGCACCATGACCAAGCCGTTCCATCCCGGCGGCGCGGCGCGTGCCGGCTTGATGGCCGCGCTGTTGGCGCGGCACGGCTACACGGCCAGCGGCAAGGCGCTGGAGGCGCCGCGCGGTTTCATGCAGACCGTGTCGACCAAGAACGACTGGAGCGAGATCACCGGCGAACTGGGGAAGCGCTTCGAGATTTCGTTCAACAGCTACAAGCCGTTTGCCTGCGGCATCGTGATCCATCCCAGCATCGATGCCTGCGCGCAATTGCGCGAGCAGGGCGTGCAGCCGGAGCAGGTCGAGCGCGTCGAACTCAAGGTCCATTCGCTGGTGCTGGAGCTGACCGGCTAGAAGGAACCGGCCGACGGGCTGCAGGCCAAGTTCAGCGTCTATCACGGCTGCGCGGCCGGCCTGACGTTCGGGCGCGCGGCGGAGGAAGAGTTTTCCGACCAGATCGTGAACCGGCCGGACATGGTTGCGTTGCGGCGCAAGGTCGTTGCCACAGTCGATGACGCCATCGACGAGGCCAGCGCCGACGTGACCGCGGTCCTGGCCGACGGCCGGCGCATCCATGTGTTCGTCGAGCACGCGATCGGCTCGCTGCAAAAGCCGATGAGCGATGCGCAACTGGAAGGCAAGTTCCACGGCTTGGCCGACCCGATCCTCGGCTCACCGGCGACGTCGCGCCTGATCGAAGCCTGCTGGAACGTGGGCAGCGCGGCGGACTTGCGCTCGCTCACGGTGCTGGCGGTTCCCGCCTGACGTGCGACGATTTTTTCGAAGGAAGTTCATGGCCGCCAACCCATCCCTTGCCCAGGCGCTTTCCGCCATTCGGACCGCCGACGCCGAGCTCAAGGCATTCACCGCGTTGCATCAGAGTCTTCCGTCCACCGCGCCGGACGGCCCGCTCGCCGGCAAGCTGGTTGCCGTGAAGGATATTTTCGATACCGCGGACTTGCCGACGTCGTACGGCTCGCCGATCTACGCCGGCCACCAGCCGGCGACCGAGGCCGCGATGGTCGGCATCATCCGCCGCGCTGGCGCCCTGGTGGTCGGCAAATCGACAAGCACCGAGTTCGCCTACCTCCAGCCCACGGCAACGCTCAACCCCGCGGCGCCGGGCTGCACCCCCGGCGGCTCGTCCGCCGGCTCGGCCGCTGCGGTGGCCGCGGGCTTGGTGCCGCTGGCCATCGGTTCGCAGACCGGCGGCTCGACGGTGCGCCCCGCCTCCTATTGCGGCATCGTCGGCTTCAAGCCCAGTTTCGGCTTGCTGCCCACGGCCGGCATGAAGTGCTTCTCATGGTCGCTCGATACGGTCGGCTTGTTCGCGCGGACGGTGGCCGACGCCGCTGCGTTCGCGCAGGCCGTGAGCGGTGGGCGCATCGCGCCACCGCCGATGCGCGCGCCCGGCGCCTGGGTGGTGGGCGTGCCCGACGCCTATCCCTGGGGCGAGCTGTCGGCCAGTTCGCGCCAGGGCATGGCGCGCGCAACCGAGGCCTTGCGCGCGGCCGGCGCGCGGGTCGTGGCGTGCAAGTTGCCTGCATGGGCCGGCGAGGCTTTCACCGCGCACGACGCGGTGCAAGGCTGGGAGGCCGTGCGGGCCTTGCGCGCCGAGATGGACGATCACGTGCAGCAGCTGTCGCCCATGTTGCGTGAATATCTGCAAGGCGCAATGGCGATCACGGACCAGGCTTATGCGACGGCGCAGGGCGCGGCTGCCCGCGCCCGCGTGGCATGCGAAGCGTGGTTCGACGGCATCGACGTGCTGCTGACGCCGAGCGCGCCGGACGAGCCGCCTTCAGGCTACGCGAGCACCGGCGCCTCGACCTTCAACCGGGCCTGGACCCTGTTGGGCACGCCTTGCATCAGCGTGCCCGGCGCCACCGGCGTCAACAACCGTCCGATGGGCCTGCAACTGGTCGCCCCGCGCGAGCGCGACGACCTGTGCCTGGCCGCCGCCGCGCTGCTGGAGCGCGCGTTGCAGGCGCGCTGAAACGCCGCGCCGGCCTCACGCGGCCGCGCCTTCCAGCAAGGCTTCGTGATGGGCCATGGTCTGCAGGCAGGCCTGCGCGACCTCCACGCCTTTCTTGACGAAGTGCTCGCTGAAAAAGCGCAGGTGGTCTTCATGCTCGTGGAAGTCGCGCGGTGTCAACACCGCCGACAGCACTGGCACGCCGGATTCCATCTGCACGCGCATCAGCCCATCGATCACGGCCGAGGCCACGAACTCGTGCCGGTAGATGCCGCCGTTGACGACCAGGCCGCAGGCGACGATGGCGTCGTAGCGCCCCGACTGCGCCAGCTTCTTGGCGTACAGCGGGATTTCGAACGCGCCGGGCACGTCGAACTGATCGACTTGGCCGGGCGGCAGATCGTTGCGCTCGAACTCGGCGAGCACCGCATCGCGCGCCTTGTCGACGATGTCGCGGTGCCAGGAGGAGCAGATGACGGCGACGCGCTTGCGTCTTCTGCCGGGGATGGAGGCTGGGGTCTGATTCATGGATTTCCTTGTGTTCCATTGGATTGCCAGAATCAGGGCGCGCGGGAACGCTGCCGCCGCACATCGCTGCGCGGCAGGCTGCCACCCGCGTTCTCTTTCATCCGGACTGTGACCGTCGGCCCTGGCATCTCACCAGGTCTGCTGACCCCGGCATCCGTTTTGCAACGGGCGCCGGGCGCTCGCGGGCTGCTGCGACGAATCGCAGATACCGCCGGTGGGGAATTTCGCCCCGCCCTGAGAACGTTGCCGGCACTTTCGAGCCGGCGTGACGATTCTAGGACGCGGCGCGTTTGCGCGCTGTCACCTCGATTTCAATGCGCATCCGCGGATCGGCCAGGCCGGCGGAGATCATCGTGGCGGCGGGACGGATCTGGCCGAAGTACTTGCGCAGCACCGGCCAGCATTGCGGGAATTCCGCGGCGTTGGGCAGCATGTAGGTGACCCGCACGACGTCGGCCAGGCCCGAGCCCGCCTGCTGCAGCGCCGATTCGATGTTCTTCAGGCACTGCTCGGCCTGCTCCAGCAGGCCTTCGGGGATGGACATGGTGGCGTAGTCGAAACCGGTGGTGCCGGACACGAAAACCCATTCGCCATCGACCACCGCGCGCGAGTAGCCGATCTGTTCCTCGAACGTCGATCCGGAGCTGATGAGTTGACGGGTCATGGTCCCTCCTCAAGGTTCATTGAGCCATTCCAGGGCGGCTTCTTCCGACACGAACACGCGCAGGCGCATGCCCTGCGCATTGGCGACCTTCTCGCTCGTTCCGGTCCGGCGCTCGGTAGGAACGACGGAGGCGAGCTTGTCCAGGTGGCCCAGCTTGCGGGCCACTTCATCACCGATCGAAAAGTGATCGGTGAACTTCAGCCCTTCCTTCACGCCCTGCAGGTTGACAAGGGCCCGCGTGTGGCCGCTGTGCAGCGTTTGCTTGGAGAGCGCGTCGATCAGCGCAATCAGGTCACCGAGGGAGGCCTCGCCGGAAACCTCGACCTTCATCAGGCCGGGCAGGGCGTCATAGCGCAGTTGCAGGGCCATCGCGCGTCTTGTCGAGCAGCCAGGCGAGTGCCTGCTCTTCGCTGTCGAAGGTGCGCAGGTTGACGCCCTTGCGGTTGGCCACCTTTTCGCTGTTGTAGGTGCCCGGGTCGTCGGCCACCAGTGTGGCGAGTTTTTCCAGGTGAGGGAGCTTCTGGCCCACCACGTCGCCGATGAAGAACTGGTCGGTGAAGTTGAGGCGCCCGACCACGCCACGCAAGTCGACCAGGCCGATCTTGTCGCCGTGGGCCAGGGTTTCCTTGGCGGCGCCGTCGATCAAATCGAAGTAATTCTTCAGCGATGCGGGGCCGGCCACTCCGAAGCGTATGTATTGCGCAGTTCGCTCGACAGTGACGGTGAAGGGCATGTGGGGTGTGCGTGAAAGCCGGCTGGATTTTACCTGTGCCGCACTGCTTTGGCCCGAATGTTCCTACACCTTGATGTCTCGCGCGCCGACCCCGATCCATGGTCGCCGGCCCGATAGTGGCCCCATCCACCCAATCAAGGAGAAATCATGAAAGCCCAAGTTCTGACGATCTGCCTGTTCGCCGCGCTGGCCACCGCTTCGGGAGCCGCGAGCGCCAAAGGCTGCCTGAAGGGCGCCGCCGTCGGCGGAGTGGGAGGCCACGTGGTGGGCCACCACGGTGTTGCCGGTGCCGCCGTCGGCTGCCTGGTCGGCCGCCACCAGGCCAACAAGAAGGCGGCGAAGGAGCAGGCGGCTCAGCAGCAAAGCAGCGTCAACACCGCCGCCAAGCCCTGAGGCCTTCGCTTCAGGCGAATACGCGGCTGGCCTTGTCGGCGAGTTCCCTGCGCCGCATCATGATGCGCGGCACGTCCGGGTGCAGGGGATTAATCTCGCGCAGGGCCCAGTCGTAAAAAGCCTGTGCACACATGACATGGATGAGGTTCAGAATCTTCATGAACGTATGGTGCGCAGGCTGCAGAGCCACGTTGTAGGCGCGTGGCTCGTCCATTGAAGACATTTTCCGACAGGCCGTGTCGGACAGATCAGCTTCAGGCAGCTGAGTTCAGCGCTTTCAGCACGTTCTCGGCAGTGGCCGGTGCATCCATATGCACGAGCTTGCCACCCCGGGCCGCGCCCGCGGCTTCCCGCAGGGCTTCCCACACACTGATGGCCAGCATGAAGGGCGGCTCGCCCACCGCCTTGCTGCCGAACACGTTGTCTTCGCGGTTCGGCTCGGGCCACAAATCCACCTTGAAGTGCTCGGGCACATCGCCGGTCGCCGGGATCTTGTAGGTGCTGGGCGCATGCGTCGACAGGTAGCCCTTGTCGTTCCAGACCAATTGCTCGGTGGTGAGCCAGCCCATGCCCTGGATGAAGCCGCCCTCGATCTGGCCGATGTCGATCGCCGGGTTGATCGGCGTGCCGGCGTCATGGAGGATGTCGACCTTGAGCACGCGGCTTTCGCCGGTCAGCGTGTCGATCGCCACCTCGCTGCAGGCGGCGCCATACGAGAAATAGTAGAAGGGCCTACCGGTCAGCGTGAGCTTGTCGTAGTGGATCTTGGGCGTCTTGTAGAAGCCGTCGCTCCATAGCTGCACCCGCGCGTGGTAGGCGTCGTCGATCAATTGCTCCCACGCGATCACCGCATCGGGGCTGCTGACCTGGCCATGCGCAAAGATCACTTTCTTCGGGTCGCACCCTTGCCGCTGGCTGATGAAGTTGGCAAGCCGATCCCGCACCTGGCGGGCCGCGAACTGGGCCGCGCGACCGTTCAGGTCGGTGCCGCTGGAGGCGGCTGTGGCGCTCGCGTTGGGCACCTTGCTGGTGTCGCTGGCGGTGGCGCGCACGCGCTCGAACGGGATGCCCAGTTCGTCGGCGACGATCTGCGCCACCTTGGTGTTCAGGCCCTGGCCCATCTCGGTGCCGCCATGGTTCACCTGCACGCTGCCGTCGGTGTAGACATGCACCAGCGCGCCGGCCTGGTTGAAGAAGGTGGCGGTGAACGAGATGCCGAACTTCACCGGCGTCAACGCGATGCCGCGCTTGATCACCGGGCTGCCTTCGTTCCACTTCGCGATGGCTGCGCGCCGGGCGCGGTAATCGGCGTCGCGTTCCAGCCGGTCGATCAGCGGGTGCAGGATGTTGTCCTCCACCTGCATCTGGTAGTGGGTGACGTTGCGGTCTTCGATGCCGTACAGGTTGCGCTTGCGCACGTCGATCGGATCCAGGCCGAGCTGGCGCGCGATGTCGCCCAGGATGGCCTCGATCACGATCATCCCTTGCGGGCCGCCGAAGCCGCGGAAGGCCGTGTGGCTCTGCGTATTGGTCTTGCAGCGGTAGGAGGCGATCTCGACGTCGCTCAGGAAGTAAGCGTTGTCGGCGTGGAAAACAGCGCGGTCGGCCACCGGGCCGCTCAAGTCCGCGCTAAAACCGCAATTGGCCGCCAGCATCAGCTTCAGCCCGGTGATGAGGCCGCTGTCGTCGAACCCCACCGTGTATTCGTAGGCGAACGGATGGCGCTTGCCGGTGATCATGAAGTCGTCGTCGCGGTCGAAGCGCAATTTGACCGGCCGGCGCAATTTGTGCGCGGCCAGCGCCGACCACACCGCCAGATGCCCGGCCTGCGTTTCCTTGCCGCCGAAGGCGCCACCCATGCGGCGGCACTCGACCGTGACCGCGTTGTTCTCCAGGCCCAGGGCGTGCGCCACCCAGTGCTGCACTTCGCCGGGATGCTGCGTGCTGGAGTAGATCCACATCTGCTGCTGCTCCAGCGGCAAGGCGTAGGCCACTTGGCCTTCCAGGTAGAAATGCTCCTGGCCGCCGACTTCAAGTTCGCCGGAAATCCGGTGGGGTGCGCGGTCGATGCCGGCCTGTGCATCGCCGCGCCGCACGAACACCGGCGGCAGCACGAAGTTCTGCTGTTCGAGCGCTTCCTTGACGGTGAGGACGGCGGGCAAGGCTTCGATATCGAGTTTCACCTTGCGCGCTGCGCGCCGCGCTTCCATCACGCTGTCGGCCACCACCACGCCGATCACCTGCCCGATGTGCTCCACCTTGGTCGTCGCGAAGATCGGCTCGTCGTGCATGAACGTGGCCAGGACCGGGTCACCCGGGATGTCGCGGGACGTGATCACGCCGCGCACGCCCGGCATCGCCAGGGCCACGCCAGCGTCCACACCCTTGAGGTTGCCATGCGCCACGGTGGAAAGAATCGGCGCCGCGTACAGCGTGCCCTTGATCTCGGGGATGTCGTCGACGTAGGTGGCCGAGCCGGCCACCTGGGCCCGCGCGCTTTCATGGAAATGCGGCGTGCCGGCGGCCGGCAACGGCGCCGAAGACTTGGCGAGGAATTTTTCGGGAGCGTTCATGCGGCCTCCGCGAGCTTGAAGTTTTCCAGGTTGATCTGCGCCAAGCCCTGGCTTTCCAGCCAGAAGCGCTGCATCAGATTGCCCAGCACCTCGCTGCGATAGGCCGCGGAGGCGCGCATGTCGGAGATCGGCTGGAATTGCGCGCGCAGCAATTTGCCGGCCTCGCGCGCGGCCTCCGGCGTCCAGGGCTTGCCGAGCAGGAACGTTTCGGCCTGCACGGCGCGCACCGGAGTCGCGGCGACGCCGCCGGCGCCGATCGAGATCCTGGCGACGTTGCCCTTGTCGAGCGTCATGTTCACGACCAAGCAGACCGCCGAGATGTCGTCGTCGTAGCGCTTGGAGATCTTGTAGGCGCGCAGGAATTCGCCGGAAGCGGGGCGCGGCACCTTGACCCAGGCCAGCACTTCATCCGCCGCCAGCACGTTCTTGCGGTAGCCGGTGTAGAAGTCCTCCAGCGGCATCTCGCGGTGGCCGCGCGTGCTCATGAGCACCACATGCGCGTTCAGCGCAATGAGCAGGGGCATCGAGTCGCCGATCGGCGAGCCGTTGGCCACGTTGCCGCCCAGCGTGCCGGAGTTGCGCACCGGCAGGCCGGCAAAGCGGTTGGCAAAGGTCTTGAGCTGCGGCCGCTCGCCGACCAGGGCATCGAATGCATCGGTCAGCGTCGCCGAAGCGCCGATGGCGATGTGGTGGTCGTACTGCTCCACCTGCTTGAGCTCCCGCACGCCCGTCACGTCGAGCACCTTGCCGAACCGCATTTGCATCTTCGTGACCCACAGGCCGACGTCGGTGCAGCCGGCGACGATCTGCGCGTCGGGATGCGCGGCGCGCGCGGCCAGCAATGCTGGCAGCGTCTTGGGCAGGAGGTAGGACGAAGCGGAAGATGGCCCGCTCGCCCCCAGCCGCTTCAACTGCGCCAGCAAGGTGGCTTCATCGACCTGTACGGGCGGCAGCCCACTCATCTGCTGCGCCGCATCCAGGATCGGCCGGTAGCCGGTGCAGCGGCACAGGTTGCCCGAGAGTTCCTCTTGCGCCAGTTCGCGCGTGATGCGCTCGCCGCGGCAGACATGGTTCTGGTACATGCCGAACAGGCTCATGACGAAGCCGGGCGTGCAAAAGCCGCATTGCGATCCGTGGCACTGCACCATGGCTTCCTGCGCCGGATGCAGCGTGCCGTCGTCCGCCGCCAGGTCTTCCACCGTCCACAGGGCCATGCCATCGATCGAATGGGCCAGCCGGATGCAGCTGTTGATGGCGCGGTAGCGCAGGCTATCACCTTCCATTTCGCCCAGGACGACCGTGCACGCACCGCAGTCGCCTTCGCCGCAGCCTTCCTTGGTGCCGGTGCAGGAAAGGTCCTCGCGCAGCACTTCCAGCAGCGTACGGTCGGGTGGTACATTGCCCAGAGAGACAAGCTCCCCGCGGCGGATGAATCTGATGGTCTTCGGTTCCATGAAACCCAGTATGGTTGATTTGTGGATCGTGTGAGGGTTAGTGCGAGGGTATAGAGGCGGCCTCGCTGCGACATAAGCCTCCTCATATGAGAAGAATGCAGGCCCAGGTATGAGAGATCAAGCGCTTTTCGACAAGATAGACCTCCACTTGATCAGGGTCTTGCACACCGTGTTAACCGAACGCAGCGTCTCTCGCGCCGCCCTCCGACTGGGCATGTACCAGCCCGCTGTCTCAGCGGCGCTGAAGCGGTTGCGCGAGCTGTCGGGCGATCCGCTTTTGGTGCGCTCGGGCTCCGGCATGGTGCCCACCGACGCCGGCCTGCGCATGATCGAGCCCAGCGCCAGCATCCTGCGTGCGGCGGAAGTGCTGTTCACCGGCGCGCGCGGCTTCGAAGAGCAGACCGCCACTAATACTTTCCGCGTCGCCGCCAGCGATTACCTGGACCCGCATTTCCTGCCGCAACTGGTCGCGCAGATCAAGTCGCGCTCGCCGATGTGCCACATCGAGATCCACCCGCTGTCGGCCGACTCCGACTATCACGCCCACCTGGCGCACGGCGACGTCGACGTGGTCGTGGGCAACTGGCTCAAGCCGCCGGAAGACCTGCACCTGGGCAAGTTGTTCGCCGACGAAGTGGTGTGCATGGTTTCGAAAGAGCATCCGGCGGCGCGGCGCGGCTGGAACCAGGAAAGCTGGCTGGAGGCCGAGCACATCGCGCCGACGCCGACGCACCCGGGCGCGCGCGGCGTGATCGACGACCACCTGGAAAGCCTGGGGCTGGCGCGCAACATCACGGCGCGCTGCCCGCACTTCGGGTTGATCCCGGCGATGGTGGCATCGAGCTTGCTCGTGCTGACCACCGGCCGCCAGTATTGCGAACGCTTCACCAGCCAGTTGCCGGTGAAGGTCCTCGAATGCCCGATCGATTTCCCGCAGCTCATGTACTACCAGCTGTGGCACGAAAGAACCCACGCGTCCGCTTCCGCCAAGTGGCTGCGCGAGCAGGTCAAGAACGTGGCGGCGGCCTTGCGAAAAGAATGACGGAGACAAAGCAGTGATCCCAAGACTTCAACTCGCGCACATCACCAAGCGCTACCCGGCAGTGGTGGCCAACAGTGACGTGTCGCTCACCGTCCAGCCCGGCGAAATCCACGCCGTGCTGGGCGAGAACGGCGCCGGCAAATCGACGCTGATGAAAATCATCTACGGCAGCGTCAAGCCCGACGAGGGCAGCGTGCTGTGGAACGGCCAGCCGGTCCATATCCGCAACCCGCAGGAGGCGCGTACGTTGGGCATCAGCATGGTGTTCCAGCACTTCAGCCTGTTCGACACGCTCACGGTGGCCGAGAACGTCTGGCTGGGCCTGGACAAGAGCCTCACGCTGAACCAGGTCACGCACAGCATCACCGCCAAGGCCGGCGAGTACGGCCTGGACATCGACCCCCAGCGTCCGGTGCACACGCTGTCGGTGGGCGAGATGCAGCGCGTCGAGATCATCCGCTCGCTGCTCACCAACCCCAAGCTGTTGATCCTGGACGAGCCGACTTCGGTGCTGACGCCGCAAGCCGTGGAGAAGCTCTTCGTGGTGCTCAAGAAACTGGCCAGCGAAGGCTGCAGCATCCTCTATATCAGCCACAAGCTGCACGAAATCCGCGAGCTGTGCACCTCCTGCACCGTGCTGCGCGGCGGCAAGGTGACAGGCGTGTGCAACCCGCAGCAGGAGAGCAACGCTTCGCTCAGCCGCATGATGATCGGGGCCGAGCCGCCCGCCCTCGAGCACCACGACCGC
>JAQGMS010000168.1 GCA_028292245.1 Ramlibacter sp.
TCCGCCATCTCGCTGCGCACGCGCTCCACCCATTCGGGCGCCACCACCAGCGGCGGCAGGTCCGGGTCGGGGAAGTAGCGGTAGTCGGCGGCGTCTTCCTTGGTGCGCATCGCGCGGGTCTCGCCGGTGTCCGGGTCGAACAGCACCGTGGCCTGCTGGATCGCGCGGCCGTCCTCGATCTCCTCGATCTGCCAGCGGATCTCGAAGTCGATCGCCTGCTGCATGAACTTGAAGCTGTTCAGGTTCTTGATTTCGCGTCGCGTCCCGAGCGGCCCACCGGGCTTGCGCACCGACACGTTGGCGTCGCAGCGGAACGAGCCTTCCTGCATGTTGCCGTCGCAGATGCCGATCCAGGTCACGATCTTGTGCAGTTCCTTCGCATAGGCCACCGCTTCGTCGGACGAGCGCATGTCGGGCTCGGTCACGATCTCCAGCAGCGGCGTGCCGGCGCGGTTCAGGTCGATGCCGGACTGGCCCACGAAGTCCTCGTGCAGCGACTTGCCGGCGTCTTCTTCCAGGTGGGCGCGCACCAGCCGCACCGATTTCTTTTCGTCACCCAAGTAGAACTCGACGTTGCCGCCCTGCACCACCGGAATCTCGAACTGGCTGATCTGGTAGCCCTTGGGCAGGTCCGGATAGAAATAGTTCTTGCGCGCGAAGATGCTGCGCGGCGCGATGTGCGCGTTGACGGCCAGCCCGAACTCGATGGCGCGTTCCACCGCGCCCTTGTTCATCACCGGCAGCGTGCCGGGCAGCGCGAGGTCGACCGGGCTGGCCTGCGTGTTGGGTTCGGCGCCGAACGCCGTCGGCGCACGGCTGAAGATCTTCGATTGCGTGGACAGCTGGGTGTGCGTTTCGAAGCCGATGACGACTTCGTAGCCTTGAATGAGTTTCGCGGTCATTTCAGAAACCTTCGGGCTTGCGAAGGTGGAAATCGGTGGCCTGCTGGAACTGGTGCGCGGCATTGAGCAACTTGCCTTCGCCGAAGTAGTTGCCCAGCAACTGCAGCCCCACCGGCATGTGGCCGGCGCCGAAGCCGCAGGGGATGCTCATCCCCGGCAGGCCGGCCAGCGAACCGGGCAGCGTGAAGATGTCGGCGAGATAGTCCGCCAGCGGGTCGCTGCCGTGCTCGCCGAGCTTCCACGCGACGGTCGGCGCCACCGGCCCCGCGATCACGTCGCACTGCTTGAAGGCCTGCTGGAAATCGTCGGCGATCATGCGGCGGATCTTCTGTGCCTGCAGGTAGTAGGCGTCGTAATAGCCGTGCGAGAGCACGTACGTGCCGATCATGATGCGGCGCTTGACCTCGTCGCCGAAACCTTCGGCGCGCGTCTTCTTGTACATGTCGAGCAAGTCGCTGTATTGCTTTGCGCGATGGCCGAACTTCACCCCGTCGAAGCGCGACAGGTTGGACGACGCCTCGGCCGGCGCGATGATGTAGTAGACGGGAATCGACAGCTCGGTGCGCGGCAGCGAAATCTCCACCAGCTTCGCGCCGAGCTTCTGGTATTGCCTCAATGCGCCGTCGATGGCGGCGCGCACGTCGGCCGCGAGGCCTTCGCCGAAGAATTCCTTCGGCACGCCGACGCGCAGTCCCTCAATGGAGTTGCCGAGGGATTGCGTGAAGTCTTCCGCCGGCACATCGAGCGAGGTGGAATCACGATCCGGGTCGGGCCCGCACATCGCCGACAGCAGCAGCGCGCAATCCTGCGCCGTGCGCGCCATCGGCCCGGCTTGGTCGAGACTGGAAGCGAACGCGATCATGCCGTAGCGCGACGCGCGGCCGTAGGTCGGCTTGATGCCGGTGACGTTGCAAAACGATGAGGGCTGGCGGATCGAGCCGCCGGTGTCGGTGCCGGTGGCCGCCGGCGCGAGGCGCGCCGCGACGGCAACGGCGCTGCCGCCGGAAGAACCGCCGGGAATGCGCGAAATGTCCCAAGGATTCTTGACCGGCTGGTACGCCGAGTTTTGGTTGGACGAACCCATCGCGAATTCGTCGCAGTTCAATTTGCCCAGCGTCACGACACCGGCATCCGCGAGCCTGGAAACAACCGTCGCGTCGAACGGCGAGCGGTAGTTGTCCAGCATCTTCGAGCCGGCGGTGCTCGGAAAATCCTTGGTGACGAAGATGTCCTTGTGTGCCATGGGCACGCCGAGCAAGGGCGCATTGTCACCGCGCGCGATTCGCGCGTCGGCTTCGCGAGCCTGGGCCAACGTCACTTCTTCATTGGTGGACAAGTACGCGCCGAGCCCCCCGTTCGCCGTGCCGCGCGCCAGGAAATGCCTCGCTGTCTCCACGGCCGACACTTCCTTGGCCGCCAACTTCGCAGCCAATTGCGCCACCGTCAGATCGTGCAACCCGCTCATTCGATCACCTTCGGCACCAGGAACAGGCCGCGCTCGACGGCGGGCGCGCTTTGCTGGTTCGCCTCGCGGTTATTCGGCTCGTTCGCGACGTCATCGCGCAGCCGCAAGGCCACGTCCTGGACGGCGGCTACCGGGTGCGAAAGCGGCTCGATGCCGGAGGTATCCACAGCCCGCATCTTCTCGACGATGTCGAAGAAGCCGTTGATCTGGGTCAGCATGCGCTCGCTCTCGGAGGGGCTCAGCTCCAACCGGGCGAGGTGGGCGATTCGGGCGATGTCGTGGGAGGTCAATGCCATGGCGGGAGAAACAGGTGTAAACGCGACAATTTGGCCCGCGAGGGGCCAGTTATTCACAGGGGATCAGGTATTATCCCGCCTTTAGTGCACGGCCGCGGAAGCGGCCTTTTTGCCGCGTAGCGGCTGCTTTTTGCCGTGACCGGCTGCTTTTTCGCAGAAGAAACGAGGACTTCCCGATGTTTGGACCGTTCCGTCGGTATTTTTCTACCGACCTGGCCATTGACCTGGGCACCGCCAACACCCTGATCTTCGTGCGCGACCGGGGCATCGTCCTGGACGAACCCTCGGTGGTCGCGATCCGCCACGAAGGCGGCCCGCAAGGCAAGAAAACCATCCAGGCCGTTGGCCACGAAGCCAAGGCGATGCTGGGCAAGGTGCCCGGCAACATCGAGGCGATCCGCCCGATGAAGGATGGCGTGATCGCCGACTTCACCGTCACCGAGCAGATGCTCAAGCAGTTCATCAAGATGGTCCACCCGCGCGGCATCTTCAGGCCGAGCCCGCGCATCATCATCTGCGTGCCCTGCGGCTCGACCCAGGTGGAGCGCCGCGCGATCCGCGAATCGGCGCTGGGCGCCGGCGCTTCCGAGGTGTACCTGATCGAGGAACCCATGGCCGCTGCCATCGGCGCGGGCCTGCCGGTCTCCGAAGCATCCGGCTCGATGGTGGTCGACATAGGCGGCGGCACCACCGAAGTCGGCGTGATCTCGCTGGGCGGCATGGTCTACAAGGGCAGCGTGCG
>JAQGMS010000207.1 GCA_028292245.1 Ramlibacter sp.
TCGCCGCCCAGCTCCGCCGCCTGCGGGCCTGAAACGGGAAGGCCCACGATGCTGCGCTTCGTGCTGTCCCGTGTCGCGATGGCCCTGCCGACCCTGCTGATCGTGGCGGTGGCGGTGATCGTGCTGATCCGCCTGATTCCGGGCGACCCGGCCCAACTGCTTCTGGGCGACCTCGCCGACCCGGTGCGCCTGGGCGAACTGCGCGCCCGCCTGGGCCTGGACCAGAGCTGGTGGGTGCAGTTCGCCCTGTGGGCCGGGCATGCCTTGCAGGGCGACCTGGGCTTGTCCATCACCACCGCCGAGCCGGTCATGCATCTCGTGTGGAGCCGCTTCCTGGTCAGCGCGCAGATCGTTCTGGTCGCCGTTTTCCTGGCCACCCTGGTTGCCGTGCCAGCTGGAATGATCGCCGCCTGGAAGCAGAACCGTCTGCCCGACCTGATGCTGGTCGGAACCGCCACGCTGCTGGTGTCGATCCCGACGTTCTGGCTCGGCCTGCTGCTGTTGCTGTTGTTCGGGCTGAAGCTGGGATGGCTGCCGGTGGTCGGCTATGTCTCGGTCTGGAGCGACTGGAAATCCGGCCTGCTGTATCTCGCGATGCCGGTCATGACGCTGTTCCTGCACGAGATCGGCGTGTTGATCCGCATGGCGCGGGCCAGTACGCTCGAAGTGCTGCGCCTGGACTACATCACCCATGCGCGGGCCATGGGCCTCTCGGAATCGGCGGTGCTGCTGCACCATGCGTTCAAGAATTCATTCGGCCCGACCTGGACGCTGCTCGGCCTGGTGCTCGGCAACCTGCTCGGCGGAGTGGCGGTGGTGGAAACCGTCTTCAGCATTCCCGGCCTGGGCCGCTTGCTGGTGGATGCCATCTTCGCGCGCGACTATCCCGTGATCCAGGGCTGCCTGCTGCTGGTCGCGGTGATCTATGTCGTCATCAACCTGCTGGTTGACCTGTGCTACCCCCTCTTCGATCCCCGGGTGCTGGCCGAATGAAGCGCTCTGTGTCCCCGCAAGCGCTGATCGGCCTGCTGGTGATCGGCATCGTCGTGGCCGCCGCTGTACTCGGCTTGTTCTGGACGCCGTTCGATCCCTTGAAGATCAATTTCTCGGCGCGGCTGAAAGCGCCCAATGCCATGTATCTGCTGGGCACCGACGAGTTCGGCCGCGACGAGCTGTCGCGCCTGATGGCCGGCGCCGGCAACAGCGTATGGATCAGCTGCCTCACGGTGCTGTTCTCGGTGTGCATCGGCACCGCCATCGGCGTGCTGACCGGCTTCATCCGCGGCTGGACCGACCGCATCGTGATGGCCTTCATCAATGCGCTGCTGGCGTTTCCGGGGCTGCTGCTGGCACTGGCGCTGCTGGCGGTCTTCGGCGCCAACCAGTACGGCATCATCCTCGCACTGGGCCTGGCGTACACGCCGGCAGTAACCCGCGTCGTGCGCGGCACGGTGCTGTCGCTGCGCGAAAAGGAATTCGTCGAGTCCTCGCGCGTGCTGGGCAACTCCGAGCTCTACACGATGTTCCGCCACGTGCTGCCCAACTGCATCGCGCCGCTGACGGTGCTGGCCACGTCCATGTTCGGCTGGGTCATCCTGGCCGAGAGCGCGCTCTCGTTCCTGGGCCTGGGCGTGCCGCCGCCGGCGCCGACCTGGGGCAACATGCTGGCCTCGGCGCGGCCGCTGATGGCGCAGGCCACGTACCTCTCGATCTTCCCGGGGCTGTGCATCGCGCTCACTTTGCTGGGCATCAATTTCCTGGGCGATGCGGTGCGCGACCTGCTCGATCCGCGCATGCGGGGTCTGGATTGAAGCCCCTGCTCGAAATCTCACACCTCACGCTGGCAGTCGGCCGGGCCGGCCGTGAAATCGTGCGCGACGTGTCGCTGTCCATCGCGCCGGGCGAATTCGTCGGCATCGTGGGCGAGTCCGGCAGCGGCAAGACCCAGGCCGCGCGCGCCATCATGGGCCTGACGCCTTTGCCGCTGGTACGCACCGCCGGCAGCATCACCTTTGAAGGCGCGGAGATCACCAGCGCCAGCAGCGAGCGCCTGCGCGAGTTGCGCGGCGCGCGCATAGGGATGGTGTTCCAGGAGCCGATGACATCGCTGAACCCGTCGATGCCGATCGGCCGGCAACTCGACGAAGGCCTGGCCTTGCATCGCCCGCAACTCACGCCGGCCCAGCGGCTGGAGATGGCTCTGGCGATGCTGGAGCGCGTCGGCATCGCGGACCCGCAGGGCACGCTCGTCGCCTGGCCGCACGAGTTTTCCGGCGGCATGCGCCAGCGCATGATGCTGGCCTCGGTGATGCTGCTGGAGCCGGCTCTGCTGATCGCCGACGAACCGACCACGGCGCTCGATGCCGTGATCCAGCGCGATGTGCTGGAGTTGATGGTCAGCCTGACCCGCTAGCGCAACACCGCCGTGCTGCTGATCAGCCACGACTTGCCGATGGTCGCTCGCTATACCGACCGTGTGGTCGTGATGCAGCACGGCGCGGTGGTCGAAGCCGGGCCCACGGCGCAGCTGCTGGCCGCGCCGCAACAGGACTACACGCGCAAGCTGCTGGAGGCGATCCCGCGCCGGCACGCAACCCGCCCGCTGGAAGACGAGGCGCCGGTCGTCGCCGTGCGCAACCTGGTGTTCGACTACCCCGGCAAGCGCAAGCTGTTCGTCAAGCCAGCGCCAAAGCGCGTGCTGCACGGCATCGACCTGGAGATCCGGCCGCGCGAAGTGGTGGCCGTGGTCGGCGGTTCCGGTTCGGGCAAGACGACGCTGGGCCGCGCCATCGCCGGGCTGCTGCAGCCCACCAGCGGCGACATCCAGTTCAAGGGCCAGCCGACCACGCCCGGCGCCGCCGGCTGGAAGGATTTCCGGCTGAACTGCCAGATGGTTTTCCAGGACCCGTATTCGTCGCTCAACCCGCGCATGACGATCGGTCGACTGGTCGGCGAAGGCCTGCGGCTGGTGCCCGGCATGAGCAATGACGACAAGCGTGCCCGCACCGCGAAGATGCTGCTCGAAGTGGGGCTGGCCGGCAACTACGCCGAGCGTTACGCCCATGAACTCTCCGGTGGCCAACGCCAGCGTGTCGCGATTGCGCGCGCGCTGATCCGGCATCCGTCGTTCGTGATCGCCGACGAGCCGGTGTCCGCGCTGGACGTCACGGTGCGTGCGCAGGTGCTGGAGCTGTTTGCCGAACTGCAGGACCGCTATGGCTTCTCGTGCCTGTTCATCAGCCACGACCTCGGCGTGGTGGAGCAGGTGGCCGACCGGGTCATCGTGATGCAGGCCGGCAAGATCATCGAACAAGGCACCCGCGACGCCGTGTTCGACCAGCCGCAGCACGCCTACACCCGCAAATTGCTCTCGGCCATTCCAGCGCTGACGCCCACCGACAGCGGCGGCGTGCAGCTGAAGTGGCGTTTCGAATCCCCCAGTTTATTGATGGAGTGAATGCGATGCGAATGAAACTCTTGATGGCGCTGCTGGCAGCCTGCGGGCTGGCGCAGGCCCAGACCGCCCAGATCGTGGTGGCCCAGCCGGCCGATGTACGTTCGACCAACCCCGGCGTCAACCGCGACAACACCACCGACGGCGTGGTGCTGAACATGGTCGAAGGCCTGGTCGGCTATCACCAGAACGGCACCGTGGGCCCGCTGCTGGCTCAGAGTGTGAGCACCAGCAAGGATGGCCTGACCTACACCTTCAAGCTGCGCCCGAACGTCAAGTTCCACAACGGTGAAGCACTCACGTCGGCCGACGTGTTGTGGAACTGGAAGCGCTATATGGAGCCGAAGACCGAATGGCGCTGCGCGGCCGACTTCGACGGCCGCGCCGGCATCAAGGTCGTCTCGGCCACCGCGCCGGATGCCCTGACCGTCGTGATGCAGCTGGACAAGCCGTCCGCCGTATTCCTGGACAACCTGGCGCGCACCGACTGCGGCATGGCCGCAATCCTCAGCAAGAAGTCGGTGAAGGAAGACGGCAGCTGGGACAAGCCGATTGGCACCGGCCCATTCAAGTTCGAAGAATGGAAGCGCGGCGAATACCTGACCATGAGCGCGTTCAAGGACTATGCATCGCCCCCCGGCGCCAAGGCCGACGGCTATCTGGGCAGCAAGAAGCCCCTGGTCGAACAGGTCAAGTTCCTGGTCGTGCCCGACATGTCCACTTCCAAGGCCGGCCTGCAGTCGGGTGCGATCGACGCCGGCCAGATCACCTCGTCGGACGTGCAGGAGCTCAAGACCGACAAGAACCTCACGGTGATGGGCGTGATCGACGCGGGCAAGAACACCTTGCTGATGCAGACCAATGACCCGGTACTGAAAGACGAACGCATCCGTCAGGCCATTGCACTGTCGCTGGACATGAAACAGATCGTCGAGGCCTCGTCCGAAGGCCTGGGACATGTCAACAACTCCGCCGTCCCGGACAACTCGGCGTTCTACAGCACGACGCAGAAGAAGGGCTACCGCTACGACCCGGCGAAAGCCAAACAGCTGCTGAAAGCGGCCGGCTACCAGGGCCAGCCGATCGTGATCCTGGCGAACAAGCGCGCCCACGTGCCCAGTTTTTCGGTGGCGGTGCTCAGCCAGGCCATGATGCAGGCGGTGGGCATCAACGCGAAGATCGAGGTGCTGGAATGGGCCACGCAGCTGGACCGCTACAACAGCGGCAATTACCAGATGAGCTCGTTCTCGTATTCGTCGCGCCTGGACCCGGCGCTGTCCTACGAGCAGTTCTCCGGCCCCAAGGCCAAGCAGCCGCGCAAGGTCTGGGACGACCCGTATGCGCAGAAGCTGATCGACGCGAGCTTTGTCGAAACCGATCCGAAGAAGCGCCAGTTCCTGTTCGACCAGCTGCACACCGTCATGCTGGAAAAGACCCCGCTGATCGTGCTCTACAACATCACCGACTCCTGGGCCGTGCGCAAGCGGGTGACCGGCTTTTCGGTGTGGGAGGGCAAGCCGCTGTTGTGGAACACGAAGGTCACCAAGTGAGCATGGACCAGCCGCAGCAATTTCCCTTCGTGTCGGTTTTCGGCGCGCCGTTCGAGCGCGGCCTGCAGTATGGACAGCAGGCCGCAGACCGGGTGCGTGGCAGCGCGCAGCTCTATGGCCAGACCCTCGTCAACCTGGGCTACAGCGACAGCGCGCGAGCCCGGCTGATTGGCGACTTCGAAAAGCAGATCGAGGACTTCGCGCCGCACTACCTCGAAGAAATGCGCGGCATCGCCAAGGGCGCGGACGTCCCGTTCGAAGACATCGTGATGGTGAATGCGCGCACCGAGGTGCTGGCCAAGGCGCGCGCCGACAAGGTCAAGGCAGCGGACGCCGAACCCGGCGACGGTTGCACCGGCGCACTGGTCCTGCCGGAGCGCTCCGTCACCGGCAACCTGCTGCATGGGCAGAACTGGGACTGGCGCGCCGAATGCGTGGACACCTCGATCGTGCTGCGCGTGCGAAACGATGATGGGCCCGACTTCCTGACCTTCGTCGAAGCCGGCGGCCTGGCGCGCAGCGGCTTCAACGCGGCCGGCGTGTCCATCACCGCCAACTACCTGGAATCCGACCGCGACTTCACCCAGCTCGGCGTGCCGCTGTCGCTCGTCCGCCGCAAGGTCCTGGAGCAGAGCCATTTCTCGCTGGCGATGAAGGCCGTGGCGACCACGCCCAAATCGTGCTCCAACAACATCATGCTGGGCATGGCCCAGGGCTTCGGCATCGACTTCGAGTGCACCACCAACGAGGCTTTCCCGATTTACCCGGGCGCCGACCAGTTGATCGTGCATGCCAACCACTGGATGAGTCCGGTCGCGCTGGGCAAATTGATCGATCGCGGCATCGCGAATTCGCCCGACAGCCACTACCGCGACTGGCGCGTGCGCAAGCTCCTGAACCAGAAGGACCTGCTCGGCCGGCAGGACTTGCGCAACGCGTTCTTCGACGACTTCGGCGGCCAGTACGCCGTCTGCCGCCCGCCGCGGCTGGGCAGCAACGACAACCTGTCGGCCTCTGTGGCGATGGTCATCATGGAGCCGGCCATCGGCGAGATGGATGTGACGCCGCTTCCGGCGCGCAACCGGGCCTTCACCCGCTACAGCCTGAGCGCCGAGCCGCAGTTGTTTGCGGGGAAGGACTGATAGCCGCAACTCCTGATCCGCGCAGATGTGCGAGAAGTTCTTCGCGAACAATCGCCGTGATGTGGCTGCGGCGTCCGTTCTCTATCATGCCGACGCGCCGGGCCACGGGCCGGCCCGGCAGCGGCAGCACGCACAGCGCCGGGTCGTTCTCCCAGTCGAAACTCTTGAGCAGCGGCAGCATCGTGAAACCCACGTTCTTTCGGACCAGTTCCACAATGGAGAGCATCGAATTGAGCTCCATGAGTTCCCGGGGCACCCACTGCAGGCGGCGCAGGATGCGGTCGATCTGCACGCCGGTCGGCATGCGCCGGTCGAACCGAATGAAGGGCTGGTCGGCGAACAGGCTGGCGATGCGGGTATCGAACGTTGCGATGCTCGAATTCGCGATGACGGTCAATGTCTCGTCGTAGCAGGGCGTCCACAGCAGGCCCGACTTGGCCGGCCACTGGCGCGCAACGATCAGTGCGGCGTCGAGTTCGCCGCTCAGTACATCCTTGACCAGCCGTGGCTGGTCTCTGACAGTTAGCTCGACCTCCAGGCCTGGGTGGCGCCACTTGAGCGCCGCAAGCGAACTGGAGAGCAGCCCCATCGCCGTGATCAGTGAGCCAAGTCTGATGGTGCCGGCGATGCCCTGCGGGTCTACCAGGCCTTGCTGCATCGCCTCGTATTGGGCCAGCATCTCCTTCGCGCGCGGCAGCAGCAGGCGCCCTGCAGGACTCAACACCATGATGCGCCCGGATTTGTCGAAGAGAGTCTTGTCGAGTTCGGCTTCGAGCGCGCGCATCTGCTGGCCGACCGCGGCCTGCGTCAAGGCGATTTCGTCGGCGGCCGCTGCAAACGAACCACCGCGCGCCGCGGCAACGAACGTACGGAGAAACCGGATGGTGCTCACGGCCCGAAAAAAGGTAAATAAATTCTTTAGGGATGCTAAATCATTTCTCGATTGATGAATCCGTCTTCATCCAAAACAATCCATTCCCATTGCGGCCGACTTTCAATCACGGGCGGCGCAGGATTGCTTACCCTCACGGAGTACCTCATGCCTCGCCTTTCCCTGCGGCTCGCTGCCATAGTGAGTGCTTCGCTGGCCTGCACCATGGCGCTTGCCCAAGCTGTCGTGACGGTCGCGCTGCCTGCCGACATCCGCTCCACCAACCCAGGTGTCAATCGCGACGGGTGGACCGATGCCGTCATGATGAACATGGTCGAAGGCCTGGTCGGCTACCGGCAAAACGGGAGCGTTGCGCCGCTGCTGGCACAGTCGGTCGACATCTCCAAGGATGGGCTGACCTACACATTCCGCCTTCGCAAGGACGTCAGGTTCCACAACGACGCGCCGTTCACCTCGGCCGACGTCGCCTGGAGCTGGAACCGCTACATGGACCCCAAGACCGACTGGCGATGCATGAGCGAGTTCGATGGCCGCAGCGGGCTCAAGGTGGTCGAAACGGCGACGCCCGACGAATCGACCTTCGTCATGAAGATCAACCGGCCCTCCGCGGTATTCCTCGACACGCTGGCGCGGTCCGACTGCGCGATGACTGCTGTTCTTCACCGCAGTTCGCTCAAGGCCGACGGCACCTGGGACAAGCCCGTGGGGACCGGCCCCTTCAAGTTTGGCGAGTGGAAGCGCGGCGAGTACGTCACGATGACGGCTTTCAAGGGCTACAAATCGCCGCCCGGCAACAAGGCCGATGGCTATGTGGGTCTCAAGGCGCCGCTTGTCGACAGCGTGCGCTTCCTGGTCGTTCCCGACGCCGCCACGGCCGCGGCGGGCCTGAAATCCGGTGCCATCGATGCCGGCCAGATCACGTCGGCCGACGTGCGGGAACTCAAGAATGATCCCAACCTCGCCGTGCAGTCGCCACCCAATGCCAACAAGAACGTGCTGCTGATCCAGACACGTGACCCGCTGCTCAAGAACGTGAAGTTGCGCCAGGCCATCGCGGCCTCGCTCGACATGGAGCAGATGGTGACGGCCGCGTCGGAAGGACTGGCATCGGTGAACAACTCGGTCATCCACAGGACGTCGGCTTTCTACAGCGCCGAGCAGAAAAAGGGCTACCGCTACGACCCGAAGCTGGCCGCAAGACTCCTGCGCGAGGCCGGCTACAACGGCGAGAAGATCACCATCCAGGCCAACAAGCGAGCGGTTGTCCCGAGCTTCCAGGTGGCGGTGATGGCGCAGGCCATGATGCAGGCGGCGGGCATCAACGCACAGATCGAGGTACTCGAGTGGGCGACGCAGCTGGACCGCTACAACAGCGGCAACTACCAGATGAGCTCGTTCACGTACTCCTCGCGCATGGACCCGTCACTGATCTACGAGCAGTTCTCGGGCCCCAAGGACAAGCAGCCGCGCAAGGTCTGGGAAGACGCCCAGGCCCTGAAACTGGTTGAAGAAAGCTTTGTGGAACTGGTTCCCAGGAAGCGCCAGGCCCTGTTCGATCAACTTCACAACCAGATGATCCAGCAGGTCCCGATGATCATGCTGTTCAACGACATCGACGCCTGGGCCGTGCGCAAGCGCATCAGTGGTTTTTCGGTGTGGGAGAGCAAGCCGCGTCTTTGGGGCGTGTCGGTCAATCCTTCGAAATCATGACGAACAGATACCGCATCGAGACTTTGGCAGTCCATGCCGGACACGCTGTGGACGGGGGAACGGGCGCAGTCACCGAAGCCATCCAGCTGTCCACGACATTCGAGCGCGACGTGGATGGCGGCTATGAGCGCGGCTACATGTACGGCCGCAACCGCAACCCCAATCGGAGCTCGCTGGAGAGCGCGCTTGCGGCGCTTGAAGGGGGTGCCGCGTGCGCTGCGTTCAGTTCAGGGGTAGCGGCGGCCACATCCATTTTCCAGGGACTGGCGCCAGGCGATCACGTCATCGCCCCCCGCGATGGTTATTACGGCACCTCCAATGTTCTCAGGCACCTCTTCGCCAAGTGGGGCATCGCTACATCTTTCGTCGATATGACACAACTGGACGCCGTGCGGGCCAGCCTGACGCCCAGCACACGGATCGTCTGGATCGAAACCCCCTCCAATCCGCTGCTGCGCTGCGTTGACATCGCTGGACTGGCCGAACTCGCCCATGCGCATGGCGCGCGTGCCGTTGCGGACAATACGTTCGCCAGCCCGATCATCCAGCAGCCGCTTGCATTGGGATGCGACCTCGTCACCTATTCCACGACGAAATACCTGGGCGGTCGCGGAGATGTGCTTGGCGGCGTCGTCATTTGCCGTGCCGACGACGAGCACTTCGCCCAGATCCGGGCGGCGCAGGTGTTCGGCGGTGCGGTGCCTTCGCCGTTCGACTGCTGGCTGTTGATGCGAAGCCTCTCCACACTCCCCTACCGCATGCAGGCGCACTGCTCCAACGCACAGCAACTGGCGCAGTTCCTGGAGGCCAGCCCCCTGGTGGCGGCAGTGCACTATCCGGGCCTGGAAAGCAGCCCCTTTCACGCGGTGGCCAAAAGGCAGATGTCGCGCTTCGGCGGCATGCTCTCTTTCGAGCTAAAGGGAGGAAAGGAAGCCGCGATGGCCCTGGCCGCGAATGTCGGGTTGTTCACTCGCGCGACCAGTTTCGGGAGCGTGGAGAGCCTGATCGAACACCATGCGTCCATAGCGGGCCCGCACAGCACGGCTCCTCAAGGGTTGCTGCGCGTCTCGGCGGGGATCGAGCACATTGACGACCTGGTCGACGATCTGGCAAGCGCCTTGAGCCGGTTGCCGCGCGGCGATGCTGCGTGATGCGGGATGCGCCGACGCCAGGCAGGGACTGATCAAGCCTTCGACTCCGCCGGCGCCAGCGCCGGCGCCTTCCTCAACGTCGCCAGGCTCGCCGCAGCCGCCACGCACGCCAGACCCGCCGCCAGAAACGCCGGCGCGTAGGTGCCCAACAGGTCCCGGCTGACGCCGGTGCCGAAGGCCATCACGCCCGCGGCCACGTGATGCGAGGCGAAGATCCAGGCAAAGACAGCCGGCCCCATTTCCAGGCCGAAGGTCTTCACCGTGAGCTTGACGGACGGGGGCACGGTGGCGATGAAGTCCAGGCCGTAGATCACGGCAAAGACCGTGAGGCCCGCGATGGTCGGGTCTGACATCACCAGCCACAACAATGCAACGCCGCGCAGCCCGTAGTACCAGGCCAGCAGCCAGCGGTTGTCGTAACGGTCCGACAGCCAGCCCGAGCCGACCGTGCCCGCGAGGTCGCACACGCCGATCACGGCGAGCAACCAGGCCGAGGTGGCCAAGGGAATGCCCAGGTCGCCGCAGAACGGCACCAGGTGCGCCTGGGTCAGGCCGAAGCTGGAGATGCCGCAGATGCCGAACGTGAACACCAGCACCCAGAACACCCAGCTTCGCACGCCGAGCTTGAGCGCCTCGAAGGTGAGGCGCACGAAGTTGTCTTTGGGCACCGGCGGCACCGGCATGACCTGCGACTGGCCGAACGCGGGCAAGCCCAGGTCCTGCGGCCTGTCGTGCGCCAGCCAGATGAACAGCAGCCAGCTCACCAGCGATCCGATGGTCGGTATGGACAAGGCGACGCGCCAGCCCCAGTGCTGCGCCACCCAGGCGCCCAGCGGCATGAAGATCAACGTGCCCGTGGCGACGGCGCCGCTCATCAGGCCCACCACCAACCCGCGCCGGGCGACGAACCAGCGCGAAGAAATGACCGCCGACAACTGCATGGCCGTGAGGCCCGGCGCGAGGCCGAGCAGCACACCCATGCCCAGCCAAAGCTGCCACTTCTGCGTGGTGACCACCGAGATGCACAGCCCGACCATCAGCAGCGCGCCCGAAAGCACCACCATGCGCCGCGGGCCATAGCGCAGCATCAGGCCGCCCGCGAACGGCGCGGCCAGGCCGAACAGCGCCAGCCGCAGCCCCTGCGGCGCCGACAGCTCGCCGATGCTCCAACCCAGGTCTTGCGCCATCGGCAGCATGAGGATGCTGGGCACGCCCATGGCCGACGATGAAAACACCGCGTACATGAACGCAAGGGCCACCATGAGCCATCCATAGTGGACATTGCGTGCTGCAAGCGTCTGGGCCAAGCGGGCGCGGGTCGTGTCCATAAAGGGCTGCCTTGGTGTCGGGTCCCGCCATCATGCATGAGGTTCGGAGAAGGCGTTGAAGCGCAAGCCGACGGGCTTCCTGCAACGCGCCGCGCGGATCAAAGATCCCTGGCGGCCCTGGCGAACTGATCCAGCACGAACCGCCAGTAGGGCAATACGCATTGCGCGTGCCCGGCCGGCTCGCCCGGCTTGGCTACGCAGTCCGTCAACGTGACGCGGTCGCCGGCGCCTCGCGCCTGCATGGCCTGCAAGGTGCTGCTCGCGCTCAGGTACGGAACGGTGACGTCGTCACGGCCGTGAAAGAGATCCACTGGAATCTGCGGGGCCCAGTCGTACACGTCGCTCAAGGCCTGGATGGCAGACCGGTCGTCCGCCAGGTAGTTGTCGATCACCGTCGGCATGAAGACGACTTCGGCATCGAATCCCAGCGACAACAGCATCAACAGGTCGCGCGCATGGCGCCGATCCTCATCGCCCAGAAACCTCAAGAACCCTGGGTCCAGCAGCTGGCCCAGCGGAGCATAGTCCCGGCGCAAGATGGCGAGCAGCTGGTCCATGGTGGCTGCGACGTTGTACGGGCCGGCGCCCGCAACGACACGAACGAGTTCATTGCGATGCGCCGACGTGCCGGCTTGCAGCGCCCTGTGGGTGGCCATCGTCACGTAGCCGCCTTCCGAGTAGCCGGTGACCAGCAGCTTGCCGGAGTCGATGGCACCCACCGCCGGCAGCGCCTTGCGGGCGGCGGTGAGGGCGTCGATCATGTCCTTGGACTGCTGCTCGCCGTTCAGGAAGGGGTGGTAGGACGAGCTGGAGGCGTCGTAGCCGACGTAGTTGGGGGCCACCACGGTGAAGCCCTGCGCCGCGTACAGGGCGCCGACCAGCGAGCCTTCGCTGGCGCCCGGCAGGGAGGCATCGAGGATGTTGGCGATGTTGTAGCCCCGGTCGGTGGTGGTGCCGTGGGCGTACAGCACGATGGGCCGGGCGCCGGTGCAGGCCGGGTCGGTGCCGGTGGGCACCATCAGGGCGCCCGAGGCGGTGGCGGGTTCGCCCTGGCCGCCGACGGTGCCGTACTGGATGTAGTGGAAGTTGACGCCGCACTTCGGCACGCCGGCGATCGCCAGCAACTGCTGGCCCGAGGCGCTGCCGTTCAGGCGGGCGGTGAACTCGGCCGCCGTCAGCGCGGTCACCCGCAGCGGTGGGTTGAACTGCAGGCTGCCCCGCGTCACGCTGTTGTCGGTGGTGCTGGGGCCGCCGGCTTCGGAGCCGCCGCCGCCGCATGCGGCGAGCATCAGGGCAACGCTGGCAGCCGCCAGCGCATGGGTCGTGTTCAGCGCGTCTCCTGGATTATAAATAGTACGATGGGTCTTTGTCCCGCCTGCCATGGTACCGGCGGGGC
>JAQGMS010000395.1 GCA_028292245.1 Ramlibacter sp.
GCAAGCAGGTCTCCAGCCAGCCGACCCCGCCGGAGCTTGACGGCCCGTTGTACCCGCTCGTCAATCTTGCGCTTGGCAGCGGCTGGCCGATCGATCAGACACCGAATCCCTCGGTCCTTCTCGTCGATTATGTCCACGTTTACGGACGAGACGCCGGGCCGCCGGAAGGGTGCCCGCCGGGACCGCCACGTTGACACGGCTCGGGCTGATTCAATGCCGCCAGGCGACGTCAAACGCAATCGAATCCCGGGAAGTGCGATCCGCCCGCGCAATGCTAGTCAACATTCTTTCCGGCTTCAGTTTTCGCGGTCCGCCGGCTGTTGCAGTCCAGAAGGTTGACGCGTCATGCGCATTTTGCAGCTTCTGAACCACACCAATCGACTGAACGGACACGTTCACGCAGCTGTCGACCTAGCCTGTGCCCAAGCAAGACTTGGCCATGAGGTCGTGGTGGCAAGCGGCGGTGGCGACTTCGATGCTCTCCTGGCAACGAATAACATCGCATCCATCAGGGTGACTCATGAGCGCCGGCTGACAACACTGCTTCGAGGGATTCGACAGCTCCGTTCCGTGATTCGCGAATGGAAACCCGATGTCGTACATGCGCACATGATGACGAGCGCCGTTCTAGGGTGGGCCGTATGCAAACCGGCGGGCATTCCGCTGATTACGACGGTTCACAACGAATTCCAGAAAAGCTCGATATTGATGGGACTCGGTACGCGCGTGATCGCCGTCAGCGACGTGGTCGGACGCTCGATGGAAAAGCGGGGCGTTGCTGCTTCCCGGCTGCACGTTGTCCTCAACGGCACAATCGGAGCGGCTCGGTTCGATAGCAGGGACCGCGTCCCGCGTCGCCTGCAGTCGCCAGCCATCATCTTTGTCGGAGGCCTCCATCCGCGCAAAGGACTTCCTGACCTGTTCAAAGCCTTCGAAACCATACACGATAGACATCCGGAATCGCGGCTGTACGTCGTCGGCGATGGTCCGCACCGCGAGGAGTACTCGCGACAGGTGGCGGAGATGGCATGCGCAGGAGCCGTAAGCTTCATGGGCGCCCAGGACGATCCCTTCCCTTATCTGTTGGGCGCCGACATCTTCGTGCTGCCGTCGCATGCGGATCCGGCCCCGCTGGTGCTGTCCGAAGCACGCGAGGCCGGATGTGCGATCGTCGCCACAGAGGTCGATGGCATTCCCCAACTACTGGAACACGGTGCGGCCGGCCTTCTCGTTCCGGTTCGCGACGCCGCGGCGTTGGCTAAGGCAGTCTGCTCCCTCATTGATGATGCCGACGCTCTGAGGGAATGGCGTAGCCGCAGTCAATTCAAAATTGAAAACCTGCGCATCGAACGGGTCGCTCGCGAGACACTCGACATCTACGAGGCCGCGTCGCGGCAGCTCGGCGGATGGTGATGCGATCAGCGAATCCATCCACCCCAGCCGGCATGTCGGTTCACCGATATCCCTTGGACAAAAAGCCAGGCCACGCAGCGGGCGGCCTCTCCGAGGAGGTGTCCGAGCGAGGCTCGCAGGATTGCCGAGCGAAGCTGGCGGTGATCATCTCGTGTTACAATTACGAGGACTTCGTTGGCCGCACCATTCGGAGCGTGCTCGATCAAGAGCGGCGCGACTGTCAAGTCGTCGTCGTCGACGATGGTTCTACCGACAGATCGTGGGAGATTATCAGCCAACACGAGGTCAACGCGTTCCGGATCAAGAACAGCGGCCAGCTCGCCGCTTGTCTTTACGGACTCGATCACACTGACGCGCCATTCATCCTCTTTCTCGACGCGGACGACGCGTTGAAGCCGGGTGCCCTCGAAACGATCATTGGGCAGCTGGATGACCGCGTCGCCAAGCTGCAGTTTTCCCTGACTTTGATTGACGGCGGGGGCACCGAGACAGGGGGCGCCTTCTCGATCCTTGAATCGTTCCGAAGCCGCCATAACCTCATACGTCGCGTTCTTGCCAGCGGCGTGTACCTGACTCCGCCGACCTCTGGAAACGTCTTTCGCCGCGACGTCTGTGAGCTGCTTCGAGAAGTTGACTATGACAGGGCCGTAGACGGCGTCATCCTCTTTGCCGCGCCATTCTTTGGCGACATCGTGAGCCTTTCCGAGGAGCTTGGCTACTACCGGATCCACGGACGTAACGATTCAGGACTGGGCCGTCTACCAGATGCCGAATCGCTTCAGCGTGACGTCACGCGCTTCGTTAAGCGCACACAGCATCTTAGCTCAATTGTGCGCCGAATGTACCCTGGTCACGAACTCGTCGATCCTGAGGACACATTCTATTATCGCGAACGCATGCTTTATGTTGATGTTGCATCGGGACGGCGGCCGGCGATCAGGGCTTTGCCAAAATTGCTCGCGAAGCTTTTGGCCGAGCCCTTCTCTGTTGCGAGCAAGCTCGCCTTAGCTACCTTTTTCTTGCTTTGTTCAGTGTTGCCAAATGACCGGGCCATGAGCCTCCTCGCCTATCGGCTGAAGGGGGGCAGCCGATCTCTGCTCGGCTTTGCAAAGCAGATCTCTGTCAGGGCGCGCTCCGAACCGTGACTCCACAGGCCTTTTATGTCCTGGCCCCGAACTCGGTCCGGCTAGCCTAAAGCGATCATCCGTCCGACGGACGGGTTATAAATCCGCTCGGATGCGGCTGCCCAAGCAGCTTTCGGATAGGCTGATCGTAGTACCTGTCGAGCCCCGCAGCGACCAGCGCACATATCGGGATCATCATATAAATCGAATAGGAAACTGACTGATCCAAGCGGGCGGCTTTCAGCAGGCCTACAGTGAATAGCAGTAATGGAACATGAACGATATACAATGGGTAGGATATTCGACCTAGTACTTGGAGATAAGGCCTAGCAACGCTGCCGTCTCCACAGATCGCCAAATAAATGAGGAGCGGCCACACGAACGTTACGATAGCCACATCGACCAAGGCGCCTCCCGGCGTTGCGCACAGCACCGCCAAGAGCACCGCGATATAAAACGAGGGCGGCAGTCTGAGGCTGCCCGGCTGCGGCCGATAGCGCCAGATCAACATGCCGGCGCAGAAGCCAAATAGCGCGCGCAGCAGACCTCCCACAAAGGTCGGCCAGGTGGCACCGAGATCTGCCGATCCATGCAATACGGTCAGAACCGCAAGAGCAACAGCTGTGACAACGGCAATCGAGCCGATGAAAGCTGTTCGAAAGCGGTACAGCAGAGCAGCCCAGAAGAGATTTACGGCCATTTCGAAAGACAGTGACCAAAGGGGAGTATTGGTCGGAAAAATCGTGTCAGTCGGAGCCGCAGTGACCCAGGGCTTGGGCAGCAGGAAAAGATTGAAGAAAGTTCCGGCGACGACATCAGCGGCCGTATACTGCGAGTTCGGCTGGATGGCGAGCCTGAACAGGAAATACGAGGATCCGACCAATGTCCCCAAAATGCTCAGCGGAAAGATCCTGCGCGCTCGGATCCTGAAAAAAGCCAGCAGAGAAAGGCGGTCCAACCGAGAAGTATAGGAGTGGGCGATGACAAAGCCGCTCAACACGAAAAAGAAATCCACCGCCAAGTAGCCGCGCGGAAACGTGTATGGAGCACCAACGATGGAAAGATGGAAAATCAGAACGCCAAGCGCAGCCACGCCACGGAGGCCATCCAGTATCTCGTACCGCGCATCTGCTGCCACTTGGGGACCTTTCAACCTGGAGCAAACGCCAGCATGTCCAACCGGACTCGCTGGGCAGAGGAACTTCAAGTCTGCCGGAGCGCTGCCTCCGCCTTCAAAGTGGTATCGCGGGAGGTCGGTTGATAATCGAAGCCCCCTTGTCGGCCAAGCGATTCGATACCGAATTCCTTTAGCCTGCTGATGGCACTGGCCGCTCTTTGATCCGCATGGTCCGTGTAGATCGGGTAGGCATTGGATATGCTATGGCTGCCCTCGAGACGCAGGTCTCCGTCAAAAAGCCGGTTTTCTGAGGTATGGCGCCTGAAATCCTCGGCAGCGGCTTCGACCGAACCTGAAACGTGATCCGCATTGACTTCCACTGCGAAATACTCTCGGCCGTCGATCGGGCCGTAGAAATCCGAATATATCGTCAAGCGTTTCCAAGCTCCAGCATGCGAGAAATTGTAGAGAATCGAGTAGCCAAAGCCCCTCGTTCCCGAAAAACTGAAAAATAGGCTGATCAACGTGATGGTTCGGAGATTCTCATCGAGATGCATGTCGCACAAGCGCTGAACACGCGGCAACGGTACTGTCGACACGACGCGCTTCGCGACAAGCCTTCGACCGCCGGCGTCGAGCACGAAGACCCCACCTTCCTTCTGCAAACTGCGCATGTCGGTGCCCAGAAGGAATTTAACCCCGTGCTGTTCCAGCTGATCTGATGCAGCTTGGTAAAGTCGGGCAAATCCCTCTCTCGGCCTAGCCAGTTGTCTGTTCGGGACGGAGTCTTTCGACTGTCTCCGCCTATTCGGCCCGCGCGAAAACGGCAGCCAACGGCGGAGCGATGCGTGCTCCTTAATCCAGAGCATCCGGCTCTCGGCAAACTTGATATCGATTTGTTCGGGCGGAAGACCGTAGAAGCGCTTCATATAATGCTCTAAACCCGATCGATTTAGCAGCCGTGCGCCAACCCAGAACTGCGCGAAATCCCGGGCATTACTCAATTTGCGGCGGAAAAGGCGGCAAAAAGCAACAGACGACAGGATGCGCACCCACTCGGCCGGCCCAGCTCCAAAGAGATCGACCCTGAACGAGATCGGATATTCGGTGACGACACCCTGCGGATTCAATCGTCCCCACGTGGGGTTGATTGGCACATAATGTGGCAGAAGCCCAGGAAAGTGCGCCAGCAAGGGAGAGTCGTCTTGAAAGATCAGGCTGCCGATATCGAATGTGTAGGGGCCGATTGTGCAGTCTATATGGTTACCGCCCACATGAGCGTATTCGTCTACGACAACAATGTTACTGCAGCCTTGTTGCGACAGAACGGAGGCGGAAACCAGACCGCTGATACCTGCGCCCAAAATCATGGCGTCGAACGACCCTAAATCAAAGCGGTGATCGACGAAATCGGCAGAGTTCATTTCATCGCCAAACCAGCTGGACGGATTAGCACGAGACTCAGGCATTCATTCATGGGCGAAGCCGCCCGTAAGCAGCCGATTCAATTTAACGCCACGGCCTCTGAATTAACAAGCCAAAGACATTAGATCTCGCCTCAATTAAAAATAGACATAATCTGCTTTGAATGCCACAGTTTCCGAAACTGACAGTGACCAGCCTCTGCACAAATTTAAATCGACCGCTGCCTATGCCTTGGCCAGGACTATTCCTTGGTAATCGTGACCGCCATAGTTGTGTAGCCGCTCTCGTATGAGCGCGATGCGCGTTTTGACTGGATATGAAAACAATGAAGGTCGCGATTATCCATTATTGGTTCGTTGGCATGAGAGGCGGCGAAAAGGTCATTGAGGCCCTGTGCGAGATGTATCCACAGGCTGATATTTTCACCCACGTTTACGTATCAGACGCTGTTTCCCCCAAAATACGAACCCACCGGGTGATCCCTACGTTCATCAATTCGCTGCCGCGCGCTGCCAAGATGTACAAGACCTATTTGCCGCTGATGCCGCTCGCGCTGGAACAGCTTGATCTGCGCGGCTACGATCTCATCATCAGCAGCGAATCTGGGCCGGCAAAGGGCGTAATTCCGCCGCCAGGTGCAATTCACGTTTGTTACTGCCACACGCCAATGCGCTATATTTGGAATATGTATCACGATTATAGGGCGGGCGCCGGCGCGGCGGCAAAATTGATGATGCCGATATTGACGCATTATCTGCGAATGTGGGACGTCACGGCCGCCACACGAGTTGACAGCTTTGTGGCAAATTCAGCGACGGTGGCTGGCCGGATTCGGCGGTACTACGGAGCAGATTCGGTGGTTATCCACCCCCCTGTCGACACCGATGCATTTTCGATTGCTGCGCCGGCTGAGCTCGATGACTACTATCTGATGGCTGGTGAACTCGTATCCTATAAGCGGCCCGACCTTGCCGTACTTGCCTTCAACGAAATGAAGCTCAATCTGGTGGTGATCGGCGGCGGTGAAATGCTCAGTGCGATCAAACGTCTTGCGGGACCAACGGTCAAGGTTCTGGGTCCGCAGCCTTTTTTGGAGTTAAAGCGACACTACGCAAGATGCCGAGCTCTGATCTTTCCAGGTGAGGAAGATTTCGGAATGGTGCCTGTCGAGGCAATGGCAAGCGGGCGTCCCGTCATTGCCTTCGGCAGAGGGGGCGTGACTGAAACCGTCGCAGAAGGTCTGACCGGTATTTTCTTCGCGGAACAAACCGTCGAGGCCATCTCGGCCGCCGTCCGTCGCTTGTCCGATATGCAGATTGCTCCCGAAAGGATTGCGGCTCACGCATCCCAGTTTGGTCGGAACGAATTTTTTCTGAAGATGCGTAGCCATATTGACTGCCTTTTGGCTACCAAGGCGGCCGGAATTCCGGCGTCTTTACTGTGAGTGCTTTATCACCCCGTCATCTTGCGCCGAGCGAGCTCTCGATGACGCACAGAGGGCCCCTCCCTATTGCGAGGCAGGTCAGCCGGCCAGTGGAAAATGCACCCGTGTCGATGTTGATCCTGTTCCGCCGGATTTCGATCTCGTTTGTCGGGGTGTGCCCGTGAACGATAATCTTGCCAAAGTCTTCGTTCGACGAAAGAAACTCCTCCCGGATCCATAGCAAATCGGCTTCCTTTTGTCGTGACAGGTCGTTTTTCGGCTTTACGCCTGCATGAGCGAAGAAGAAGTCGCCGCATACGAACGAACTCGTAAGATCCCGAAAAAAGCGGAAATGGTTTTGCGGAATCAGGCGGTGAAATGCCGATTGCAGCTCAACGATCGGTCTACCCGCCGCCAGCACAGCGGCCGGCACACCGTAAGACGTGAGGGTCTCGACGCCCCCCACACGCAACCATTGATCGAAAAGAGACGGGTCAGTCAGGCCGTTGATGGCCATGGCCTCGTGGTTCCCTTTGAGAAACAGCGATTCCTGCAACTCGCTGAATTTTATCAATGTATCTATTGTTTCGCGCGACCACGGCCCGCGATCGACGTAGTCACCGAGGAAAACGCACACGGATCTTGTGGGGAGATATCTGTCAATGTCTGCGGCGATATTCAAAAGCAAGGGATTCAG
>JAQGMS010000489.1 GCA_028292245.1 Ramlibacter sp.
AATTGCCACAGCGCCGTCTCGATGGACATCACCAAGCAGTCGCCAAGGGCGTCAGTGGCTCATCAGAGGTTCCTGTTCACCGGCGAAAAGACCTGCATCGATTGCCACAAGGGCATCGCTCACCACCTGCCGGATATGCGTGGCGTGCCGGGCTGGCAGTAACCCCCCGCCCGCTCCGCGGCGACCTGCCCTTGGCTACCCCGGCAGGGCATGCCTTCGAGTTTAAAACACGAAGCCGCTCGGTTCGCCCCGATCTCGAACCCACCATGGCATGCGGCTAGCCGCAAAACCTTAAGCGGTATGGGAAACCAAATCTAAAGACGTCATCGCCCGCGTTGATGAACTACGCTAGTATGGGTACGTGCACTATGGATGATCTCTGTTTACTCAGAATAGCGCGGAGGGCTCTGACGCTATTTCTTTTCATGATCAGCACAGCTATGGCTCAGCCTACCCAGCCGGACGCCGAAGGCTTCATTCAATTCCAGGCCAAGCGAAATGATCTGAATAGCGGCGCCCAACCGTTGGCAGGCCAAGCATCCGTCATAGACGGCGATACAATTGAGCTGCGCGGGCAACGTATTCGTCTGTGGGGAATCGACGCTCCGGAATCAGATCAGCTTTGCCGAGGATCCGATAGTCTGCCCTATCGGTGCGGATCGGCCGCGGCGCTCGCCCTCGCCGATCGAATTGGTCGAAGCCTCGTCACATGCGAGACGCGTGCAATCGATCGATATAAGCGGACGGTGGCAATTTGCGTCGCGGCTGGCGTCGATCTGGCCCGGTGGCTAGTTCGCTCTGGCCTAGCACTCGATTGGCCACAATATTCACGCGGCGCTTATGCCTCAGACCAGGCGAGCGCAGCACGGGACGGCGCAGGCATGTTTGCAGGCAGCTATACCAATCCGTGGACCTATCGGGCTTGCAGGCAGGCTGGCGAGGTCATCGAGCGGTGTAGTGACGGCGATTGATAACGATCTACGAATCGCCCACGAATTATGTGCATTGCAGCAATGCTGTATTGGTGTTGATGCCTCTTGCTCTCGCCCATTGGTTGCGGTTGGATGGTGAGGGATGGGGAGTTCATGTGATGCGTAAATGGGGGGTCGTAGCGCTGGCCGCTGCGGTAGGAGGCTGCGCGTCGAGTTCAGCCGAAATAACGCCGGCGTACATCTCGCCTGTGATTTACCAGTCCTACACTTGCCAGCAACTGGCCCAAGAGGCTCAGGGTGTGTCGCAGCGCGCTGCGATGTTGTCGGGAGCACAAGACAAGCAACGCACAAACGACGGGTTAGCTACCGCAGCAGCGGTTGTCATTTTTTGGCCGGCGGCATTCTTTGTTGGGGGTGACAAGCAAACTGCTGCGGAATTGTCCCAAATGAAGGGCCAGATGGTCGCCATCGAGCAAGCCTCGATCACCAAGAAATGCGGGATACAGTTCCAAGGTCCAAGGCCGCCAGGGACCTGATTGGACGCTTCGTATGCAAATTATGGTCTCTAGGTCTTTTTGACAATCTGAAATCCGTTGGCTTCCAAGTCCAAGAGTATCGCCTTGGTAATATGAGCGCTTTGCTCGGTCGGAATCCACTCATAATCCAGGTTCGGACCGCCATCGCCTTCGGGGTATTTGATGAATGCCGTGTGAATTGAGTTAGTAATCAATTTTTCTATCGCCTGAGTTGTCATTGCGCTTCCTGCTCATGATTGGATGCGGTGGGGAGCGTGGCACATGCGGCAGCCGACCGCGAGCTTCATTCGCCTCCGCCGAGCGGTCTTGAACAGCATGGATACACGTCAGGGGCGTTGACTCTTCTGACGCATTGCTGGTTCGAAAGAATCACATCCATTTGATGCAGCCGCCACATAGGGGGCGTAAGGTGCGCGCAACCAAATCCCAGGGAGATGCCCATGAACCATCTGGCAGGCTGCCGTGATATGGAATTACTGTGCCGCCAGCGCGCCGTGGCAGATACCCAACACAGCTGGAAATGGCTTGGCGAAGCGGAGCGCTGGAGAGATATCGCGCATCGTGAAACCATTGCGCGATTTCAGGGCACGCATCCCGGCCCGATGGCGATGGGTCCCAATACCATAAAGGGGATTGCCGGGTCAGATAGTTTATCCGGTTAACACCACACCCATCATTCAGAAGCGTGGTCGATGACCAACGCGCTCGTAGTTCGCAGCAACACCCAGCTGGCAAGAAGCCAGAAGGACGTTCGCGCGGCGCAATACGTCCGGATGTCGACGGACTACCAGCGATACTCAATGGAGAACCAAGCTGCCGTGATCGCGGCGTATGCGCAGGCTCACCACCTCATGATCGTGAAGACCTATCGCGACGCAGGTGAGAGTGGGCTTAAGCTTAAGAATCGAGTCGGCCTGGCAACGTTGCTTGAAGATGTCCGCTCGAATCGCGCCGAGTTCGCTCACATCCTTGTCTATGACGTTAGCCGTTGGGGACGGTTTCAGGATGTCGATGAAAGCGCCCACTACGAGTTCACCTGCAAGCAAGCCGGTGTCAAAGTCGCTTACTGCGCCGAGCAGTTCGAGAACGACGGCAGCATGGTTTCGCACATCGTCAAGAACATCAAGAGAGTGATGGCTGCTGAATTCAGCCGCGAGCTTTCCGCCAAGGTTCATGGTGGACAACTTCGCCAGGCTGCTTTGGGTTTCAGGCAGGGCGGCCCGCTTAGTTATGGGCTTCGCAGGGAAGTGATAGGCGAAAATCATATTTCAAAGGGGTATCTGAATCGCGGGGAGGAGAAGTACCTGAAGACCGATCGGGTCGTCCTGCGTGCCGGTAGCGAGGACGAGATCGAGGTGATCCGGCGAATTTTCCAGGAGTACGTCGAGCACCGGAAGTCCGAAGAAGAGATCGCGCGATGCCTCAACCGCCAGGCTGTTCCCAATCATCGGGGGAGGCCTTGGACCAGGGGCATGATCGACTACATCCTGCGCAATGAAAACTATATCGGCAACACCGTTTACAATCGAGAAGCAAACACGTTGCGCGAACGGCGAATAAAAAATCCACCTGGTCTGTGGGTCAGGATCGAGGGTTCAATCGCACCTGTGGTCGACAACGATATCTTTCTCCGCGCCCAGGAGCGCCTGACGCTTCGATGGATGCACCTCACTGACGACGAAATGCTGTTGCGATTGAGGTTGCTGCTCAAAAAAGAGGGGCGCCTAAGTGAGGCAATAATCAACGGTGCGCTGGGCGTCCCCGCCATCAACGTTTACGATGAACGGTTTGGCAGCCTGCGGAACGCTTATCGACTTGTAGGCTACGAACCCAAATGGGATTTCGATTGGATTGACCGAAGAAGCGAATGCAACGAACGCCTCAAGAGCACTGCCGAAGATCTCGCCGTTCGGTTGAGGAGGTTCGGCGCAGTTGCCTGTTTCGAGCCAGGCATAGACGTGCTGAACGTCAACAATCGATTCGCTATCTCTTTGCGCCTGGCGCGTTGTTGGCGATGCGCAGGCAGAACGTCCCTCTGGACGATCAATCGCCGCAACGTTTTACCCGCCGGCTATATCATTGCGATTAGGCTTGGCGAAGGAAACAATGACGTGCTTGACTACTTTCTGCTGCCCACCGAAGAGATGATCGGGCCGAAGATCCGCTTCACGGAAGCAGGCTTGTATCGATTTAAGGGCCGTC
>JAQGMS010000311.1 GCA_028292245.1 Ramlibacter sp.
ACGACGAGCTGGAAAAAGTCAGCAAGCAGGTGCTGGCGGGCGAAGTGACCGACACCCTGGCCGGCGAAGTGCTGGGCGCCATCGCGCGGCAGGAAGACTTGAACGGCCGCATCCGCCGCAACGTGATGGACACGCGGCGCGCGGTGAGCTTCATGATGCGCAGCCGCATGCTCAATGCCGGGCAGTTCGAGGAAGCGCGGCAGATCCTGCGCGACATCGAGTCGCTGGACAACCACACGGCGTTCCTGTTCGACAAGATCAACTTCCTGATGGATGCCACCGTCGGTTTCATCAACATCAACCAGAACAAGATCATCAAGATCTTCTCGGTGGCCAGCGTGGCGCTGCTGCCGCCGACACTGATCGCCAGCATCTACGGCATGAACATGAGGTTCCCGGAGCTGGAACTGCTCGGCCCGGCGGCGTACCCTTACGTGGTGGTGCTGATGGTGGCCAGCGCCCTGGTACCGATGTGGTACTTCCGCAAGCGCGGCTGGCTGCGCTGAACCAGCGGCCCCATACGCTGGGCGTATGGCCCGGGAAACAATTCGGTATTTCTCCGTGCTGCAAGCCGGGCGTAGCATCCATCTCCAAATGCACAAGACACTTTTCAGCCGGCTGATCGCCGCGAGCTGCCTGCTTGCCGCCACCCTCTCGATGGCCGCGGGACCTTATCCCGAACGGCCTGTCACCATCGTCGTTCCCACGCCCCCGGGCGGCCCGATCGACCGCGTCGCGCGGGCGGTCGCGCAGCAGCTGCAAATCGAGCTGGGACAGCCGCTGGTGGTCGACAACCGCGTCGGGGCGTCCGGCAAGATCGGCGTGCAATCCGCGCTGCGCGCGCCGCGCGACGGCTACACACTCATCGCGGTGTCGCCATCGATTGCCTCGGTCAATCCGGCCGTGGACAAGGCCGTGGGCTACGACCCGTTGAAGGATTTCGAAGCGCTGGGCATCGTGGTGAGGAATTCGGGCGTCGTCGCCGTGCGCGCCGCGCTGCCGGTAGCCAACATGCGGGAACTGGTCGCGTATGCGAAGGCGCGGCCCGACCAGCTCACCTACGGCTCCTTCGGCATCGGCACCAGCCTGCACCTGCACAGCGAGGAGCTGGCCCAGGCGCTGGGCATCAGCTTGCGGCACATCCCCTACAAGGGCGAGTCGCAGGCGCTGAACGCGCTGGTCGCGGGCGAGGTGGACCTGATGCTCTACGTCACCGGCCCGGTCGTGCAATTCGTGGAAACCGGCCGCGTGCGGGCGCTGGCGGCCACCTCGCCGCAACGCTGGGCCAGCTTGCCCGCCGTGCCGAGCTTCGCGGAGTCGGGCGTGCCGGAACTGCAGAACTACACCTACCAGTCATGGGTGGGTTTCGTGCTGCCGGCCGGAGCGCCGGCGGACGTGACAGAACGCCTGGGCCAGGCCTTGCGCGCGGCGACTGCCAAGCCGGAGTTGCGGCGCGCGATGGAAGCACAGGGATTCGAGGTGGTGGACGGCAGGCCTGCCGACATGAAGCAGGCGATCGCCAGCGAGCTGGCGCGAAACCGCAGCCTTCTGGCTACCGGCCGCGTGCGGCTCGAATGACCGGACAGGTCAGAACATCACCTTGACGCTGGCGCGCGCGCTGCGCGGCAGCGACGGATGCACGTGCACGGTGGGCGGCGTCACGCCATCGACGAAAGGCGCCTCGCCCGGCAGCCGCGACGCGTAGGCGTAGCGGATGTCGTCCACCTGGCGGTTGAAGAGGTTGAACACATCGACTGAAATCTCGATGGCGGAACTGGCGCGGTAGGCAACGCGCAGGTTCGCGATCGTGCTGCCCGGCGCGCGCAGCGAGTTGTCCTCGATCAGTGCATGCGGGCCGAAGTGGCGCAGCCGCCCGCCGATCGTCCAGGGCCCCTGCGCGTAGGTCACGCCCAATGTGGCGACCCGACCGATGGCGCCGGGGATCGTGTCGCCGGCGGGGTCCGCGTTCGCGAAGCGCGCTCGCGTCAACGCCAGGTCGGCATCGACCTCCCAGGCCGGCGCCGGCCGCCAGTTGGCCGAGAATTCCACCCCCTTGCGCAGCGACGGGCGCGAAGCTTCGGTCGTGCCCGCGTCGCCGACGAACAGCAATTCGGAGTCGAGCCGCAAGAGCCAGAGCGAAGCGGTGGTGGTCAGGCCGCCGCCCCATTTCTGGCGCGCGCCGACCTCGTAACCGGTGGCGGGGACCAGCGCCGTGGCGCGGTCCACCGGCGTGACGCCGTCGCGCGGATCGACGCGGATCACGGTGCCGCGCACGTCGTTGCTGTGGAAGCCGCGCCCCCAGTTCAGGTACCAGTCGGTGCGGTCCGAAGGGCTGTAGATCAGCGCCGCCTTGGGACTGGCCAGTGAGGCGCGCATGCTGCCGCTGTTGGCGGCGACGCTGCTTTCCACGTCCGCGGAATGACGATCCCAACGCAGGCCGGCGATCGCGCGCCATTGCGGCGTGAACTGCAATTCCGCCTGCGACCACAGGCCCAGCGCGTCGAGCCGCACGCGGTCGCTGCGCGCCGTGGCAAGGCGAGTGCGCTGGAACGTGTCGAACAGCGCCACCTGGCCGATGATGTCGCGCCTGAAATCCGCGCCCCAGCTGAAGACGCCTTCGATCTCGCCGGCCTTGAAGGAACGGCTGCGCGAAGCCGCCACTCCGAACACGTTGCGCTGGTCGACCTGCTCGAACTGGTCCAGCGCCGCCGTGCCGTTGCATTGGGGCGGCAGCGGATCGGCGTCGCAGCCGCGAGTGAAATAAGTGAAGTTCGAAAGCAGGTCGAACGAGTAGCGCAATGCGTAGGCGGAAATGGCAGTCTGCGTGCCGTTGGCTTGCTGCCTCCAGGTGCCGTTGATGCCGGTGCGCCGGGTGCGGCCGCCCGAAGTCGGGTCGAGCGAATCGAAGCGGCCGATGAGGCCGCTGTCGATCGCCCGCTGGGGCACCTGGTCGGTGGAGATCCAGGACGCTTCGTAATGCGTCAGGCCCAGCGTCAATCCATCGTTGCCGGTGCCCTGCGAATACTTCGCGGTGAGGTTGGCCTTGCGCAGGTGCTGCGGCACCGTCCAGGGTCCTTCGTCGGTGCCGCGCTCGGCCGCCAGCAGCAGGTCACCGCCGCCCGCCGCCACCGAGCCTGCCGCGAGTGCCCGGCGATAGCCGAAACCGCCGGCCTCCAGCAATGCGAAGGGCTGCTCCAGCCGGCGCACGGTGCGGATGCGCACGCTGCCCGCCGTGGCGAAGTCGCCGTCTTCGGCGTAGTAGGGGCCCTTTCGGTATTGCACGGAGTCCACCAGTTCGGGGATCAGGAAATACAGGTCGGTGTACCCCTGGCCATGCCCGTGCGTGGGGAAGTTGATCGGCACGCCGTCGACCGAGGTCGCCAGGTCGGTGCCGTGGTCCAGGTTGAAGCCGCGCAGAAAATACTGGTTGGCCTTGCCCTCGCCGGCATGCTGCGTCGCCACCAGCCCCGGCACCGACTCCATGATGTCGCCGGCGCGCAGGATCGGCCGGGTGCGCAGTTGCTTGGAGGTGACGATGCCCTCGCTGGCGCTGGTGGCGACGCCCTGCAGGTCCTCACGCGTGCTGGTGATCGTGACCTCCTTCAGGCGGATGCCGCCGTCCTGCGCCACCGCGGGAGAAAGGACACCGAGGCACAGCCACAGGACGCAGGCGGCCGGCGCAGGCAGCTTGTAAAAGAATGGCATGCGCCCCTTCGTGATGCGAGATGATCGGAAATATGAAACCGGATTCTAGGTGAGGGGCCATGACAAACCGCGCGATCGCCGCCGCAGTGGGCCTGCTCTTGTCGACAGGCTGCGGCATGGCGATGGCCGCCGGCGGCCATCATGGCGTGGACGACGCAACCATCCTCGATGCCGGAACCTGTGAGCTGGAAAGCTGGTTCACGCGGTCCGATGCCGGCGAGCGCCTGCTGCACGCCGGCGCCGGCTGCCGCGTGGGTCCGGTCGAATTGCGGTTGTCCGCGGAACGCGTACGGCAGGACGGCGCGGGCCGCACCGGCTACGGTATCGAAGCCAAGTGGGCTCGCGAATGGTTGCCGGGTTTCAGCGCGGGCCTGTCGCTGACGGTGGGCTGGGAAGCGCAGGCGCGGCCGCGCTACCATGGCAGCACGCTCGCGGGCTTGGCCACGTGGACGCCACGCGACGATCTTGCCCTGCACCTGAACCTGGGCCGCGACTTCCTGAATGACGCGGCCGGCCAGCAGCGGTCGGGCGTGGCGGTGGAATGGGCGCCGCGCGCCGGCTGGTCGGTCACCGTTGAACGCTATCTCGAGGACGGCACGCACTTTTTGCGCGCCGGCCTGCGCCGGACCGTCAACGAGGACTGGAGCGTGGACGTCAGCCGCGCGTACCGGCTGCAAGGGTCCGGCGAGTCGAACTGGACCATCGGCATGAGCCGGCTGCTCCGGCGCTAGCCGCGCACGTCAGTGGCGGCGCAGCAAGGCGTCGACGATGGCGGCCGAATGCCGGCTCGCCACCTCCTGGATGAATGACATGAAATCGCCGTGCGCCGCGTCGTCGGCACGGTCGGAGATGGTTCGCACGGCGGCGAAGGGCACGCCGTAGTCATGGCAGACCTGGGCGAACGCGGCGCCTTCCATTTCGACCGCCAGGGCGTCGGGCAAGGCGGCTTGCAGCGCGCGGCTTTCGGCCGTGGTCGAGACGAAGCGGTCGCCGCTGACGACGAGGCCGCGATGCAAGGCCGTGCCCGGCAAGGCCGCCGCCACGGCCTGCGCCAGTTCTTCGGTCAGCGCCGGATCGGTTGGGAACCGGCTCGCGCCATAGAGCGGGACTTCGTACTTCGGAAAGATCGGCGATGCGTCGAGGTCGTGCTGCAGGAAGCTGTCCGCCACCACCACGTGGCCGACATCCACGCCGGGAGCCAGGCCGCCGGCGACGCCGGTGAAGACGATGCGGCGGACCTTGAAGCGTTCGATCAGCGCCATCGCCGTGGTGGCCGCGGCGACCTTGCCGATCCGCGAGAGCACCACGACCACCTCCTGCCCATGCAAATGGCCGGCCCAGAATTCGCGGCCGGCCACCACCTGCTTGTGCTCGTCGGGCATCAGCGCCAGCACGGCGGAGAGTTCCTCGTGCATGGCGCTGACGATGGCGGTGGTCACTCCTTGATGTCGACGCCGTAGAAGCTGTGGCGGCCGAACGGGCTCAGCTTGAAGTCGATGACTTCCTTGCGCACCGGCTTCAGTTGCACCGCATGGGCGATCGTGAACCAGGGCTCCTGCTGCTTGAAGATCACCTGCGCCTGCTTGTAGAGCTTGTCGCGCTCGGCCGGCTTGGTCTCGGTCTTGGCCTTCTGGATCAGGTCCTCGAACGGCTGGAAGCAGAACTTCGCGAC
>JAQGMS010000365.1 GCA_028292245.1 Ramlibacter sp.
GTCCTGCACCGCGGCCACACCCGCTATCTCAACCAGGCCAAGCAGCTCGGGGACATCCTGGTGGTGGCGCTCAACAGCGATGATTCGGTCCGCCGCCTGAAGGGGCCGGACCGGCCCATCAACACCCTCACGGACCGGGCGGCCGTCATCGCCGCGCTGAGCTGCGTGGACTATGTCACCGTGTTCGATACGCCCACGCCCATCCCGCTGATCGACAAGATCCGGCCGGAGATCTATGCCAAGGGCGGCGACTACACCCCTGCGATGCTCGCCGAGACCGCCGCCGTGGAACGCTACGGCGGCAAGGTGGCGATCCTGGACTACGTCGCGGAACTGTCCACCACCGCCGTCGTCCAGCGGATCCGCGACGGCGGGGGTGCCGTCCTCCGCGGGGACTGACCGTCTGCGCCGCCCAACCGCTGCGGCACCGGTCCTGGCGCATCCGCGGGGCGAGGAAGCCCGGGCTTCAGCCCGGACCCCGCCTCACTCCCCGTGGACGGCGGTCTGCTTCTCTTCCGAGCGGTCCAGATAGGCCAGCAGGAGCCCGGCCGCGCGGTCCAGTTCGCCGGCTTCCAGGGCGGCGCAGATCTCCTCGTTGTCCTGAAGGTAGCCGCGATAGAAGTCCGCCTCCATCGTCGCCTTATGGAAGAACAGCCGCATTTCCGCCAGTACCTGGGACATGATGGTGTCCAGCCGGCGGCTTCCGGCCAGTGCCACGATGGCGCCGTGGAAATGCTGGTTGGCGTTGCCGAGCGCCTCGTCGTCATTGACGGCTGCCGCAGCCTTGCCCTCCTCCACGGCGGACCGGACCGCCGCTACCCCCTCGGGGCTGCCGCCGGCACGGATCGCGCTGACCTCGATCGCGCGGCGCACCGTGTAGACATCGTGGATGTCCCCGGGCTCCAGGCTCGCGACGAACACTCCCCGGTTGGGGTGCCGGACCACGAGGCGTTCGGCGGCGAGTTCGGCAAAAGCCTCGCGCACGGTGTTGCGGGAAACGCCCAGCTCCTCGGCGATCGTCGATTCCGTCAGCCGGGCCCCCGGCAGCAGCATCCCTTCCGCCAGTTGCAGGCGCAGTTCTGCGGCAACCCGGTCCGCCACCGAGGGAACTGCCATGCGCAGCCGCGCCGCAGCCGCGCCGGGGGCCGTGCCGGCAATTGCATCGGAAGTAGTCATGGTGCCGAATCTACACGATTGTTCTGACATTGAATCGTCGGATTGTTGAACAATCGGCCAAAGTGGTGCATCCTTAGTAGGGGGTTATCATGAGACGAGGATCACAAATGGCAACCATTGACCTGAACAGCGACGTCGGCGAGTCCTTCGGACGCTGGAGCCTGGGCGATGATACGGCGATGTTCCGCTCCGTCACCAGCGCCAATGTCGCCTGCGGTTTCCACGCGGGGGACCCCTCCGTGATACGGCGGACCTGCCGGGAAGCCATCGCCGCCGGCGTCACGATCGGCGCCCACGTCGGCTACCGCGATCTGGCCGGATTCGGCCGCCGGTTCCTGGACATCGACCCGGGCGAACTGGCCGACGAGGTGGTCTACCAGATCGGCGCGCTGCAGGCGCTGGCCGCCGTGGAGGGCGGTACGGTCAGGTACGTCAAGCCGCACGGCGGCCTGTACAACGCCATCGTCACGCACACCGGGCAGGCGCAGGCCGTCGTCGACGCCGTGAAGTCCGTTGATCCGGACCTGCCCATCCTCGGGCTGCCGGGCTCGGAAGTGCTCCGCCTCGCCGAGGCCGCAGGGCTCCGTGCCGTCCCCGAGGCCTTCGCCGACCGGGCCTACAACCCCGATGGCACCCTTGTTTCCCGCACGCTCCCCGGCGCCGTCCTGGCGGATCCCGCGCTCGTCACTGAGCATGTCCTCAGGATGGCCTCCGATTCGGCCGTCCGCACCGTTGACGGCTCCATCCTGAAAATCCGCGCCGAGAGCATCTGCGTCCACGGCGACTCCCCGGGAGCCGTCACCATGGCTGCCGCGGTGCGGCAGGCGCTGTCCGACGCCGGTATCATCACCGCCGCCTTCGCCTAATCCGCACACCGCCACCCGGCACCCCAATGCACGCCACCCACCAAGCGTTACCGGCAGCACCCGCACCCCTGGAGGAACAGTCATGACCGCACCACACCAGGCCTCACCCGCCGGGGCCACGAGGAAGCTGCCGCCCGGCGCCCTGAAGGCCTACATTGCCAGCCTCACCGGCACATCGCTGGAGTACTACGATTTCGCCATCTACTCGGTGGCCTCGGCCCTGGTCTTCCCCAAAATCTTCTTCCCCAACAACGACGAGTTCGTGGGCCTCCTGCTCTCCTTCTCCACCTTCGCCGTCGGTTACCTGGCACGTCCCATCGGCGGCGTGGTCTTCGGCCGGCTGGGCGACCGGATCGGCCGCAAGCAGGTCCTCGTGATCACCCTGCTGCTGATCGGCATCGCCACGGTGCTGATCGGTGCCCTTCCCGACTACTCCGTCCTCGGCGCCGCCGCCCCCGCGCTGCTGATCCTCCTGCGCCTCGCCCAGGGAATCGGCGTCGGCGGTGAATGGGGCGGTGCCGTCCTGCTCTCCAGCGAATTCGGCACCGCCAGCAAGCGGGGATTCTGGTCCTCCGCAGCGCAGATCGGGCCGCCCGCGGGCAACCTGATGGCCAACGGCGTCCTGGCGCTGCTCGCCGCCACCCTCAGCAATGAGGCCTTCCTCGCCTGGGGCTGGCGGGTGGCCTTCCTGGCTTCGGCCCTGCTGGTGGTCTTCGGGCTCCTGATCCGGCTCAAGTTGGAGGAGACCCCCGTCTTCAAGGCCATCAAGGCCCATGGCGAGGCGCCGAAGGCCCCGCTCAGGGAAGTCTTCACCAAGGAGCCCCGTGCCCTGGTGTCCGCCGCGCTGTCCCGGATCTGTCCCGACGTCCTCTACTCCCTGTTCACCGTTTTCGTGGCCGTCTACGCCACCAGGGAACTGGGCATGACCACCGGAAACGTGCTCAGCGCCATCCTCATCGGCTCGGCGTTCCAGCTGGCGTTGATCCCTGCCGCCGGCGCCCTCACGGACCGCTTCAACCGGCGTCTCGTCTACGGCATCGCAGCCGTCGGCACCGCGGTCTACATCCCGCTGTTCTTCCTGATGGTCCAGGGCAGGTCCGTCCTGCTGCTGACCGTCGGCGTCGTGATCGGCTTGGCTTTCCACGCCTTCATGTACGGCCCGCAGGCGGCCTACATCACCGAGCAGTTCCCGGCCAGGCTGCGCTACGCCGGCAGCTCACTGGCCTACACGCTCGCCGGCGTTGTCGGCGGCGCCATCGCCCCGCTGGTCTTCACGGCCCTCTACGCCGCGACCGGCAACTGGTACGTGATCGCGGTCTACCTCCTTGCGAGCTCCGTGGTGACCATCGTCGGCCTGGCCATCGGCCGGAATCCGCATACGGATGAGGAAGAACGGCTCCTGCAGGACTCCCGCGCCTGAGCGGCGCGGACGTATCGCGCTGACCCTATTCGTGAGACACCGGCAATGATGGAAGCGGCTGATGATTGAGGCAGCGGGGGAAACCCCGGCACTACAGAAGGTCCGCTCCGTGCGGGCCGTGGGAACCTGCGCGGTGCTTGCCGAGCTTTCCGGGACGCAGGATGTGCTCGCCCTGCAGGCGCTGCTCCTGGCGAAGCCGCTGCCCGGCCAGACGGACGTGCTGGCAGCGGCCGAGACCGTCCTGGTCCGGGCTGACTCGCCCGCCTCGGCACGCAGCATCGCCGCGCTCCTGCCCCGGCTCCAGCTCACCGGGCGGGCCCGCACCGAGGGTGAGCTGGTGGTCATCGACACCGTGTATGACGGCGAGGACCTCGCCGAAGTCGGGGAGCTCACCGGCCTCGGGGCCGACGGCGTGATAGCAGCCCATTCCGGCCAGCTCTGGACCATGGCCTTCGCCGGCTTCGCCCCGGGGTTCGGCTACCTGGTGGGGGAGAACCAGCGGTTGGACGTCCCGCGGCGCAGCTCCCCGCGCACCGCCGTCCCGGCGGGCTCGGTGGCGCTGGCCGGCCAGTACTCGGCAGTGTATCCGCGCAGCTCGCCCGGCGGGTGGCAGCTGATCGGCCGGACGGGCGCGCAGATGTGGGACCTGGACCGGGAGCGGCCCGCCCTCGTCACCCCCGGCCACCGCGTCCGGTTCCGCGCGGTCCGGGACGCGGTGGCCCTGGCTCCGGGACGCCCTCCGCAGTCCGCTCCCAACCCCTCTGTCGAAACGGAACCGCCGGCCCGGGCGGAACGCCAGGCAGAAGGCAGGGCCCACGCGGCCACATCCGGCCTCCACGTCGTCTCGCCCGGACTGTACAGCCTCATCCAGGACCTCGGCCGGCACGGGCACTCCGCCTTGGGCGTTTCCGCCGCCGGGGCCCTGGACCGCGCCTCGCTGCGCCGGGCCAACCGCCTCGTGGGCAATGCGCCCGGCGCGGCCGCCGTCGAAACCGTCGCCGGCGGGCTCAAGGTCCAGGCCGTCGGGGACCAGGTCCTCGCCGTGGCCGGGGCGCCGTCGCAACTGGGCATCGCGCCGCCCCCGGACCCTGAGTCCGGGGCAACAGGGCCGCGCCGCACGGCGCCCATGGCCGCCCCCTTCGCCCTGCTCGACGGCGAAATCCTCACCATCGGCGCGCCGGAGAGCGGCTTCCGCAGCTACCTCGCCGTCCGCGGCGGCGTGGACGCCGTCCCGGTGCTGGGCAGCCGCTCCACGGACACCATGTCCGGAATCGGGCCGGCACCGCTGGCCGCCGGTGACGTCCTGGCCGCCGGCGGGGACGCCGAATCCGGCGTCGTCGGGAACCCGGAACTGCAGCCGGACTTCCCCGGCACCGGCGTGACAGTGCTCGACGTCGTCGCCGGCCCGCGCGCCGACTGGTTCGACGCGGCCGCCCTGGACTCCTTCTGCGGCCAGGACTGGGAAGTGACACCGCAGTCCAACCGCGTCGGCATGCGCCTGCAGGGAAGCCCGCTGCAGCGCAGCCGCACCGGCGAACTCCCCAGCGAAGGAACCGTCGCCGGGGCCCTCCAGATTCCCCCGGAGGGCCTGCCGGTCCTCTTCCTGGCCGACCACCCCGTCACCGGCGGCTACCCGGTGATCGGCGTCGTGGTCGACTCGCAGCTGGACCGTGCCGCCCAGATCCCGATCGGCGGAAAAGTCCGCTTCCGCTGGGCCGCCGCCGAAGACCGTGAAGCCACCGAAGGCCGGCCCGGCGCCCGACAAACCACTTCCGAACGAAAAGCGAGTAACTGATGCGCAAGGTCCTGATCGCCAACCGCGGAGAAATCGCGGTCCGCATAGCCCGCGCCTGCGACGACGCGGGGTTGGCCTCCGTCGCCGTGTACGCGGACACCGACGCCGACGCCCTGCACGTCTCCGCCGCGGACGAGGCCTTCGCCCTGGGCGGCAACTCGCCCGCGGACACCTACCTGGACATCCGCAAGCTGCTCGCCGTGGCGGCCGAATCCGGGGCCGACGCCGTCCACCCGGGCTACGGCTTCCTCTCCGAAAACGCCGGCTTCGCCCAGGCCGTCCTGGACGCCGGGCTGACCTGGATCGGCCCCACCCCGGATGCCATCCGGCTGCTCGGCAACAAGATCACCGCCCGCGAGGCGGCCGTCCGGGCCGGTGCGCCGCTGGTCGCCGGCAGCGACGGCCCCGTGGAGTCCGCCGCCGAGGCCCGCGCCTTCGCCGAACAGCACGGCCTGCCGATCGCCATCAAGGCGGCCTTCGGCGGCGGCGGGCGGGGCATGAAGGTGGTCCGCGCCCTGGGTGAGGTCGAGGAAGCCTTCGACTCCGCCGTCCGCGAGGCCATCGCCGCCTTCGGCCATGGCGAATGCTTCGTGGAGCGCTACCTGGACCGTCCCCGCCACGTCGAGGCGCAGGTACTGGCGGACGCGCACGGCAACGTCGTCGTCGTCGGAACCCGCGACTGCTCCCTGCAGCGCCGGCACCAGAAACTCGTGGAGGAGGCCCCCGCGCCGTTCCTCAGCGCCGGGCAGACCCGCCAGATCTACGACGCCGCGAAGGCGGTCTGCCGGGAGGCTGGCTACTCCGGCGCCGGCACGGTGGAATTCCTCGTCGCGGCGGACGGCACCGTCGCGTTCCTCGAGGTCAACACCCGGCTGCAGGTGGAGCACCCGATCACCGAGGAGACCACGGGGATCGACCTCGTGCAGGAGCAGTTCCGGATCGCCGCTGGCGAGCCGCTGCGCGTCACTGAGGACCCGGCTCCGCGCGGGCATTCCTTCGAATTCCGGCTCAACGCCGAGGATGTGGGCCGCGGTTTCCTGCCGTCCCCCGGCACCATCACCGGATTCACCGGCCCCACCGGCCCCGGCATACGGCTCGACACCGGAGTGCGCACCGGTTCCTTCGTCCCGCCGCAGTTCGACTCGCTGCTGGCGAAGCTGATCGTCACCGGCGCGGACCGCCAGCAGGCGCTGCGCCGGGCGCGCCGGGCGCTGGCGGAGATCAGCATCACCGGGGTGGCCACCGTGCTGCCGTTCCACCGGGCGGTGCTCGAATCACCGGACTTCACCTCCGAGACCGGACTGGGCATCCACACCCGCTGGATCGAGACCGACTTCGCGGACCGGATTCCCGCCGACCCGGGCTTCAGCACCACCAGCCCCGAGGGCGCCCGGCGCACCATCACCGTCGACGTCGACGGCCGCCGGCTCGCCGTCGGGCTCCCGGCGGAGCTGCTGGACGGCTGGGCGCTTTCTACCCGGACGCTGTCCGGCGGGGCGCTGCCGGCAGGGGTTCCGGCCGTGTCAGCGTCCGACGGCGACGTGCGCGGCGGCGCTTCGTCCCCGTCCGGCGCCGCCGACCCCGCCGAACTCCGCGCCGACATGGCCGGGACAGTGGTGAAGTGGCTCGTCGAGCCCGGCGCCGAGGTCGCGGCGGGGGATCCCGTGGTGGTCCTCGAGGCGATGAAGATGGAAACCCAGGTGTCCGCCCACCGTGCCGGGACGGTGACGGGCCTCCGCGCGGAAGCCGGCGGCGTCGTGAGCGCGGGAGCGGTGCTGGCGCTCATCGGCTAGCTGGTTCCCTCCACACCCCCCGGCCGCCGGACATGCCCTCCGCCCGGGCCCGCGAGTGGACATAATCCCCATATGTCCATCGGTGGGAGCAGGCGCGGGGCATGTCCGGAAGCCCTGTTCCGCTGGGCGGAAGCGGTCCGTTGCCAGCCGGTGCCTGGGGGTGCACGCTGGCTGGATGACTAAGCTTCAGCCCGCCGCCAACCACTCCGGCCTGGAAGTCTCGGCCGGCATCGATCCGGAGCCGGACGGGGTGGTTACCCTGGACCCGGGGCTGGCCGCCGTCTGGGAACTCGCCGCCCCGCTGCTGAAGGTGCGGGACAACGACGCCCA
>JAQGMS010000555.1 GCA_028292245.1 Ramlibacter sp.
TGCCGTAGGCGGTGCCGCTCATCCGCGCGTCGCTGATGCGCACCATGTCGAGGACGCATTGCTTGAGGAGTTTCTTCGGAATCGGGAGCATGCCCCACTCCGGGATGCCCGGCGCGCCGAGCGGGCCGGCGCTTTGCAGGACGATGACGTGGTCGGCGGTGACGTTTAGATTCTCATCATCGATGCGGGCTTTTAAGTCGGCGTAGTTCTTGAAGACGATCGCCGGGCCGGTGTGCTGGAGCAGTCTGGGCTCGGCGGCGGTGGGTTTGATCACGCAGCCGTCGGGGGCGAGGTTGCCGCGGAGGATGAACGTCGCGCCGGCCTTGGAGAGCGGCTTGTCGAGCGGGAGGATGACCTTGTCATTACAGACTTGTGCGCCGGCGATCTCCTCCGCCAGCGTCCGGCCCGTGCAGGTGCGGGCATCGGTGTGGAGGAATTGCTTGATGACGTTCAGCAGCGCGGGGAGGCCGCCGGCGTCGTAGAAATCCTCCATCAGATATTCGCCGCTGGGCCGCAGGTTGGCGACGACGGGGACGCGCTGGGAGATGGCGTCGAAGCGCTCGAGCGGGAGTTTGATGCCGCAACGGCCGGCCATCGCGATCAGGTGGATGATGGCGTTGGTGGAGCCGCCGATCGCCATGTCCACGGTGATGGCGTTCTCGAAGGATTGTTCGGTGAGAATGTCCGAGGGCTTCAGGTCCTCCCATGCCATCTCGACGATCCGGCGGCCGGTCGATGTCGCCATGCGGGCGTGGGTGGAGTGGACGGCGGGGATGCTGCTCGCGCCGGCTAGCGTGAGGCCGAGGGTCTCGGCGATCGCGGTCATGGTGGAGGCGGTGCCCATGGTCATGCAGTGGCCGGGGGATCTTGCGATCCCTTCCTCAACGCCGCGCCAGGCGCAGTCATCCAAATTGCCTGCGCAGCGCTCGGCCCAGTACTTCCAGGCATCGGTGCCGCTGCCGAGCGTCTGGCCTTTCCAGTTACCGCGGAGCATGGGGCCGGCGGGGAAGAAGATCGCGGGAACATTGGCGCTGATCGCGCCCATGATGAGGGCGGGGACGGTCTTGTCGCAGCCGCCCATGAGCACGACGGCGTCGAGCGGGTGGCAGCGGATCGTCTCCTCGGCCTCCATCGCCAGCAGGTTGCGGTAGAACATGCTGGTGGGCTTCATGAAGGTTTCGGAGAGCGACATCACGGGGACTTCGACCGGGAAGCCGCCGGCCTGCCAGACGCCGCGCTTGATCTCCTCCACCCGCTGCTTGAAGTGGGTGTGGCAGGTGTTGAGGTCCGACCAGGTGTTGAGGAGGCCGATGACCGGCTTGCCCGCGTAGTCGGCCTGCGAGAACCCCATCTGGTTCATGCGCGAGCGGTGGCCGAAGGAGCGGAGGTCGTCGGGGCCGAGCCAGCGGTGGCTGCGGAGTTGTTCGGGGGTCTTGCGCGGTCGATTGGCGTTGCTCATGGTTGTGCCCGTGGACGGGTTGGATATTGTACGGCCGCTGGCGGCGCGGGCAATGTAACCCACATCCGGCGTGGAGCGAATCGGACTGATGAATCCCCTGCTCATCCTGCTGATCGGCATGACCGTGGTCGTCGGGGGCATCCTCGTGCTTCGGCTGCACGCGTTTCTCGCCCTGCTGGCCGGGGCGATCTGCGTGCTGGCGCTGACGAGCTCGAAGATCCCGATCGGCGTGCGCCTGGGCGAAGGGTTCGGCAAGACCGCGGGCGGCGTCGGCATCCTGGTGGCGATGGCATCGGTGCTCGGGCGGACGCTGATGGAGTCGGGGGCGGCCGAGCGGATCGTCCATTCCACCCGGCGCCTGCTGGGGGACAAGCGGGCGCCGCTCGCGTTCCTCATCTCCGGCTTCGTGCTGGGCAATCTGGTTTTCGCCGAGACGGTCTTCTATCTGCTGATCCCGATCGCCAAGGTGATGCGGGCGCGCAGCGGGCGGGATTACGCGCTCTACGTCCTGTGCATCGTCGCGGGGGCGACGATGACCCACTCGCTGGTGCCGCCGACGCCGGGCCCGAGCTTCGCGGCCGAGGCGTTTCACGTGAGCTTCGCGATGATGATCCCGGTGGGGATGGTCATCGGCGCGATCGCGGCGGTCGCGGGTTATTTCTATGCGCGCTTCGCCAATCGGTACTGGGATATCCCGCTGCGCACGGCACTGTCGGAAGCGGAGGTGCTGCAGGAGACTGCGGCCGATCGCCCGCTGCCCCCGCTTTGGGTGGCGCTCCTGCCGATCCTGCTGCCGGTGGTGCTGATCGCGTCGGGCGCATATTGCGATGCGATCCGCACGCAGAGCCGGGCGGCCTGGTTCGTCCGCGCCATCGGGGATAAGAACGTGGCGCTAAGCATCGCGGCGGGGGTGGGATTGCTCATCGTCGCGGCGCAGCGACGGCTGGATCGCAAGCAGGTCTCGGCGGCGGTGGGAGAGGCGCTGGCGGGGGCGGGCGTGATCATTCTCATCATCTGCGCAGGGGGCGCGTTCGGGCAGGCGCTGGCGGCGAGCGGCGTCGCGGGTGAGATCGGCAAGCGCTTGCCGGATTCGCATCACGCGCTCATCCCGCTCGCCTTCCTCACCGCCGCGATCATCCGCACAGCGCAGGGCTCGGCCACGGTCGCGATGATCACGGCGGCCGGCATCATCGGCGCGATGATCCGCGGCACGACGTTGCCGTTTCACACTGTATATCTGGGGACGGCGATCGCGGCCGGATCGCTCG
>JAQGMS010000445.1 GCA_028292245.1 Ramlibacter sp.
GCGAGTGCCACGACCAACGAAGCGCCGCCCGCGAAGAGGAATGTTTTTCTCGCAATCATGGCCATCCTCCCTCAGTATGGGTACAAGCGATCGGCGACGCGACCGCGCAAGACTTCCGGCTGGCTCAGCGAGGAATCAGGCCCCGACTGAGCTAAGACCTGAGTGCGGCCCCACATCACATACTCGTTCTCGAGGCGATCATTGTTCATGGTAAGTTTGCTCCAGCCGACGCCGTCGTAGATATCACCGGGGTCGACCCGGATCATCGGCACGGTCAGCTTGGGCACGCCCTCCGGGGCATAGGGCCACGGCCAGGACGTCGCCAGCATACCGATCGAGCGCATGGACCCGATCTCGTTGTAAAGTACCTGGTGGACGTGGCCGTGGACGTTGGTGACGTTGCTGTAGGGTTTCAGCACGTCGTTGACATCACGCCAATCGCGGACCCAGAAGTTCCAGGGCGGATAGTATTCGTAGAGCGGATTGTGGCTGAAGATGACAATCGGTCTCGATTTGTCCCAGTTGGCAAGCGTCTTCGACATCCAGTCGAGCTGGTCGCGGCCGACGCCGGCCCACGGCCCGGCGACACTGCCGTCGAGGGTCGCCATGTGGTCCATTCGTTCCTCGGGACTCATCTTTCTCGCAGACCAATAATCCGGCGCACGCGTGACCGTATCAAGTCCAATGAACCGCACGCCCTTGTGATCGAACGTCCAGTTGGGTTTGTCAAAGAGCCGCATCCACTCCTTGCCCATGTCGTAATACCAGTCGTGCTCACCCGGGATGAACACCTTTCGGACCTTGACTTCGGACAAGAGCTGAACCCCGAGCGCGAGCTCATTGGCTCTGCCGAGCTGCGCCAGGTCGCCGCCGAAGATCAGGAAATCCGCCGGCGGATTCATGGCTTGGACTTCGCTCGCGGCACGCTTCACCTTCTCCACGAACCGCGTGTTGACGGACTCCGGATAAAGGTGGGTGTCGGAAATCCAGGCAAACTTGAAGGGGGGCTCGGCAGCATACGCCATGTCGATGGTACTGATCAGCGGCCACCATCCGAAAGTTTGAGCGACCGTCGCCGCGCCGGTTAAGCACGATCGGTGGACGAATGTTCGTCGCGTGATCCGCATTTCGGCGTCTGGTCGTACCCCGGGCTGCTGAAGCACCGCAGCCATCTCACGTCGTTCACGGTCGAGCTCGGACATGGGGAGAATCTCCTCTCGACGAATTGCTTCGCCGATTTTCCTGCGTGGCGGTTCACTTCTTCTTCAATTCGATAGTCAGAGCCGTCGGCTTGCCGCCTTCGACAGTGACCGATTGCTCGATTGGTCCGGTATAGGATTGGATCGCCACCAGCTTGTAAGTCCCGGGCGGCACGTCGGTGATGCTGAATTTGCCGTCATCGCCGGTCATCGCGTAGTAGGGGTTGTCCACTACGTAAATCCAGCCCTCCATCCATCCATGCGCGTCGCAGTCGACGCGCACAGTCCCGGGGCGCGTCAGTTCCGTGGGAATATCTTGCCCTTGATTGGGCAAGGCCATATTGAACGCAGTGCGATTGCCGTAGTAGCCGTGAGTGTTGTGCAGGACCGGGTCCTTGTTGACGACGTCCAGCGGACCGGCACGGATCACCTGAGCCCCGGGCTCGAACCGACATTTTATATTGTCGAGTTGAGGCGGCTTACTCGCTGCCGGCCAGGCTTTTCCCTTGGTGACATCGACCAAGTACACAGCGGCGTTCTTAACGCCCTTGTCGGGTGCTACCTCGACAAGGGATTCCTCGCGGATGCCGCCGCAGACCTCGACATCTTTGTTGGGGATGATCTTTCGTGTCGGCACCGGGCCGTTATAGACGACCTTGCCTTCGATCGTTCCGCCGCCCGAGACGGCGCCCGCCTCATAAGCAAATGCAGGCTTGGTTACCATCGCTGCGGTCAGGGCAAACGCCGACAGCGCCACGATGGAACTGACGTGGCTACGCAATTACCTCTCCCTAGTTCTGGTTATTGTTGCCAAAGGGCTCTTTCGAATAAGTGTCGGATACATCCGACTTGGTGAAAAGTCAGGAATTCTTATGCAGCTGCGCCCCAATCTAATGGGCGCACGCAGATACAAGGCCGTTGGGAAGTGCGACTGAATTCGCTCGCAGTAGCCCCCGTGAGGACTGGTGGCGATTCAGGGTGATCATCCGCGCCTCATCGCGCGATAAGAGTCGCGCACCCTGCGATAAGAAATTTTGATATCAATGGCCTTGGAATTATAATAAACCAACGCTCAGGGGTGATTAACATGCTGACCCTTCGGCAGCTACGGTATCTCGATGCATTTGCCCGACATCGAAATTTCGGTCGGGCAGCGGAAGAATGTGCGGTCAGTCAACCCGCGCTCTCGATGCAGATCCGCGAACTCGAGAGTGAGCTCGGGGCGGAGTTGGTGACGCGGCGTCAAGGCGCTACCGCACTCACCGAGGCCGGCGTTGAAGTCGCTCGACGCGTCGCCTCGATCCTCAGCGCCACCCGTGACCTCGCAGATTGTGTACGCCACAATGGTCACTTGCTCTGTGGGACGTTGCGGCTCGGAGTGATTCCAACGCTGGCACCCTACGTGCTTCCCCAGCTGTTACCGGAACTCCACCGTACTCATCCGGATCTGCGTCTTGATCTGCTCGAAACCCAGACCAAGTCGCTGCTGAGCGAACTTGGTCATGGAGCGTTGGACGTACTCCTTCTTGCGCTGCCGCTCGAGAAGACCGAGTTTGAAACGGTCGTCTTGTTCAACGACCGATTCTTGCTGGCCGTG
>JAQGMS010000298.1 GCA_028292245.1 Ramlibacter sp.
CCGGCGAGACCCGCGCGATGCGCACCAAGGAAGACGCCGCCGACTACCGCTACTTCCCCGACCCGGACCTGCCGCCGCTGGTGGTGGCGCCCGAATGGGTGGAGCGCGTGCGCAGCGAGATGGCGGAGCTGCCGCGCGTGATGGCCGCGCGCCTCATGAAGGACTACGGCCTGCCGGAATACGACGCGACGACGCTGACGCAAAGCAAGGCGATGGCGGCCTACTTCGAAGCCGCGGCGAAGGCCAGCGGCCAAGCCAAGCTGGCGAGCAACTGGATCATGGGCGAGCTGTCACGGCGCATCAATGCGGGCGAGGGCGCGATCGAGGATGCGCCGGTCACCGCGCCGATGCTTGCGTCGCTGATCCACCGGATTGCCGACGGCACGATTTCCAACAATGCCGCGCGGCAGGTGTTCGATGCGCTGTGGGGCAAGGAGGCCGGCGATGTCGATGCGGTCATCGAAGCCAGGGGCCTCAAGCAGATGAGCGACACCGGCGCGCTGGAAAAGATCATCGACGACGTGATCGCCGCCAACCCGGACAACGTGGCGCAGTTCAAGGCCGGCAAGGACAAGGCCTTCAACGCGCTGGTGGGGCAGGCCATGAAGGCCAGCAAGGGCAAGGCCAATCCGGCCCAGGTCAACGACCTCTTGCGCCGCAAGCTGAGCGCCTGAACGGCGTCAGGGCTTGGCCGGCCCCGGCCCCGGCATGGCTGCCGCGGTGGCCGGTGAAGTCACGATGGCGCGTTGCGCCCACAACTGCTTGAGCTTCATCAATTCCTCATCGAAGCGAGCGTTGATGCGTTTCTTTTCGCCGTCCTGGGTGGCCACGAAGCGCTTCTGCGCCTCGATGTGCTGCTCGTTTTCGTCGATCTGCCGTTTGAGCTGCGGCGGCACCTTGGACATGTCGGACTGGTAGAACTCCAGGTCGAGCTCGAAGCGCTTGCGCTGCGCCAGCAGCGTTTCGCTGTTCTTGCGCGCCAGGGCGATGGCGTCATCCACCGCCGCCAGGGCCAGCTGCCGTTCCTTTTCGTGCGCGGCCTTGTTCGGATAGCGCATGAGCAAAGCCCGCTCGCGCTTTCTTTCTTCTTCCAGCCGGTTTTTCTCCTCGATGGCCTTGCGCGCCTTTTCGTCTTCGGCCGCGCGTTCCTCGGCGGTGAGGATCGGGCCGATCTTGCGCTTGACCATGCCGGTGGACGAGAGTTCGCGTTGCTCCCGGTCCGAGCATTCGGGAATGGGCCGGTCCGCCGTCAGCCGCCGGCCCTTGGCATCGATACACGTGTAAATGCTCTGCGCGAAGGCCTGTGCGAACAGACCCCCGAACAGCAATCCCACGGCAATCTTTCGCCCGGTCGAGCCCCGCACGTTTCTATTTCCTTATTCAACGCCGTAACGCTCCCTGTAAGCGAGTACCTGCTCATGGTACGCCCCAAGACTATCGCCACTGTGTTTTCCCAAATATTGAAGCAAATCGGCCAGCCGCGCAATCGCGCATACCTCAAGCCCCAACTGGTCGCGGACGTATTGCACTGCGCTGTGGTTGACGTCCACACCGTTTTCGGTTGCTTTTTCCTGGCGGTCCAGGGCTATCGCCACCGCATGCGGCACGGCCCCGGCGGCCTGGATGATCGCGATCGATTCACGTGCCGCCGTGCCCGCCGACATCACGTCGTCCACCACCAGCACCTTTCCTTTGACCGGTGCGCCGACCAGAGTTCCCCCTTCGCCGTGGTCCTTGGCCTCCTTGCGGTTGTAAGCGTAGGGGACGTTGCGGCCCAGGCGGGCCAGCTCGATGGCCACGGCCGTCGCCAGGGGGATGCCTTTGTAAGCGGGGCCGAAGATCATGTCGAATTCGATCTTCGAGGCCAGGATGCGCTGTGCATAGAATTGCGCGAGCCGCCCGAGCTTGGCGCCGTCGTCGAACAGGCCGGCGTTGAAGAAGTACGGAGACATCCGGCCGGCCTTGGTCTTGAACTGGCCGAAGCGCAGTACGCCGGCATCGACCGAAAACTGCACAAAATCCTGGGCCAGCTGATCCTGCCCGCTTGTAGCCACCATGGGGAATTCCTTGTTCAAACTCACCAGCCTCAACCTGAACGGCATTCGTTCGGCCGCCAGCAAAGGCGTGGAAGCCTGGGTCGCCAAGACCAAGCCTGATTGTATTTGCCTGCAGGAGGTCAAGGCGCAGGCGGCCGACGTGGAAGGCCGGTTCGAAGAGCTGGCCGGCCTGAAGGGACACTTCCACTTCGCGCAGAAAAAAGGCTACTCCGGCGTCGCGGTGTACAGCAAGCACGCGCCCAGCGACGTGATCGTGGGCTACGGATCGCGCGAATTCGACGCCGAGGGCCGCTACGTGGAGCTCCGCTTCGACACGCCGGCACGCAAGCTGTCGATCATCAGCTGTTACTTTCCCAGCGGTTCGTCGGGCGAGGAGCGGCAGCAGGCCAAGTTCCGCTTCCTGGATGAATTCGATCCTTACCTGGTGCGGCTGAAGAAGCAGCGCGAGTTCATCTTGTGCGGCGACGTGAACATCGCGCACCAGGAAAAGGACCTGAAGAACTGGCGCAGCAACAAGAAGAACAGCGGCTTCCTGCCCGAGGAGCGGGCGTGGATGACCAAGCTGCTGTCCGAGACCGGGCTGGTGGATGTGTACCGGCTGCTCAAGCCGGATGCGCTGGAAGAGTGCTACACGTGGTGGAGCAACCGCGGCCAGGCCTGGCTGAACAACGTGGGCTGGCGGCTCGACTACCAGATCGCCACGGCAGGCATCGCGCAGACTGCCCGCGAGGCAACGGTCTACAAGACGACGCGGTTCAGCGACCACGCGCCGCTGACAATCGAGTATGACCTGGGCCTCTGATGCTTCCCTTCGCGCCTAACGGGCGAACCACGCCTTGACCACGCCTTCGGCGGGTTTGTTGCGAAACGACGTGGCCAAGCTGGGGAATGCAGTAAACGGCATGAGCGAATCAGTTTCCCAGTAGTCCATCATGTTGACCATCAACGTCGAATGCGTCGTCGTCATCTGGTTGATCGCTTCAAGCGAGGCCTCGTAAACGATTGCCTGCATGGAGAAGTCCGGAAGCTGCTCGCGCTGAATGCACGCCGTGTTGTCGGGGTTCAGTGCGTTGATGTAAGCCGTGCACACGGTTTCTTCCACATAGCCCGGCAAGGTAAACATGCTGCGTCGTGATTGCATCGCCATCGAGATCATGATGCGTTTGCCATATCCATCCAGCAGATTGATGGCGTACTGCAAACTCGAGTTCGCGACAAGCGCGCGATATGCATCCACCGTCAAGGAGTCCGTGAGTTGCGCGGCTCCATTGACGCTGTACATGCCGACCTCGAAGATATCGACCTTGGACGCCAGGCTCGAACTGTAGATCCACGGCGGAGTGGCCATCAGAACCTGGCCCGTGAAATGAAGCTTGATGGTGTCCAACGCCTTGAGGTACTCACTCTGGAACAGCGCGGCGTGCGCCGACGAGCCGTCGCCGTTGTCGTGAAACAGGCATGCGCCGCATCCAACCTCCATGACATCGACGCCCAGCGACTCAAAGAAGACCGATCGCTCGGCGATGTAGGCCTGAAAAGCCGGAAACCATTTGGCGAACACCTCGGCTGTAGCGGGCGGGGCAGTCATATTCGACGGGTTGCCGAAGGGATAGAAGCCCTGTATCTGGTTCTTCATGATCACCTTGAGGCCCGCGGCATGCGCCTTCTGCACCATGCCTGTGGTATCCGCATCGGTCATGGACCCGAAGGTGTCTTCGGCCTTCGTGAAGTACCACGACCCGTCCTGATTTTCGGTGGCCCAGTGCCACTGTGTGATGGTGATGTAGTCGGAGCCGAGCGTATGCAGCCGGGCCATCGTCTTGACGAATGCGGTTTGCAGATCTCCGGAACATCCGCCGGGCGCACCCGGCGCACCCGGCAGAATGAAGGCGGGGTTGCCCGGCTGCAGTCCGATGTCCTTGAACATGACCGCGCGCGCGATCGACTGCTTCAAAGGCGCGCCCCTGATTGCGGGCAACGGGTATTGCCCGTTCCACGAGGCTGGGTATGTGACCTTTGCAATGTCGAGGTTGCAAGGATCGGTGTTGATGTCCGCCTCGGTCGTGGTCGAGGTCTGGTAGCCCGATGGATAGGAGACCTGCGTCAGGTCGGTGGGAACCGAGATACTCTCGACCGCACTGCCATACGACAACAGGCGGCTCATTGTCGCGACCACGTTGTAGTACAGCTCATTGTCCACTCGTACCACGGGCACGGTCAGCCGATTGGTCGCGGGGTCGTAACGGTCGAACACGCCGGAGGTGTTCACCGCGGTGCCGACGCTCAAGACATTGCCCACGTTGATTCGCACGTCCTTGTAAAAACGCGGCCCGACCTGGACGAGAGGAATCGTGAGCGCGTTGGTTGCGTTGTCGTAGACGTCTATGATTTGGGCACTCAGTACGTCAGCCGAAGCCTGCGGCGCGCCAAGTGCGGACTTGAACTTTGACAAGGGAGCGGCGACTCCAGTCGCCGGGCCAGAGACTGGTTCAGCCGATACTTTTTCCGGGGATGCCTGGGGCGATGCGGAAAACGATGACGACCCGGCGCCCCCGCCGCAGCCTTGAAGAGCGACCGTCACCAAAAAAGCGATCGTCAGATTGGTGGCGCAATGCCTTGCCATAAAAAGCCCCTTCCATGATCTGCGCCGATCATAGGAGCGGGTGGCGATGCGCTTTCAAGGGTAAACCAGTGATGCACGGTGTAATGCGAGATGGCGCTCTGGCGCCCACCTGCTTTAATCGGGGCGTGCGCAGACCGCGACACAGGAGGCCGCTCGATGAACAGACTCCACATCCCGTTCTCCCTTCTTCTTGCCCTCGCGCTGTTGGTGGCGCCTGCGGCGCACTCCCAGCCCCGGCAGCCGCTTTCGATCCCCGCCGATTCCCCGCTCTGGGAGCTGGAAGGCCAGGCCAGGGCGCTGGACTACCAGGGCCGCAAGTGCCTCACGCTCGATGGCGGGGCGGCGGTGCCCAAGGACCTTGAAATGCGTGACGGCGTCGTCGACGTGGACGTGGCGACGCCCGCAAGCCGCGGGTTCTTCGGCATCCAGTTCCGGATCGCCGACGACGGAGCCAACGCGGAGTGGGTCTACCTGCGCCAGCACAAGTCCGGCCTGCCCGATGCCTTGCAATACACGCCGGTGCTCAACACCGGGCTGAACTGGCAGATCTACAGCGGGCCGGGTTTCACCGGCGCTGTCGATATCCCGAGGGATTCATGGTTTCACCTGCGGCTGGAGGTGGTGGGCGCGCAGGCGAAGCTCTATGTGAAGGAAATGGACAAGCCTGTGCTGGTGATGAACGACCTGAAAAGCGGCATCCAGAAAGGCCAATTGGCGCTGGCTTCGCTCATGGGCGCCACCTGCTTCTCGAATTTCCAGGTGCGCGCGACGGCCGACGCGCCCTGGGAGCGGCGCCTGCCGCCGATGCCGCCGGGCACCCTGGTCAAGTGGCGCCTGTCGCCTTCGTACGATGCACTGCAGCGCAACCTGGAGCGGCCGCTCTCGCCTTCGGAGATCGCCGCCATCAGCTGGCAGGAGGTGCAAGCCGAGGCGCCGGGCTTCGTGGTGGTGAATCGCTATCGCGCCAGCCCGCACCCCAGGGTCTCGTTCGCGAACGATGCGTCCAAGCGGCTGGACCCGCAGCCGGGCATGCAGGTGGTTTACGCGCGCACCAGCATCCCGTCGGAGCGCGACCAGCTGAAGAAGCTCTATCTCGGCTACAGCGACGACGTCAGCGTGTTCCTGAACGGGCAGATCCTGTACCGGGGCCGCAGCGCGCAGAACTTTCGCGACCCCGCGTTCCTCGGCATCATGGACGCGGAGAGCGACGCAGTCTATCTTGCGCTGAAGAAGGGCGAGAACGAACTGGTGCTGGCGGTGAGCGAACTCGGTGGCGGCTGGGGATTCGTCGGCCGCCTGGCGGACGTGGAAAACTGAGCTTCGGACGGGCCGACTCGAATTTCCAGGGTCACGGCGACACAGGATCGGGTCGCAGGTCGCGAATCGCGCGTTCCATCGCCGGAGAGAAAACATTCCACTGCAGCGCGCGTGACAGCCGCGCGTGCCGGCCCCGGTAGCTGCGCGACGAAATGTATTCGAGCGGGTCACAGAAGACGCCGTGATCCTCCAGGATCATCGGGTCCCAATCCGGACGCGCGCCTCCGACGTAGGCGCTGCTGTTTCCGTCCCACAGCTGGTGGCCGTCGACATGGATGCCATAGCCCCAGTCCCAGCCGTTCTCCGCCAGGCGACGCCGGGCCGCGGCGAGGTACGCCGCATCAAAGATGTAGGTGTCGGTGCCCACCCATTCCCCATTGCGGTGTATTTCCACGAGAGGCCGGGTGGGTTCGGGCATGCCGCTCAGAAGCCCGCGCATCACCTCCCCGCGCAGCGTCAGGTAGCGGATACGAGCGGGCATGCGCGCCAGCCGCAGCATCGCCACCAGCAACGTGGCCTTGTCCGCGGAGTCTCCCCGCCCCTGGTCGATGACCTCGCGCGCGGTGTGCAGGCGCATCTTGAAGGGCTTGCTGAACGGCATCCGCTTGACGAAGCTGTAGAGGGCGAGCGCCTTCTCGCGTTCGGTCTTGCAAAGCTGCGTGAGCGACTGCACCCGAAGGCGCAGCTTCGTGTCTTCCAGGTCCAGCAATGGCGACGACCCGAGCCAAAGCTGGGGGTCATCCCCATCCGACACGGGGACCGGAAGGGCCGCTTCTGCCACTGGCCCACTTTTCATACTTCTGATAGTTGGAACTGCTATGGTGTCCTCAAGCAAGAGCCGCGCCCGGGACTGTTCCTTACCGATCCGCCTTGCGCAACACGAATCCGCGCGCGCGCCGGTCGCTTTCGGCCTGCCAGGTCCCGCGGATCTCGCGCCCGCACGACCCCTCGACCACTTCGCCCAGCCAGGTCGCGCTGATGTTCATGCCGTTGACGGACTCCTCCAGCGTGAACTCGCCTTCGTCGACGTCGCCGGATACCTCGGCCCGCTCACCGTCGCGGTTGATCGCGCCGCGAACGCTCTCGGGCAGGTCGGGATGCCTTTCCAGCAAGAGCGTGGCGCCCTGCGGCAAACCCTCGAACTCGGCGCGCCACAGGCCGAACAGGTGCTGCTCGGTCACCTCGGCGGCCTTGGGACAAGCCACGGCCAGGGTGTGGGCGGCGTCCTGCGCACTCGCCGTCGCGCACAGCAGCGGAAACGCGGCAAGCACGAGCGCCCGCCGCAATCTCATGGCGCGCTCGCCGCCGCGGCAGCGGCCGCCGTGTCGAGCGCCTTCTGGGCAAACTCCGCGCGCAGGGCCTTGAGCTTTTCGCGCGGGTCCTCGCGGGTCGTGGTCTTTTCCAGCGCCATCTCCGCGATGAAGCGGCTGGGCTGAGCCGCGATCATCTCGCGGCCCTTCTTGCGCTTCTTGGTCCAGCTCACCGACAGCGAGCGCTGCGCCCGGGTGATGCCCACGTACATCAGGCGCCGCTCTTCCTGCAGACGCTGCAGGATGCCTTCGCTCATCGGCCCATCGGCGCGGCCGCTCGGGTTGGCGTCGTCACCGAGCTTGAAGGGCAGCAGTCCCTCCGTCACGCCCACCAGCATCACGTGCGGCCATTCCAGGCCCTTGGCCGCGTGCAGCGTGGAGAGCGTCACCACGTTCTGGTCCTGCTCGCGTTCGCTGATGGTGGACAGCAGGGCAATGGTCTGCGCCACCTCCAGCAGGCTCTTCTTCTCGCTGGCGATGCTCACGCCCGCGGTGTCGTCGATCTCGCCGCCGGCGCGCTGCGACATCCAGTCGCAGAACTCCAGCACGTTGGTCCAGCGGCTGGCCGCCACCTTCTCGTTGTCCTCGCCGTCGTACAAATGCTTCTCGTAATCGATGTCCTTGAGCCACTCCAGCATGAAGGCGCGCGAGTCCTGCGCGCCGTGCGTGTGGCGGGCGCGGAACTCCAGGTCGTTCACGTAACGGCCGAACTCGTGCAGGCTGCCCACGGCCTTGGCGGGCAGCACCGAGCCCAGCGACGAGGAGAACAGCGCCTCGAACAGGCTCTGCCGGTACTTGCTCGCGAAAGTGCCCAGGTTCTGCAGCGTGGTGTGGCCGATGCCGCGCTTGGGCGTCGTGACCGCACGCAGGAAGGCCGGGTCATCGTCGTTGTTGATCCACAGGCGAAACCAGGCGCACAGGTCCTTGATTTCCGCGCGGTCGAAAAAGCTCTGGCCACCCGACACCTTGTACGGGATCTGCGCCTTGCGCAGGGCCTGCTCGAAGATGCGCGCCTGGTGGTTGGCGCGGTACAGCACCGCGAACTCCTTCCACTCCTGGCCCACGCCATTGGCGCGAGTGGACTGGATTCGTGCGACCACGCGCTCCGCCTCGTGTTCCTCGTTGTCGGCGTCGACCACGCGCACCGGCTCGCCCTCGCCCAACTCGGAAAAAAGCGTCTTCGGAAACAATTTGGGATTGGGGCCGATCACGTTGTTGGCGGCGCGCAGGATGGCGCCGGTCGAGCGGTAATTCTGCTCCAGCTTCACCACTTTCAGCTGCGGAAAATCCAGCGGCAGGCGCTTCAGGTTGTCCAGCGTGGCGCCGCGCCAGCCGTAGATCGACTGGTCGTCGTCGCCCACGGCCGTGAAGCGGCCGCGTTCACCGACCAGGAGCTTCAGCACCTCGTACTGCGTGGCGTTGGTGTCCTGGTATTCGTCGACCAGCACGTGGCCCAGTTGCGCCTGCCACTTCTCGCGCACTTCCGGGTGCTGCTGCAGCAGCTTCAGCGGCAGGCCGATCAGGTCGTCGAAGTCCACGCTCTGGTAGGCCGCGAGGCGTTCCTCGTAGCGCGCCATGATGCGGGCTGCGATTTTTTCGTTGTCGTCCTTGGCCTGCGCCTCGGCCTGCGCCGCGTTCAGCCCTGTGTTCTTCCACAGGCTGATCGCCCATTGCCATTGACGCGCGGTGGCGGCGTCGGTGGTGCCGCCCGCGTCTTTCAGGATGCTGGTCACGTCGTCGCTGTCGAGGATCGAGAAGGCCGACTTCAGGCCCAGTGCCGCGCCGTCCTGGCGCAGCATGCGCACGCCCAGCGCATGAAAGGTGCAGATCAGCACATCCCGGGCGCCGCGCCCGATCAGGCTCTTGGCGCGCTCGCGCATTTCGGCCGCCGCCTTGTTGGTGAAGGTGATGGCCGCGATCCGCTTGGCCTCCAGCCCCGCTTCGATCAGCCGCCCGATCTTGTGCGTGATGACGCGGGTCTTGCCCGACCCGGCGCCGGCCAGCACCAGGCAGGGCCCATGCATGTAGTTGACGGCTTCTTGTTGGGCGAGGTTGAGGCCGGCGGACATCGGGGAAAAGTCGGGGGAAGGTACTGCGAGGGGAGCGGCGAATCATACCGGCGGGCACCGCCTGGCCCCCGAAATCATGGCCAGCCGGGTTGCGGGGAAAATACAGGGGTGCTTGACATCCTGCTGGTCACCTTTCCGTTCTTCGCGCTGGTGCTGTGCGGCTACATCGCCGCGCGCCAGCGCATGCTGCCGCTGGATGCCATTCCCGGGCTCAACACCTTCGTTCTCTACTTCGCGCTGCCGTGCATGCTGTACCGCTTCGGCGCCAGCACGCCGATCGCGCAATTGCTGGATGCGGCCGCCGCTTCGGTGTACCTGCTGTGCGCGCTGGCGATGGTGGCGTTCGTGGTCTGGGCCAGCCGCAACTCGCGCATCGGCTGGAACGACGCTGCGTTCGGCGCGCTGGTCGCCGCGTTTCCCAACACCGGGTTCATGGGGGTGCCGCTTCTCGTTGCGCTGCTCGGGGCGCAGGCCGCCGGCCCCGCCATCCTCACGATCATGGTGGACCTGCTCATCACGAGTTCGCTGTGCATCGCCCTGTCGCGGCTGGACGGCGCCGACGAGCATGGTGCGCGCAAGGCGGCGAGCAACGCATTGAAGGGTGTCGCGCTCAACCCGATGCCCTGGGCCATCGTGCTGGGCGGCTTGGCGTCGGCGCTGCATTTCGAGCCGGTGAAACCGGTGGCGCAGACGCTCGGCCTGCTGGCCGATTCGGCCTCGCCGGTGGCGCTGTTCACCATCGGCGCGGTGCTGGCCCGTTCCCAATACGTGGCCGCGATCGAGGAGCACGACCCGATGCCGTGGCGCGACTTCGTGCCCGTGGCGTTGTTCAAGCTGCTGGTGCATCCGCTGCTGGTGTGGGCTGTCGGCAGCGTCGCCATCGCGCTCGGCCTGCCGCTGGACCGTTTCGCGCTGACGGTGATGGTGCTGGTGGCCGCGCTGCCGTCGGCCAGCAACGTGGCGTTGCTGGCCGAGCGGTTCGGCGCGGACACGGGGCGCATCGCCCGGATCATCCTGCTGACGACCGCCGCGGCGTTCGTGACATTTTCCGCGGCGGTGGTCCTGCTTTCCTGAGCGGCCGGGGCGGCTTTCCAGGTTGACACCCACGGGGGGTACCCCCCAAGATGGCTGATCACCTAGACAGGAGCCGTTCATGGGGAAAAAGGGACCAATGGGCATGGTCGCGCCCGCGGAATTTCGCACACGCACCAGCGTCATCGGGCGCCGCAACGGACCGATCACCAAGGTGGACACCGCCTACGACACCTATTTCGCCGGCCGCACCGAGGAAAACGCCAATCGGCTGCACCAGGAGTTGCAGGGTTACCTAGTCGGCCACGGCGGCTACTGGTCGAAGATTCCGCGCGACAAGGAAAGCGGCGGCCTGCTGAAGTGGCTATACGAGTTCACCACGCCGCGCACGCCGATCGGGCCGGTGACGCTTGCGCAGAGCCAGGATCAGCGGGCCATCCGTGCCATCGCTTCCCACGACATCCCCCATTCGCGCTTCGGTGTGCTGTACCTTTTCGGCAACATCGACATCGACATGAACAAGTGGTCGATCGCACTGGAGGGCGTGGCCGCCGTGGGCAGCGCGGTCGGCGGCGCCGTTTCGACCAACTACAACCATCTCGACAGCGACAAGCTGTCCACCAAGAACTTCGACATGGGGGCGATCAAGGACATCAAGGGCGGCGACATGGCCGACGCGCTGGGCGTGCCGTTCACCATCGCTTCCAAGCCCACCAATATCACGGGCACGTCGATGCCCACCGACACGCGTTACCGCACTCGCCAGGTTGCCGGCCCGCTGCGGCAGCTGCCCGGCCCAGTGCGGCCGGGAGAACAGCGGCCGCTCGAACAGCGGGACTTCCATGTCGAGCGGATCGCCAAGGCCCCGAGGCGGGAGTTGCCCGGGTTCCCGGCGACCGGCGCCATGTTCGAGGCGATTGCCGACGACCCGCTGCTGATGCTCAATCCCTACACCCTCGCCGGAACCATCGTCGGCACCACGGTCGCGGTGCTGTACGACGCGTTCAACAACCTGCGCGTGCTGTTGATCAACGCCGTGACCGACCTGTTCAACTGGATCAAGGCCAAGCTCCTGTCCGACGGCGAATGGGCCTGGGACGTCAGCGCGAGCCTGATTTCCAAGGCCGTCAAGTTCGTGGTGGGCAAGTGCCTGGAGGCGGCGGCGCCGTTCATCGGCGGCGCCATGGACCTCGGCGGCGGCATCATCAAGACCATCAAGGCCGCCAAGGAGCGGCTCGAAACCTGGATGATGCGCCGCAAGATCGTGCTCAATCCCGGACACCCCGAGGAGGCCGCCAACGCGATCGAGGCCAACATGACCAAGGGCATCTTCGAGGGCCTGTGGAGCGTGCTCAAGGGCGTGGCTTCGCTGTCGCTGTCGGCGCTGCTGCCCGGCGCGGGCAGCCTGGTGGCGGCGCTGGTCACCGGCGTCGAATGGCTGGTCAAGCTGGTGTGGCGCATCTGGGAACAGTCCAAGATCAGCAAGTTCCTGAAGCTCGCGCGCGAGCACTACAAGGAAGAGAAGCGCCTGGCCGAGATGAACGCGATGGCGATCCGGCTGACCAACCCGGGCGAACACGGGATGACGGGCAGCCGCAACCAGCTGGTGCCGGAGATGGATCGCAGCAAGGGTGGAATCATCCACGACCTGGACCGGTTCAAGGCGTTCTACAAGAAGGGCTGCGACGCCAGCCCGTTGATCCCGATGCTGACCTTCAACACCGGCATCTGCGGCAGCCTGATGGTGCTGATGCGCATGTTCGACGACGCCGATACGATGATCACCCAGGCGACCTGGGATACCGGCGCGGAATACTTCACCAAGCTCAAGCAGTACGGCCGTGGTTACCTGTCCGGTGCGGGGTTCGAGTTCAAGCCGCTCGAGGCCGGCAACAAGAGCATCCAGGGGCTGCTGAACCACGCGGTGCAGCACCACACGAGCATCTCCAGCAAGATGGACAAGGCGCTGGCTTTCGGCGCCGGCTTCGCCGGCTAGCAGCGCCTACTTCGCTGAATCTCCGAAGTTGAAGCTGAACACGGTCGGCCCGCCGATCCGCGAATCGGCCCTGATCCAGCCCCCATGCCGCTGGATCACGCGCTTGACGATCGACAGCCCGACGCCCATGCCGGCATAGGTCGCGTCGTCGGTGCCGCGCAGGAACGGGGTGAACAGCCGCGCCGCGTCCTCGGGCGCGAAGCCGACGCCGTTGTCGCGCACGAAAAGCACTTGCTCATGGCCCTCGACGCCGGCACCGATCTCGACTCGCTGCGGCTGCCTGCGCGCCGAGAACTTCAATGCATTGCCGATCAGGTTGGCGAAGACCTGCCGCACCAGCGCCGGATCGCCGGTCACCACGGGCAGGCCGGAAACCACGACTTCCGCGGCGGGATGGTCCGGCAGCACATCGCGCAGCACGTCTTGCACGAGTTCGTCGAGCCGGACCGGGCTGAAGCGCACTTCGACCCGCTCGGCGCGGGCCGAGGCCAGGATTCCGTCGATCAGCCGGCTCATTTCCGAAGCGCTTTCGAGGATCCGGCCGAGGCGCCGGCGTCCCTGCGCCGACATCAAGGTCGTGTCGTCGAGCTCGAGCATCCGGGCGAAGCCGCTGATCACATGCAGCGGCTCGCGCAGGTCGTGGGCGACGCTGTGGGCGAAGGCGTCCAGGTCGGCCACGACGCGCTCCAGTTCGCTGTTCCTTCGCGCGAGTTCGCGTACGCGCTGCTCCAGGCCGTCGGTTGTTGAACGAGGTGTCGGATCGGGCAAGGTTTTCCTCAGTAGTGCCGAACCGAGGTTGGTGCGATGATCGCCAGCTCAAGGCGCCAAATGTCGTGGCGGGAACAATTCCGCTCGAATCGGCCGCCAATGTTCAGGAGGGGACATTGCCGAACTCAGCCTCCCCCGCCGGGCCGGAATTCGCGCGCATCCGCGTCGGGTTCGGGGCGAGCGCGTATTTCGGCGGCCTGCCGGCGCCGTCGCTGGACCGGCTTGCGTCCATCGCCACCCTGGAGCGCTTCGACAACGGCGGCCTGGTCCATCCCGCCGGTACGCCGGCCGAAAAGCTCTCGCTGGTGCTGGCCGGCGGCCTCAGTGTCTCCTGGGCAACGGACCATCATCCGCCGGTCACGATCGCCATGATCGGCGAAGGCGGCTTCTACAACATCGGTGCTTTCGTCGAAGGCGTTGCCTTCGAGACCGAAGCCCGCGCCGAGCGCAACACGGTTCTCGCTTCCATCGACGGCGCTGCGCTGCGTGCGCTGATGCATGCCGACACCTCCATCAACGAGCTGGTGCCCAGGCTGATCGTCGGGCGCGTCCAGACCGTCATGTCGCTCTACGTCGATGTCGTGTCGGCGCCGCTGCGGCGCCGGCTGGCGCGCCGGTTGCTGTCGCAAGCCATGGCCAGCGGGAAGCGCTGCGGGCGCACGGAATTCGAGTTGCCCGTGTCGCAAACCGCCTTGGCCCAGATGCTGGCCGCCAGCCGCTCGAAGGTGAACGCCGAATTGCGCAAGCTGGAGCGCGACGGGATCGTGCGCCTGGGTTACCGGC
>JAQGMS010000299.1 GCA_028292245.1 Ramlibacter sp.
TGGAGAAGAACACGTGATGACCGACCTCTTGAGAACCAAGCTCTCCCGCCGCAGCGTGCTGCAGGCCGCCGCCGTCGGCGCCGTGGGCGTATCGCCCGCGCTGCGCAGCGCCGTCTGGGCCGCCGGCTCGGACAAGCCCGAGAAAGAGGAAGTCAAGATCGGCTTCATCCCGCTCACCGACTGCGCCAGCGTGGTGATGGCCTCGGTGCTGGGCATCGACAAGAAGTACGGCGTCAAGATCGTTCCCAGCAAGGAGGCCAGCTGGGCCGGCGTGCGCGACAAGCTGGTCAACGGCGAGCTGGACTTCGCCCACGTCCTGTACGGCCTGATCTACGGCGTGCACATGGGCACCGCCGGCCCGAAGAAGGACATGGCGATCCTGATGAGCCTGAACAACAACGGCCAGGCCATCACGCTGTCCAAGAAGATCGCCGACAAGGGCGGCGTGGACGGCCCGTCCCTGGCCAAGCTGATGGCGACGGACAAGCGCGAATACACCTTCGCGCAGACGTTCCCCACCGGCACGCACGCCATGTGGCTCTACTACTGGCTGGCGGCCTACGGGATCAACCCGATGAAGGACGTCAAGGCGATCACCGTGCCGCCACCCCAGATGGTGGCCAACATGCGCGTGGGCAACATGGACGGCTTTTGCGTGGGCGAGCCCTGGGGCCACCGCGCGATCATGGACGGCATCGGCGTCACCGCCATCACGACGCAGGACATCTGGAAGGACCACCCCGAGAAGACATTGGGCACAACCGCCGAGTTCGTGAAGAAGTACCCCAACACGGCCCGCGCCGTCACCGCCGCCGTCCTGGAGGCCGGCAAGTGGATCGACGCCGGCCTGCAGAACAAGATGAAGATGGCCGAAACAGTGGCCGACAAGTCCTATGTCAACACCAGCGTGGACGCGATCAACCAGCGCATCCTCGGCCGCTACCAGAACGGCATGGGCAAGACCTGGGACGACCCCAACCACATGAAGTTCTACAACGACGGCGCGGTGAACTTCCCCTACCTCTCCGACGGCATGTGGTTCCTCACCCAGCACAAGCGCTGGGGGCTGATCAAGGAGCACCCCGACTACCTGGGGATCGCCAAGCAGATCAACCAGATCGACATCTACAAGGAAGCCGCCGCCATGACCAATACACCGGTGCCCAAGGACGTCATGCGCACCGCAAAGATGGTCGACGGGGTCGTCTGGGACGGCAAGGACCCGAAGAAATACGCCGACGGTTTCAAGGTTCACGCCTGAAGCAACCAACGACAGACATCAAGGAGCCCGCCATGGTCAGCGCAGTTTTTCACTCCCCCCTCGAACCGGCCGCCCCGATGCCCGCGCTATCCGCGCGGGACGCCAAGCCTGCCATGAAAACCGTCGCCGCGAATGGGGCCACGGCAGCTGTGGCCGCGGCTCCCGAAGCGCCCGCCCGCCCGCGGTTCGACTGGCGCGGCCTCTGGCTCAAGGTGCTGCCGCCGATCTTCGGCCTGGGCTTCCTGGTCGGCATCTGGGCCATCGTGTCGATCAAGACCGGCGCCAGCTTTCCTTCGCCGCTGGAAACCTTCAAGCAGGCGGTGGAAGTGTTCAGCGACCCGTTCTACCAGAAGGGACCCAACGACCAAGGCATCGGCTGGAACGTGCTGTCGTCGCTGAAGCGGGTCGCGATGGGCTTCGGCATGGCCGCCATCGTCGGCATTCCGATGGGTTTCATGATCGGCCGCTTCACTTTCCTCTCGCGGATGTTCAACCCGCTGATCAGCCTGCTGCGGCCGGTGTCGCCGCTGGCCTGGCTGCCGATCGGGCTGATGGTGTTCAAGGGCGCCAACCCGGCCGCCATCTGGACCATCTTCATCTGCTCGATCTGGCCGATGATCATCAACACCGCCGTCGGCGTGCAGCGCGTGCCCAGCGACTACATGAACGTCGCGCGCGTGCTCAATCTTTCCGAGTGGAAGATCGTCACCAAGATCCTGTTCCCCGCCGTGCTGCCCTACACGCTCACCGGCGTGCGGCTGGCCGTCGGCACGGCCTGGCTGGTGATCGTCGCCGCGGAAATGCTCACGGGCGGGGTCGGCATCGGCTTCTGGGTCTGGGACGAGTGGAACAACCTCAATGTCAAGAACATCATCATCGCGATCTTCGTGATCGGCATCGTCGGCCTGATCCTCGAATTCGCGCTGATCAAGCTGGCAACGGCCTTCACCTTCGAGGAAGTGAAAACATGAGCGCCAACCTCACCACCAAGTACATCCAGGTCCAGGGCGTCGAGCAGACGTTCAAGACCAACAAGGGCCCCTTCGTCGCGCTGCGCGACATCAACCTCACGGTGGCCAAGGGCGAGTTCGTCGCGCTGATCGGCCACTCGGGCTGCGGCAAGTCGACCCTGCTGAACCTGCTCGCGGGGCTCACCACCCCGACCCAGGGCAGCCTGATCTGCGCCAACCGCGAGATCGCCGGGCCCGGGCCGGACCGCGGCGTGGTTTTCCAGAACCACTCGCTGCTGCCCTGGCTCACCTGTTTCGAGAACGTCTACCTGGCGGTGGAGCGGGTGTTCGGCCAGACGCGCGAAACCGGCATCCGCGCCGAGAGCAAGACACAGTTGCGCGAGCGCACCGACGCGGCGCTGGCCATGGTGGGCCTCACGCCCGCGGCGCAAAAGCGCCCTGGCGAAATTTCTGGCGGCATGAAGCAGCGCGTGGGCATCGCCCGCGCCCTGTCGATGGAACCCAACGTCCTGCTGCTGGACGAGCCGTTCGGCGCGCTGGACGCCCTGACGCGCGCCAAGCTGCAGGACGAGCTGCTGCAGATCGTCGCCAAGACCCACAGCACTGTGGTGATGGTCACGCACGACGTCGATGAAGCGGTGCTGCTGGCGGACCGGATCGTGATGATGACCAACGGCCCGGCCGCCACCATCGGCGAGATCCTGGCCGTCGAACTGCCGCGCCCGCGCGACCGCATCGAGCTGGCCGAAGACTCGCGCTACGTCCACTACCGCAAGGCCGTGATCGACTTCCTCTACACGCGCCAGGCGCACGTGGAGAAGCAGGCGGCCTGAAGGCGCAGCGCGCAAACCCGGACACCGGACAAAGAACAACCAACAAGAAGCAAAGAAGGGAACCTCACATGGCCGCAGTCCTGCCCCTGGATACCGGCGCCGGCGGCGCCTCGCCTCACAGGAGCGGCCCCGCCCGCCGCTCCCGGGCCCGCGCGGGCTTTTCGTTCGGCAAGTACCGCGAGATCGTCATCGCGGTGGCCTTCTTCCTGCTGTTCGACATCGGCGTGCTGGTGCTGAACTTCTATACCTCCTTCAAGATCGACCAGGACACGGTGGCCATCAACCTGGCCGGCCGCCAGCGCTACGTGTCGCAGCGGATCGCGCGCACCTTGCTGGAGCTGGACGCAACCCGCGTCGCCGACCGGCCGTTCAAGCCGGAGACGCTGGCCGAACTGCGGGCGGGCACAAAGATCTTCAATATTTCGCACCAGGCATTCCGCGAAGGTGCCACCCTACCCGGCGGCGATGGCAAACCGGTGTTTCTGGAAGCCGTGACGTCGCCGCGCGGCCGCCAGCTGGAGGACCAGGTCGAGTCGCTCTGGCGGCCCTATTTCGAGCGGCTGCAGCCCCTCATGGCCGACGGCTTTTCGCCGCAACAGCTGGCCGATGCGCTGGCCTACAGCCAGGCCAACAACATCAAGCTGCTGAACACGGCCAACGAGTTCGTGACCGAGACGCAGGCGATCGGTGCCTCGCGAGCCAGCGCGCTGCGGATGGTGCAAACCGGCGGCGTGCTGCTGGCGCTGCTGAACTTCATCTTCATCCTGTTCAAGTTCCTGGGCCGGCTGCGCAGTTCCGATGCCGCGATCGAAGCGGCCAACGAGGAGAACCGCGAAATCCTGACCAGCGTGCGCGAAGGCCTGTTCCTGCTCACCGCCGACTTCCGCCTGGGCTCGCAGCTGTCGCAATCGGCGCACACCCTGTTCGGGCGCAGGCTCGCCCCAGGCGACGACTTCCTGACGCTGCTGGCGCCGCTGGTCTCCGAAAAGGCGCTGGCCGACGCACGCGACTACGTGCAATTGCTGTTTGCCCCTCACGTCAAGGAAGCGCTGGTGCAAGGCATCAACCCGCTGTCCGAAGTCGAGGTGGCGGTGAAGAACCGGCTCGGGCAGGACGCCCGGCGCCACCTGTCCTTCCACTTCAACCGGGTGCAGGAGGACGGCACCGTGCGCCACCTGCTGGTCACGGTGCAGGACATCTCGATGCGCATCGAACTGGAGGCCCGGCTGCAAAGCGAGCGCCAGCGGTCGCAGAAGGAATTCGCGATGCTGCTCAAGGCGATCGATGCCGATCCGGCGCTGCTGCGCCAGTTCGTCACCCGGGCCGAAACCAGCTTGCTGGAAATCAACGACATCATGCGCAGCACCTCGGCCGCGCAGGGGGAGGCTGCCATCCTTAAACGGCTGGACGAGATCGCGCGGCGCGTACACACGCTCAAGGGCGATGCCGGCACGCTGGGCCTGGACACCGTCGCCAACCAGGCGCACCAGTTCGAAACCGAATTGCACCGCATCCGCCAATCCGGCGGCGACCTGGGCAGCACCCTGCTTTCGTTGCCGCTGCCGCTGGAGGACTTGTTGACCAAGGTGTCGGCGCTCAAGAGCCTCACCGGGTTGCAGCGCCCCGTCACGGACGACGGCGCGTCGCCCGAGGCGATCAACGCTGCCCTGGCCAAACTGGCGCAAGACGCCGCCGCGGACAACGGGAAGAAATTGCAGCCGCTGGTTCGCATGGGCAGCCAGAGCGACCTGGAGGAAACGGCCGGCCACCTGCTGCGCGAGATCGCGGTGCAGTTGCTGCGCAACGCCGTCGTGCATGGCATCGAGTCG
>JAQGMS010000301.1 GCA_028292245.1 Ramlibacter sp.
CCGAGCTTTCCCTGGCAGGACGAGGCGCTGTCGGTCGCCACGCACAAGCCCAACGTCTGGATCGACCTGTCGGGCTGGAGCCCCAAGTACTTTCCCAAGCAGCTGGTGCAGTACGCCAACACGCTGCTGAAAGACCGCATCTTGTTCGGCAGCGACTACCCGCTCATCACGCCCGAGCGCTGGATGAAGGATTTCGAGGACGCCGGCTTCAAGCCCGAAGTGATGCCCGGCATCCTGAAGGGCAACGCGGTGCGGCTGCTGGGCCTGGCCTGAGTCGCTCATGGGCGCGGCCCCGTTCGCAACCCTGGCCGACATCGAGGCGCAGGAACGCGAGCCGTACGAGCAGGCCATCCCGGCGCGCACGACCTATGGGCTGATTGCCCGCGCGGCGAACCTTTTTCCCGATCGAGCGGCGTTCATCTTCCTGCCGGACGGGGAACTCGCCAGCCCGCCTCGCCCCACCACCTATTCGCAATTGCTGCGCGGCATCCACCAGGCTGCCAACCTGTTTCGCGGCCTGGGCGTCGGCCCTGACGACGCGGTGGCGATTCTCGCGCCCAACATTCCGGAAACGCAGTTCGCGTTGTGGGGCGCGCAGGTGGCCGGGCGGGCCTGCCCGATCAACTACCTGCTGCAGCCCGACCACATCGCGGCGCTGCTCGAGGCCAGCGGCGCAAGACTGGTGGTCGCGCTCGGGCCTAGCGGCGAACTGGATGTGTGGGGCACAGTGGAAAAGGTTCGGGCCTTGTGCCCGCTGCCAGTGCTGCAGATCGCGGCGGGTGAGCACACGGCGAGCGGCATCCCTGTTTTTCAGCAGGCGCTGGCGGCCCAACCCGATGCGCTGCTGTTCGATCCGCAACTGTCGCCCGGCCGCATTGCCGCGTGCTTCCACACCGGCGGCACCACCGGCGCCCCGAAGCTCGCGTTGCACACACATGGCAACGAAGCCCATACCGGCTGGTTCGCGCACCGGTACTACGGCTTCGACGAGCACACGATCGAGATCAACGGCTTTCCGCTGTTCCACGTGGCAGGCGCTTTCGTCTACGGACTGGCGCTGCTGGCCATCGGCGCGACGCAGGTGCTGCCCACGCTGGCCGGCATGCGCAACCCGGCATTCGCGCGCAACTACTGGAAATTCTGCGAGCGCGAGCGGATCACCGCGCTGGCATGCGTGCCCACCATCCTGGCGACGCTGGTGAACCTGCAGGTGGACGCGGACATCTCGCGCATCCGCGTGGCCTACACCGGCGGCTCGCCGCTGCCGCCCGAGCTGGCGTCGCAGTTCGAGCGCAAGTTAGGGATCGCGGTGCGCAACATCCTGGGCATGACCGAGTGCGCGGGGCTGGTGTCGATCGAGCCGGCGGCGGCGCCACGCGTGCCGGGGTCGACGGGGCTGCGCCTGCCGTACACCGAAGTCCGCGCCGTGGCCTGGCGCGACGGCGCGGCCCAGCTGGAAGAGATTTGCCCGGCCGGTGAAACGGGCGTGATCGTGCTGCGCGGGCCGCACGTGAGCCCGGGCTATTCGGATCCGGCGCGCAACGCCGGCATGTTCGAAGGCGGCTGGCTGGTGTCGGGCGACCTGGGCCACATCGACGCGCACGGCGCGATTCACATCACGGGCCGCGCGAAGGACGTGATCATCCGCGGCTCGCACAACATCGACCCGGGCCTGGTCGAGGACGCGTTTCTCGCGCATCCGGCCGTGGCGATGTGCGCGGTGGTGGGCGAACCCGATGCCTATGCCGGCGAGTTGCCGGTCGCGTTCGTGACGCTCAAGCCCGGAATGCGGTGCGAGCCTGGCGTGCTGCTGGCGGAAGTGGCGCCGCATGTCTATGAGCGCCCCGCGGCCCCCAAGCGCGTCACGGTAATCGACGCCATGCCGATGACCGCCATCGGCAAGATCTACAAGCCGGCGCTGCGGCTGCGCGCGATCGAGGTGAAGCTGCAGGAAGTGCTGGGCGAAGCCGCGGGCGATGCGTTGCTTTCCGTGAAAGCGCACGAGCGCGGCTCGGTGGTGGTGGCCGTGGTCAGCATCGGGGCACCCTTCGACACCGGCCTGGAACGACGCCTTCGTGACGCGCTGGCCGCCGTTGCCGTGACCACTGAATTCGTGTTCGAGGCCTAGCAGCAGGCTCCTGGCTACCAGCCGCCACGCGCCAGCCATTCCTCGACCTCGGGCAAACGGTCCTGGCCCCAGAACGGCTCGCCGTCGACCACGACGGTGGGCGAGCCGAAGATGCCTGCTTTCAAGGATGCATCGACCGCGGTGCGTAACCAGCTTCGCGCCTCGTCGCTGTCGATACCTGCGCGCAGCTGGTTCGCGTCGATGCCGGCAGGCAAAGCGATCGACGCCACCGCCTGCGCCGTCGACAAGTCCCGGCCCTCGCGCCAGTAAGCGTCATAGACCGCAGCGGCCATGGCGCCCGCCAGTCCAGGGTGGTGGTGCTTGACCCAGTAGAAGGCTCGCGCGGCGGGCAGCGGGTCCATCACCGGATCGCCGGCGCCACGGGCAAGTTGCAGCCCGCGCTTGCGAACGGCCCGGTTCAGGTCGCGCCGCGCGTAGTCGCCTTTCAGTGGCGTCTCCATCAGCCCCTTGAGCCCCATGACCTTGAGCACCGACACGCCCAGCAGCATCGAATGCCACTCGACTTCGCGGCCATGGCGCGCCGCCAATGCCTCGATGTCCAGCGAAGCGAGGTAGCCGTAGGGGGAGATGAAGTCGAAATAGAAGTGCAGCGGCGCGGCTTCCATGGGCGCAAGTCCTTCACTTGCCGAGAACGACCGAGGGCAGCCACAGCGAAAATGCCGGCACGTAGGTGACGAGCAGCAGCGCGGCGATCAGCGCCCCGTAGAACGGCCAGATGGTGCGCATGACGTAACCCACCGAAACGCCGCCAATGGCGCAGCCGACGAACTGCGTCGTGCCCACAGGCGGCGTGTTCAGCCCCAGCGCGCAATTGATCAGCATCACCATGCCGAACTGCACCGAGCTCATGCCGTAGGCCTGGCAGATCGGCAGGAAGATCGGCGTGCACAGCAGGATGGTGGCGGCCATGTCCAGGAACGTGCCGAGGACGAACAGGATGACGTTGACCAGCAGGAAGATCAGCCAGGGCGTCGTGGTGACGGTGGAAAGCATCTTGCCGGTGAGCTCGGCCACGCCGTACAGGCTGATGAGGTAGCCGAAGGTCGACGAAATTCCGATCAGCAGCAGGATGACGCCGGTGGTCTTCACCGCTTTCGACGCGGCCTTGATGAAGTGCTGCCAATCCAGCGTGCGGTACAGGAACACGGTCAGTGCCAGCGCATACAGCACGGCGATGGCCGCCGATTCAGTGGCCGTGAAGACGCCGCTGAGGATGCCCACCAGGATCAGCGCGACGACGAACAGGCCCGGCAACGCCGAGGCGAAGGAACGCCACACGATGGCCCAGCCCGGGAACGTGCCCGCGGGGTAGCCGCGCTTGACCGCCACCAGGTAGGCGGCAGTGAGGTTGCACAGGGTCAGGATCAGCGCCGGCATCAGTCCCGCCAGGATCAGCGCGGCGATCGACACCTTGCCGCCCGCCGCCAGCGTGTAGATGATCATGTTGTGGCTGGTCGGCATCAGCGCGCCGACCAGCGCGGCATGCGTCGTGACGTTCACGGCGTAGTCGGCGTGATAGCCCTCTTTTTTCATCATCGGGATCATCACGGCGCCCATCGCCGAGACGTCGGCCACCGGCGAGCCGGACACGCCGCCGAACAAGGTGCAGGCGATGACGTTGGACATGCCCAGGCCGCCGCGCACATGGCCGACCAGGCTCGTGGCGACGTCGACGATGCGGTCGGCGATGCCGCCGTAGAGCATCAGCTCGCCGGCGAAGATGAAGAAGGGGATGGCCAGGAACGAAAAAACGTTCATGCCCGAGGTCATCTGCTGGAAGCCCACCGCGAGCGGCAAGCCTTCGTACAGCAGCGTGGCCAGCGCGGACAGGCCGATCGAGAAAGCCACCGGCACGCCCAGCATGAGCAGGCCGAAGAAACTGGCGGAAAGAATGATGAGAGGCACGGTCATGACCAGGCAGGCTCCACTTCATGGCCTTGGGCCAGGGCAATCAGGTGTTCGATGGAAAACAGCACGATGAGAAATCCCGATACCGCTGCCGGCACGTACTTCCAGCCTTCGGAAATCCACAGCGTCGGCAGGCGGTAGTCCCAGACCGAATGCGCGAGGTAGGCGCAGTTCCAGGCCATGGCCGCGCCGAACAGGAGGATCAGCGCATGGATCAGGTATTCCATCTTCAGGCGCAGCGCCTCGGGCGCGAGGACGAGGAACGACTCCAGCCCGATGTGGCCGGCGTCGCGCACGCCCACGGCGGTGCCCAGCATCGTCACGTACAGCACCAGCAGCAATGCCAGGCTCTCGGCCCAGGTCGGCGTGTTGTTCATCACGTAGCGGCCGAACACCTGCCAGGTCACAGCGCAGATCAGCGCGACGATGCCGGCGATGCCCAGCCACATGCAGCCGCGGGCGAGCTGGCGGCACAGGCGCGTGTACGCGCTCCCCGGTGCCCCCGGCGGTACGTCCTCGGTGCCGGCCGCCTGCGCGGCCTGCGCCGCGTCCAGCGGCATCGTCCGCGGAGCCGTCACTTGGTGTCCTGGATGCGCTTGACCAGGCCCTTCAGCTTGGCGTCGGTGATGAACTTGTCATAGACCGGCTTCATCGCGTTCTGGAACGACGCCTTGTCCACCTGGATGATCTCCGCGCCGCCCGCCTTGACGATGGCCAGCGACTTGTCCTCGCGCTCGTCCCAGAGCTTGCGCATGTAGGGCACCGATTCCTTGGCGGCCTGGCGGATCGCCTTCTGGTCGTCGGCCGACAGGCCATCCCAGGTGCGCTTGGAAAACAGCAGCATCTCCGGCGCCATCGAATGCTCGGTGATCGAGTAGTACTTGGCCACCTCGAAATGGCGCGAGCTTTCATAGGACGGGTAGTTGTTCTCGGCACCGTCTACCAGGCCGGTCTTGAGCGCGGTGTAGACCTCGCCATAGGGCATGGGCGTGGCGTTGGCGCCCATCGCTTCCAGCAGAGCCACCCACAGGTCGGATTGCTGCACCCGTATCTTCATGCCCTTGGCGTCGGCCAGGGTGCGCACCGGCTTCTTCGCGGTGTAGAGCGAGCGAGCGCCGCTGTCGTAGTACGCCAGGCCGATGAAGCCTTGCGGCGCGCAGGAGGCCAGGATTTCCTCGCCGATCGGGCCGTCCAGCACATGGCGCATGTGTTCCTTGCTGCGGAACAGGAATGGCATGGTGGGCACCTGCGTCTCGGCGCAGATGTTGTTCATCGGCGCGATGTTGACGCGGGTCATCGCCAGCGCGCCGATCTTGGTCTGCTCGATGGTGTCCTTCTCGTTGCCCAGGGCGCTGTTGTTGAAGACCTTGATCGTGTGCTTGCCGTTGGTCAGGACCTTGAGGCGCTCGCCCATGAACTTGACGGCGTCCACGGTCGGGTAGCCATCCGGATGGATGTCGGACGAACGGAATTCCGTCGCTTGCGCCGCGAACGCGAAGGCGGCGGCCGCCGCGGCCATGGTGAGTTGGTGTCTGAATCTGAGTTTCATGTCTTCCTCTCGGTTGTTGAAGGTGATGTCAAAGGGTCTCGAACGGGCCGGACTTGACGAAGCCGCCGCCCTGGTATTGCGCGGCAAGGTCGGCGGGGTCCAGTGGCGGCAGCGCCTCGACCTTGGCGCGGAACGGCTCCGAGCTGTCCTGGGGCTCGAAGCCCAGGTGCGCGGCCTTGCTGTTGTCCCACCACTTGTCGCGGTTGGCGGACATGCCGTAGACGATGGTGTGGCCCAGGCGCGGCGCGAACAGGCAGCAGCGCACGAGTTCGGTGAGGTCGCGGTAGCTCTGCCAGGTGACGAGCATGCGGCGGTCCTTCGGTTCGGGAAACGAGGAGCCGATGCGCACGCATGCCGACTCGATGCCGTAACGGTCGAAATAGAAGCGCGAGAGGTCTTCGCCGTAGGCCTTGGACAGGCCGTAATAGCCATCGGGCCGGTGCGCGCAATCCGCGTCGATCACTTCGCCCTGCTTGTGGAAGCCGATCACGTGGTTCGAACTGGCGAACACGACGCGTTTCACCCCATGACGCCGCGCACCCTCGTAGATGTGGAAGACGCCCTTGATGTTCGCCTCGAGGATTTCCTCGAACGGCCGCTCGACCGAAACGCCGCCGAGGTGGACGATGGCGTCGCAGCCCACGACCAGGCGGTCGACCGCGGCCTTGTCGGCCAGGTCGCACTGCACGACCTCCTGCGCCTGGCCGGCCGGCTCCATGGGCGCCAGGTCGGACAGCCGGATCATCTCGGCGTCGGGTTTCAGGCTTTCCCGCAAGACTTTGCCCAAGCCGCCAGCAGCGCCGGTCAGCAGCAATCGACCCAGTTTCTTCAATTTCGCCCCTAAGTTGTTGCGTTATCAGTTGTCGTACAACAGGAAAGCAATTATCATGAGGCCATGGCGACCTTGTCAACCGCGCTGCCTGCGGATATTCCCGAGGTTTTGTCGCCGCCGGCCGAGCCGCCGGCAGCCACTTCGGCACCGCTTCGGCGGCGCTCGCGCAGCCTCGCCCACGAGCTGGTCGAAAGCATCGGCGCGCGCATCCAGGGGCAATTGCTCAAGCCCGGCGACAAGCTGCCAACCGAATCCGAGATCATGAAATCCTATGGCGTCAGCCGCACGGTGGTGCGCGAGGCGCTGTCGCGGCTGCAAGCCGGCGGCCTGGTCGAAACCCGGCATGGCATCGGCACATTCGTGCTCGAGCCGCGGCCGGGACAGGGCTTCGGGATCGATCCGGCCGACATCGCAACCGCAGTCGACGTGATGGCCGTGCTGGAGTTGCGCATCAGCCTGGAAACCGAGTCGGCGGGGCTGGCTGCCCAGCGGCGAACGCCGGCGCAGCTGGCGGAGATGCGCGCGGCGCTCGACGCGTTCGAAGCCAACGTGGGCGGGGCGGGGGACGCGGTCTCGCCCGACTTCCGTTTTCACCTGGCGATCGCCAACGCCACGGCCAACCGCTACTTCGCCGACATCATGAGCCACCTGGGCGCCACGGTGATCCCGCGCACCCGGATCAACTCCTCCCGGGTCGCCCGCGAGGACCTGCCGCAGTATTTGCGACGGGTGAACCGCGAGCACGAGGAGATCTTCTCGGCCATCGCCCGGGGCGACGCGGAGTCCGCCCGCGCCGCCATGCGCATCCACCTGACCAACAGCCGGGAGCGGTTGCGCCGGGCCCAGGAAGCGGTCCAGACGGCGGCCTCGGCGACGCCTCAGGAGTGACGGCTTTCACTTGCGTTGCGGTGACGCTAGTTGTACGATATCCGACAACTAAGGAGCATCCATATGCGAATCCCCAGGCGTTCGATCCTGATTGCGGGCGCCGCCGTATTGGCCGCTCCAGCCCTGCGAGCGCAGGCCGGCTGGCCCGCCAAGCCCTTGCGCCTGATCGTGCCGTACCCGCCGGGCGGCTCGTCGGACATCATTGCGCGCGCGATCAGCCAGCCGCTGTCCGAAGCGCTGAAGCAGAGCGTGATCGTCGAGAACCGGGCCGGCGCCAACGGGAACGTGGGGGCGGAGCTGGTGGCCAAGTCGGCGCCGGACGGCTACACGATCCTGCTGTGCGACACCGGCGCGCTCGCGATCAGCCCGTCGGTGTACACGCGGCTGGCGTTCGATCCGTCGAAAGATTTGCGCGGTGTGACGATGCTCGCGTACTCGCCACACTTGCTGGTGGTGCATCCGTCGATCCCCGCGAACAACTTGAAGGAGCTGGTCGCGCTGTCGAAGCAGCGCAACCTGAACTTCGCGGTGTCCGCCGTCGGCGGCGCGCCGCACCTCGCGGGCGTCGCCGTAGAGCGCGCCAGCGGAGCGCGCTGGCAATACGTGCCGTACAAGGGTGGGGCACAGGCCATTCAGGACACCATCGGCGGGCAGACCGAGGTGATGATGAACGGCATGCTGGCGACCATCCCGCATGTGCAGAGCGGCAAGCTCAAGGTGCTGGGCGTTTCCAAGCGCACGCGCATGCCGCTGATCGGCGACGTGCCGACCATCGCCGAGCAAGGCGTGCCCGGCTTCGAGTCCGGCACCTGGCAAGGTGCGCTGGTGGCCAACGGCACGCCCGCTCCGATCCTCGCGCGACTGAACGCCGAATTGATCCGCGCCATTCGTTCGCCGGACGTGCGCGCGCGGCTGGCGGGGCAGGGCGCCGAAGTCGTGACCATGACGCCGGTCGAGCAGGATCGATTTTTCAACGCCGAACGGACGCGCTGGGCCAAGGTGGTCACCGAAGGCAACGTCAAACTCGAATGACCTCCCAACACATGACACCCCAGGACCTCAAGACCATCATCGGCTCCGGCCTGCTTTCATTCCCGCTGACCGATTTCGACGCGCAAGGCGAATTCAGTGCCGCCGGCTACGCGCGTCGGCTCGAATGGCTCGCGCCGTACGGGGCAACCGCCTTGTTCGCGGCGGGCGGCACCGGCGAATTCTTTTCGCTCACGGCCGACGAGTACCCGCGCATCATCAAGACCGCGGTGGACACCTGCCGCGGCAAGGTGCCCATCATTGCCGGGACCGGCGGGCCGACGCGCTTCGCCGTCCAGTGCGCGCGCGAGGCGGAAAAGGCCGGCGCGCACGGCATCCTGCTGCTGCCGCACTACCTGACCGAGGCGGGCCAGGACGGCCTGGCCGCGCACGTGGAGGCTGTTTGCCGCAGCGTGCAGTTCGGCGTCATCGTCTACAACCGCGGCCAGTGCAGGTTGCAGCCCGCCACGCTGGCGAAGCTGGCCGACCGCTGCCCCAACCTGATCGGCTTCAAGGACGGCATCGGCGATATCGAGCTGATGGTGTCGATCTACCAGAAGATGGGCGACCGCTTCGCCTACCTCGGCGGCCTGCCGACGGCGGAGGTCTATGCCGCCGCCTACAAGGCGCTCGGCACGCCCGTGTATTCGTCGGCCGTCTTCAACTTCATCCCGAAGACCGCGATGGACTTCTACAAGGCGGTCACCGTCGGCGACACCGCCACCACCGGTCGCCTGCTCGATGAGTTCTTCCTGCCCTACCTCGACATTCGCAACCGCAAAGCCGGTTACGCCGTCATCTTCGTCAAGGCCGGCGCCTTGCTGGTGGGTGGCGTCGCAGGCCCGGTTCGCGCTCCGCTGACCGAACTGAACGCCGCCGAACTCGAACATCTCGACGACTTGATCTAGATG
>JAQGMS010000302.1 GCA_028292245.1 Ramlibacter sp.
CTCGAAGATCGTCGAGGCAGTTTTCGCCAACCGCGTCGCCGTTGAGCAGTTTTTTTCCGCCCCGCACGACTCGGTGATCGGCTTCCAACCCGATTCAATGGGCGTCCAGCCTGTCATGGATGCCGGACGCGGTGATACCTCCGCATTGAAAGGAATAGCGCAAGACATATGCGGGGGAGTCGAAGCGTTTGCAAGGCATTTCGAGACTTTTCAACGCTCTACGCACTTTCAAGTCACCGCCTTGGAGATCGCATGGCCTCTGATCGAATTGCTGACGGAGGGCACGCACAGCAATGCCTACCAGATGATGGGGCGCATCAAGAATTTCGACGCTTGGGGAAGCTCCCGAAATCATGAGCTGACCCTGGCAAATTACTTGCCAAGCAGCAAGCGCTAATGCCGCGCTCAGGATTCTGGCGACTCAGCTTGAGCTGCAGCTGCAGGCGGGGGTCCACCGCGGCCGCGCAGTCCGTCCACGAGTCCCCGGAATATGCAGCGCATGCGCCCGGTCCGGGCCGGTGCCAATAGCAAAAGCACCAGCAACTTCGCAGCCACCTGGATCGAGTCGCTGAGCAGCCACAGACGCGGAATGGAGTCCACCCGCCAAAGCAGCAGGTGATTGCGCAACTGAAGATAGCTGCGCAGCGGACTGTGGACGGCGACCTGGCGGCCCGCAATCTGCAGCATTCTTTCACCTATGGCGTGGCTCATCCGGCAGTTCGCTGCAACGGCCAGGGCATAACCGCCGGCGCGGGCCCGCAGCGACCATTCGATATCCACGTAGTCCAGGAAGAGGTCTTCGTCGAACTCGCCGACGGCGCGGTAGGCCGCCGCACTGACCAGGCAGCCGGACGTAATGACATGGTTGACCTCGATCAAGCCAGCGTCCGGGACTTCGACATGCCGCCTCAGGAACCGCACAGGCGCCAACACTCGCATCGTCCGGCCGCTGCGCTCGTCGGTCCACACCGGTCCTACAGCCGCGAGTGGACGGCCTTTGGTTGAGGGCCTTTCGAGCGCGGCAAGCAGGCAGTGCACCAGATTCGGCGTCGGCCGGCTATCCTGGTCGAAACTCACGAGATGCGTCGCACCCGCCGCGAGCGCCTGCCGCCATGCCTCGTTGAGGCCGCCAGCGGTGCCAGCATTGCGCGGCATGGGAACGTGCAAGGCACCATGCAACTGTTCCGGCGGGAGTTGCGGCTCTCCGGGGGAGTTGTCGATCAGGATCACGCGCCGGACCTGGGGAGCGATCGCTCGCAAGAGCGCGCAGAGGGACGATGGATCCGGGTGGAAACAGACCACGCACGCCCAGACCAATGGTTGGGGCGTGTCGCCTCCGGCCGGCGTGTCCATCAGCCCAACCCCACGGCCTTCAGGATGCGGTCGCGCTGATGGAACCACGCGTATTTGGCGATCGCATCGGCGTGCGCATGCTCCGCGATCGCCCGGTATTCGGGCAGTCGCGCGAGGGCTTGGCGGACGACGCCCGCCCACTCGTAGGATCGCGCCAGAAATCCGTTCACGTTGTGCTTGATCGTGCGTCCGTAGACGTAGCTTGGCGAGGCGATGCTCAACGTGCCTACCGCCGCCGCCTCGAAGTATTTCAGCTCGGACTTGCAGTCCGTGAATGTATTGAACTGCAAGGGCATCAGGTTGAATTCCACGGAACCGATCAAGCGCTGCAGGTTCACGTAGTCCTGGAACGGATAGCGCTTCACGCGCGGGCCGAAGCGCTCGAGCCGAGGACCGGCTTCAATGTAGCCAACCACGACGACGCCCAGCCGGTCGTTTTCTTCCAGCAGTTCTTCCAGGGCGGGGACAACCAGCGCGTAGTCGCGATTGTGCGAAGGCGAGCCGCTGAAGTATCCGAGGTGGACAAGCCCGTCCTGTGCCGGCGCTTGGGTCGCCTTCGCCTCGAACACCCGCTCCGAAAGAGCGAGTTGCTCGCGATTCATGAAGTTCGGCACGATCTCCACCGGAATCCCCGCAAAGGCGTGCATATGTCCGGCGAGATGTTCGTTCGTGGCGATGCCTCCATCACACATCTTCAGCGCAGTGCCCATCCGGCTCAGGTATGCGAACCAGTAGTCCCAGACCTGTGGATTGTCCGCGTCGGCATCGAGCGTGTTGATCAGTATGTCGGCATATTCGGAGTGGAAGACGAAGTCGTCGATGTCATACAGCACACGCTTGCCGCGATGGCGAAATGCGGCGACCAAGCGATTGATGCGGTGGTCATAACGCGTGCGGCACATCACCAGCACCGTGGCCATGTCCGCGATTTCTTCCAGCGATCCAAGGTCGGCCAGAAAGAAATAGGAAGCGCCGACATCGTCGTCGCCCGTGTTGAGCACTTCCACCATGTTGTGGACGCGATATCGGAACGTGCTGTTATCTGCTTTCTCGTAGAAATAGGCGATCGCCCGCCGTTTGCGCGCGAGCATTTGCATTCTCTCGCGAAGCGGCAGGTGCCAGGGGTCCTGGTGATCGACGGGTGGAACCGAGGCGAGCGAAAACATCAAGCCGGGTTCCCAAAACGTTCGACCACTTCGGCGAGCGACGCGCGCCAGTCTGTTGGCAGGCGATGCTCGCGGAAGTTGGCCGTGCGCTGCTGCTCGTCCCGGGCGAGCTCAATGCCTTGCGCGAGCGTGGCCAGCATGGGGTCGAGGTCCAGATCGCTACAGAGAATGTTCCGACAGTAGCCGCTCAAGTCCTGCTTGTTCGCGTACCGATTCGTGACGACGACAGCCCCGCTCGCGCTCAGATCGAAGGGTGGATAGCTCGGGTGCGGGGTGTACATCAGGCACAGCGCCAGGTCCACCGTGCTTGCGAACTCCGCGTACTTGGCCCAGCTGAGGTTTTCCAGGCGGCGCGGCGAGTACCGCCCCGAATCCAGGCGAATCTTGGGGATGTCCTTGCCAATGAACACCACATCCCACTCCTCCAAGTCCAGGACGCCCCGAGCAATAGCGGTTTCGATCACTTCCAACCCGAAATAGAAGAGGTTGCGCACATTGTGCGGACGCGCGTAGAACATCAGCGTGCGCTTGCCCGTGCCCGCCGAATGGCGCGGCTGGAACACCTGTGGCGGAAAAGCCGGTTCGAAAGCAATTGCATTGCGCGCCACGTTGTCCAGCCCGGTCGCGACAAGATGATCGAACAGGAGGTGCGTATTGATCGCATAGCGCAATTGCGGATCGCGCAGCACACGTGAACAGCGCAGATGATCGTCGCCGAAAGGATAAAACATGCGCTCGTCTTCCTGGAGCAGGTAGACGATATTTTCATGCGACACACTGGCCATCGTCGCGGCGGTGGTCCACCAGGACGTCGTCAGGAAAAGCTCGCCCTCGTGGGTATCGATCTGGTAGCGCTCGTCGTTGAATGCCGCGAAGGCAAATTCCACTTCGTGGCTCAATTCGATGCCGTAGGTCGCGAGCACGACCGCCAACCCCGAAGGCTGTGCGCGATCGGTGCGCGTAATGATGCGCAACGTCGCGCCTCGCCGTTGCGCGAGCAGGCATCCGAGGATCATCGCCGTGCCTACGCCGCCGTAAAGGTAGCCCTTGTTGATGGTGTCCGTCACGATGCTTACTCGCGGCAAGGCGGGCTTGGGTGAGGTGAAGAGCCGCAATCCCGTGCATTGCTGCATTTGCTTGGCCGCCAGTTCGCGAGCACTGACCCACCCGCTGTCGACAGCGGGAGCCACGGCTGGTTCGGGCGTGGCGTTGTTACCGGTCTGCCCTCGCATGCGGCGCAAGACTCGCGCGGAAATTTCCCGCAGGAACTTCTTGGTTCCGTGAATGCGCTGGTAGCGCAGCGCTCTTTCAATCAGATTCGTCATCGGTCGGGCACCCGCATCCGCTGCGGGCTTGTTCCTATTTTCTTGTGCGGCTACGGACGGCGCCGAGCAGGCGTGAGACATAGCGCATCGGCGCGGTCACTTTCCAGCTGTTGCTGTTCATCAGTTCGGCGATCTGCGACTCGCGCAAGCCGATCAGGTTCCGGTCATTCTCGGCGTGGGCGCGCAAACGTTCAGTCGTCCCCGCCTGTTCATGGATGGTGGCTTGCTGCTGCGCCAGCAGCGCGTGCTGACCCGCGATCGTTGCCTGCTGGCTGGCGAGCATGGCCTGTTGCTGCGCCAGCGTCGTCTGCTGGCCGATCACGGTTGCGTGCTCTTCGTCCAGCGCGGCGGCTTGCCGGGAAATCTCGACTCTCGCGGCACGCAGCCAGATCTCGAGGTCGTGCGCCACCCACACGTACTGCATCAGCGCACCCTGATCACTGGATGTCCAGAGCCCCTGCCACTTGCGGTAGATGTCCTGGGACGAGGCGCCTGTCGGCCCGGGATCGTTGTGGACGCCCGAACTCTCATGAATTCGATACACCGCGCTCACACCCGGCAGGTGCACGAGCGCAGTATGCCGGCCGATCTGGAGCCAGAAATCCCAATCCTCGTAGTGATCCAGCTGTTCGTCGAATCGAACGCCCAGGGCGAGCAATTGGCGGCTGAACATCACTGCATGAATTGGCGTGAGGTTGCCGGCCAGTTGGCGCACGCTGTCGAACGGCAGGTCCATCGCCTGGCCCATCGGCTCGCCTTTGTCGTTGGCCAGGCTGACCCCGGTATAAACCGCCAGCGCGTGGGGTTGGGCCTGCAGCACTTCGGCCAGTCTCGCGATGTGGCCGGGCATCAGCCAGTCGTCGTCGTCGAGGAACAGCAGGTACTGCCCGCGGGCTTCGTCAAGTGCCCGATTGGCTGCCTTGCTTCGGGGCAAAGGCGAGTCCGTGGTGACTAGGCGCAGCGGGAACTCTCCGCAGCGAGCCGGTAATTCGCGGTGCCCCGGCTTGGCGGCGATCACCACGACTTCGATGTCCGGATAGGTCTGCAGTGCGACGGAGGCCAGCGCTTCCTGCAAAAGGCCGCGGTCCACGCTTCGGATCAGCACGGACACCATCGCACGGCCTGAGGCCGGGCGGGTCGGGGCAAGAAGGGGATCGGTCTCCACGGGGCGCAATCATAGCGTTCACCACCGATAAGCTAGACTCGCCGCTGTCCTGTACGCCTGCGCGCGTTCGCCTTTCTTTCCATGAACGCCCCCGCTTCAACGACCCCCGACCTGTCCCTTGCGATCGACGCCTCGGGCCTGGGCAAGGCCTATCGTCCCCGCTCGACGCCCATGCAGAGGCTGCGCGCGGCCCTGACGGCGCGGCCCGTGCCGGGCGATGCCTTCTGGGCGTTGCGGGACATTTCCCTGCAGGTGCGCAAGGGCGAGTCGCTCGGCGTGGTGGGCTGCAATGGCGCCGGCAAGTCGACCTTGCTGCAGTTGCTTTGCGGCACCGTCACCCCGACGACCGGTACCGTCCGCGTCGACGGCCGGGTCGCCGCTTTGCTGGAGCTTGGTGCCGGCTTCAACCCCGACTTCTCGGGCCGCGACAACGTCTTGCTGAACGGGCCGCTGCTGGGCTTGGGCCGACAGCAACTGCAGGAGAAGATGGAATCCATCATCGAGTTCTCCGGGATCGGCCCCTTCATCGACCAGCCGGTGAAGACCTATTCCAGCGGGATGTTCGTGCGCCTGGCGTTCTCGTTGGCCACCAGCGTCGATCCCGACATCCTGGTGGTCGATGAAGCGCTGTCGGTGGGCGACGGCGGCTTTGCGCGCAAGTCGTTCGACCGCATCCTCGCCATGAAGGAGCGCGGCACGACCATCCTGTTCTGCTCGCACGGGCTGTACCAGGTCGAGGCTTTCTGCGACCGCGTGATGTGGCTGCACCAGGGCAAGGTCATGGGCATCGGCGCGCCCCACGCGGTGATCCGCGATTACACGCTGTTCCTGGCGGGCGATGGCGGACAGGCGCCGGTGGTCGCGGCCGCCGATGTCGCCGCGATTGCCGCAGCGGCTCCGGAAGCGCAGGCTGCGCCGCCGGTTCCGGTCATCACGGCCACGCCGGGCCATGCGCGCATCACACGGGTCGTCACGTCGCTCGACGGCGTGCCTTTCACCAGCACCAAGATGTCGCCGGGCCAGGGCACGCTGCGCGTGGCGATCGAGTTCGATTCGGACCCGGCGTTGCCGGTGCCCACGGCGGGCATCACCTTCGAACTTTCCAACACGATGATCCTGAGCAGCGTGGTTTCGCGAACCGATGGCGTGGTGCTGGTGCGAGACGAGCAGGGCAAGGGAACTGCCGTCATCGAGTTCGAGTCGCTGGCGCTGCGCAAGGGCGACTATCACATCGGCGCCTACCTCGGCAACGAGAACGCGCTGCACCTGTACACCGAGGCCCCTCGCATCGCCCTGCTGTCGGTGGACGAGACGCGGCCGGAGCCTGGGCTGGTCGACCTGCCGCATCGCTGGCGAATCCATGCTGGCCATGGCGTGGCCTAGCCGACAGTCCCGGCGCTTTCAGAGCAAGTCGTTCTTTTTCGCGCCGGTGACGGCGAATGCCTCGGCCCAGCGCCGGGTCCCGGGCGGCAGGTAGAGCGCCCGATACGCATTGAGCCCGAGCATCGCATCCATGTAGTTGCCGTATTGCAGCGCCGTTGCGTGGCACTGCAACGCCGCTTTCTTGATTTCCAGCGTCTCGGTGATGTCGACCACGTGAGTGGCCGGCACCGGCGTCCAGGTCTCGTAATACAGCAGGGACTCTACGGAGCTGCGCCTCAGCACTTCCGAGCTGGCCCGCGAGATGCGCGCGTGGTCAGGGTGCGTGTCGTTCAGCCATGGCAGGAAGACCCAGTTTGGATCGATCCGCTGCACGACGGCGGACAGGGCGCTGCGATAGGCCGGCGAGTCGGCGAACTTGCCATCCGGCTCGTCCAGGTGCAGCACGGAGTTGGCGATGCCGAGCGTGCGCGCGGCCGCGCTCATTTCGGCCTTGCGTTTCGCGCTGGTGTCGGCGGGCAGGCCACCGCCGCCATCTCCGTTCGTTACCAACAGCAAATGGACATCGGCCGAACGAGCGAGCCGGGCCAGCGTGCCACCACAGCCAAGGGTCTCGTCGTCCGGATGGGGCGCGATCACCAGCACCCGGCGCGCCGGCGACAGATCCAATTGCGGCGGCAGCTGGTTCGGCTGCGCAGCCGGCTTGCTAAGGCTTTTGATAAATCGCCACATACTTTTCTGCGATCTGCTGGGCGGTGGGCCATTGCGAGGCGCGAGCGAGGCCGCGGCGCGACCACATCTCGCGCAATTGTGCGTCGGCGGCCAGGCTGCCCAGCGCGCGCGTGAGCACGGGGATGTCGTTGGGCACCAGCCAGCCACCGTCGGCGACCACTTCCGGCACGCCGCCCACGCAGCTGCAGATGGCCGGCACCCCGGCGCACAGCGCCTCGAGGTTGGCCATGCCGAACGATTCGGTGCTGGAGGCGCTGACATAGATATCGGCGGCGTGGAAGTAGGGCGCCACGTCCTGCGCTACCTCGATCCGTAGCTGTGTCTCGAAATTCAGCTCGCGCGCCAAGTTGCGCAAGCCGGTCGTGTCGCCGGCGCCAAGCAACAGCAGGCGCAGCCGCGAATCCGCTTGTTCAGCGCAGGCGCGCACCACGCGGTCAAAACACTTGAGCGGCACCAGCCGGCCGACGGCGAGCACCACGAGATCGGAGTCGCTGTAGCCCAGCGCCTGGCGCGCGTCCTGCCGGCGCGAGGCGTCGGCGGTGCCGAGGTCAGGCCGGGCATGCGGCACGTGATGCCAGTTCGCGGGGATGCGGGCCAGGCCGAGGTCGCGTGCGGTCTGGGCCAGTGCGGCAGCGGTAGGCGATATCACCCAGTGGGCGCGCGCAGTGATGGCGCGCTCGATGCGCCGCATCCATCCTTGCGCCGAGGGCCCTTGTTCGAGGCCGTCTTCGTGCGTGGCGTGGCTGTACGAGCCGAAGCCGTGCTGCGTCAAACCCCACCGGACCTTGCGAGCGCCCTGAAAGAGCAGGCCTAGCGCCACGCCGCAAGCCAACCATGGGTCGTGCGCATGCACATGGGTGTAGCCTTCGCGCGCCGCGACACGGGCCGCCGCCAAGCCCACGTGCAGCCGCTCGACCCAGGCCTGGGCCAGGTTCAAACGGTGGGGACGGCCCCGGAACCCGGGCCAGCGAGCCAGCCGCTCCAGCTGTTTCGCGCGCTCGCTCGCGGCTGCGGCGGGCATGTCCTCCTGGCAGAAATAGCGCACCTCGGCTCCCAGCGCCCGCAAAGGTTCGAACAACGGCGCGAGGCTCTTGCCGATCCCGTAGCGCCGGTCCTCGGCGGTCTCGCGGGTCACCATCAGGATTCGCATGGTG